>JAZBNV010000001.1:0-25164 GCA_036350795.1 Marinilabiliaceae bacterium
AATATGCATGGAGTGGACTGGACGGCAATGAAGGAAAAATACGGAGTGCTTGTGCCCTATGTTGCCCATCGCTCAGACCTGTCGTACATAATCGGTGAAATGGTTGGTGAACTGAATGTAGGTCATGCCTATGTTAATAACGGCGAAAGACCGATGCCGGAGAGAATACCTATGGGACTGCTTGGAGCAAAACTAGAAAAGCAGGGTTCAGGCTATTTCAGAGTAATGGAGATACTCGACGGAGCAAACTGGAGCAGCAGCCTCAGGTCGCCACTCGAGGATATTGGCGTTGATGTAAACGAAGGTGATTTTATAATAGAAGTTAATGGAAAATCAACCAGGGACGTCGGCGATATATACTCAATGCTGGTCGGACAGGCAGGTAATATTGTACAGCTGACAGTTAATAAGGAGCCCAAAGTGGATGGTGCACGTAAAACACTTGTTAAGCCCATAGCAGACGAAGCCAGCCTCTATTATTATAACTGGGTACAGGATAATATTGAACATGTAACTAAAGAATCTAACGGACAGGTAGGTTATATCCATATTCCTGATATGGGTGTTGGCGGACTGAACGAGTTTGTGAAATATTTCTATCCCCAGCTGAATAAGAAGGCCCTTATTATTGATGTTCGCGGTAATGGTGGTGGAAATGTCTCACCTATGATAATTGAAAGACTGATGAGACCGCTTACCTACCTGAACTATGCCGCAGGTAATACAGAGGGAACAACATCCCCAACAGGCATGCACCTTGGACCAAAGGTTACGCTGATGGATAAATATTCGGCTTCAGATGGTGATCTCTTCCCCTATCGTTTCCAGCAACTGAAGATGGGTAAGACAATAGGAACAAGATCATGGGGTGGTGTTGTTGGATACAGCGGTCCTCAGCCACTTATTGACGGAGGCTCACTAATTACACCATTTTTCGGACCATACGCCAAAGATGGCAGCAGCTTCGTTATTGAAGGAGAAGGTGTTACACCGGATATCATCATTGAGAATGACCCTGCTAAATTATACCAGGGCGACGACTTCCAGCTTGATAAGGCCATCGAAGTTGCTCTTGATGAAATAAGCAAGTGGACCGAGAAAATAGCTCCTATTCCTCCATTCCCTGATAAGAGCGGGAAGAAGAAGTAGAGGGTGGATGTGTATATTTTCTCATAATAAATGACAATTATGAACAGGACTTTAAAGATTGTATTACTAAGTATCGGGGCTTTAATTCTGGTCTTAATTATCCTGTTTGTTGCAGGCAACTGGAAATATATTAAAGCCACCCGGCAGCTTAATGCTGCTGATACGCAAGAAATAAACGACAGTGTTTTCTGTGTAAAGGATGGATATGTTAATGCCTTCCTTTTTAAGACCCCCTCGGGTTTCCTTATGATTGACGGGGGAATGCGGGAGGGTAAAGTACTGAAAGAAATGAAGAGTTTCGGGATTGAGGCAGGGGATGTACACACCCTGCTTCTTACCCACTCTGACCGTGACCATATAGGAGTTACCGGGGCACTTGAAAACGCTGCAGTATGGATGCACAGGGAAGAGGAACAGATGGTAAATGGTGAAACTGAAAAAATGGGATCATCATATACCTGGAAATACGGGGATTATAAACTTTTTGATTCTGACCAGCTGCTGGATTTTGATGGTCTGAAAGTAAGGATTATCCACACCCCGGGACATACGCCCGGATCATGTTGCTTTGCCATTAATGATACTTACCTGGTAACAGGTGATAACCTGATGATGGATGATAATAAGTATGCTCCCTTTGTTGAAGTCTTTACAATGGATCCGCCTCTGAATGCTGAGTCGATAAAGAAGCTGCCTGACCCATCTGAATATAAGTTTGTGCTAACAGGTCATGGGGGGATAATAGACTTAAACTGAAGTATTGAAGGATTTACGACATAAATTGCATATGTATCCTGATTTATCAGGGCACGAAGAGAATACAGCTTACATTCTTTATGAATTTCTCAGTAAATACAATCCCACCGGCATAATAAAAAATCTTGGTGGCTATGGTATGCTGGTGATTTATGAGTTCGGGAAAGAAGGCCCTGTGATTGTAATACGCTGCGACCTTGATGCTTTGCCTATAAATGAAACAACAGAACTTAAGTATAAGTCGAAAAACGCAGGTGTTTCGCACAAGTGCGGGCATGACGGGCATATGGCAATTACTGCAGGCCTGGCACCATGGTTAAGTGAGCAGAAATTCAAAAGAGGAAAGGTGGTTTTGCTTTTTCAGCCCGCCGAGGAAACAGCCGTGGGTGCAAAGGCCGTGCTCGAAGAGAAAGTGTTTCAGGATCTGAATCCCGATTATATTATTGGCCTGCATAACCTTCCGGCCTACCCACTTAGCTCGGTAATAGTGGCTGAGGGACAGATGTCGCCGGCTGTAACCAGCCTTTGTATTAAACTTAAAGGTAAAGTGTCTCACGCGGCTCAGCCTGAAAAAGGAAATAATCCAACCCTGGCCATAAGCACACTTAACCTTGCAATAACAAAATTATCGAACCCGGACGATAAATCAGAAGCTTATTCGCTGGTAACACCGGTGCATACCCGTATTGGAACAAAGGACTTTGGTATTTCGCCGGGAGAGGGCGAGGTTAATTTCACAATCAGGACCTGGAGCGATGAGTTGCTCGAAACCCTGAGAGAGGAAATTACCAGGATTACAGATGATACCTGCAGGCTGTACGCCTTGAAATACTCTGTCGTGGAGCACGATTATTTTCCCGCTATTCAGAATGACAGGGCCTGTAATAAAATAATAAGGTCGGCTGCAGCCAGGTCCGGATTGAAAATACTGGATATTGAACGCCCCTTCCCATTTGGCGAGGATTTTGGATGGTTTACACGTAAATATAAGGCTTCGCTCTTTGGACTGGGTGCCGGTGAGGATGCCCTGCCCCTGCATCATGCCGATTACGATTTTAATGACGAACTTATTAGCCCGGGGGTGGAGATTTTCAAACAGGCTATTTCTGAAATAATTCTCCAGGTATAGACCTGGCATGCTAAGTCTCTTTCAGGCAAGGTATTATTCAATAAATCCTCTTACCTTTGATCAGAACAGCCTTTTTACTATGAGTATACATCCAGAAATAAGAGTCCTGTCAGAAGAGGATATAAATAAGATTCATAAGGATTCGCTGTATATCCTGCAAAAATCGGGGATAAGAGTCGACAGCAGCGAAGCTCTTGAAATCTTCAGAAGGTCGGAACATATCAGGATCGATGGTAACAAGGTAATTATACTGCCTGCGGCAGTAGAGGAAGCGCTTGGAACAGCACCTGGTAAAATATCGATATACAACAAGGATGGCTCGGAAGCTTTTGAGTTTGGTTTTGGTACCGACTATCGAACAAGATTCGGGACCGGTTGTACAAATATTAATTACCAGAATCCTATTACAGGCGGAATAGTACCTTTTACCAGGAAACACACACGCTACTCGTGCAAACTGGGATCTATGCTTGAATCGTTTGATATGGTTTCAACTCCCGGCGTACCGGTTGATTGCGATCCATCATTGCTGGATCTTTACAATATGGCCGATATGTATGTAAGCACAGAAAAACCCATGGTTGTGCTGCTGCTCGAAGACAATATTATGGAGAATGCGCTTGAGCTGATTAAGCAGGTACATGGCTCTGTATCCGACAGGCCATTTATTATGCCCTATGTAAATCCTGTTACACCTCTTATCCTGAACGAATCAACTACGTCGAAGATGCTGACGGCGATTGAAAACGGGCTCCCACTGATTTTTTCCAACTATGGCATGTCGGGTGGCACCACACCGATTGACGGAATGGGAACCCTTACTCTTCTTAATGCTGAGTTGCTTGCCGGGCTGGTATTTATGCAAGTGGCGCGCCCCGGAAGTGAGGTAATACTGGGCAGTCTGCCTGCTGCATTTAATATGCAATCCATGATAAGTACCTACAGTCCGCGATCCTACCTTATTAACCTGGCATGTGCCGAAATGATGCATTATTACAGGATTCCTCATTGTGGCACATCAGGAAGCGGGACAGGCTGGGGTTCGGATATCAATGCAGCAGGTGACCTGTGGATGAATCATCTCACAAGTATCCTGGGTAAGGTGGGAATAGCACCTTTTGTTGGCGGCAATTTCGACTCCAGGGCTTTCTCGCCAGGCCTGGTTGTTCTGGCAGATAATATAATTGAAAAATCGAGGAAATTTAAGGAAGGCCTTAACAGCAGGGGTGGTGGCTCATTAATTGAAGAAATAACTGACCTTGGACCTGGGGGAGACTACCTTACTGCAATGTCTACACTCGATTCGCTCGAGAGCTACCAGCAGGAAACAGGCGATATATGGCCTGCCATAAGTCTTGATGAGTGGAGGCTGATGGGCGAACCGGGTGCCAGCGAGATATTTGCCAGACACCTCAAGGCCATCTACCAGACAGTTGTAGCTGAATGTGATAAGAAGAACCCCCTCCTGGAAGAATTTGAAAAGATTATTGAAAAGAAAAGCTCCTGAAATATTTAAAAAATAAAATATTACGAGCAGGCATGAAGGAACAGAAAATAGGTTTCTGGTCATCTACTTCGCTCGTAATGGGGAATATGATCGGATCAGGAATCTTTCTGCTTCCGGCGGCCCTGGCTTTCTATGGAGGAATATCAATCTTTGGCTGGATTTTCACTACTGCAGGTTCAATATTCCTTGCCCTTGTTTTTGCACGTTTAAGCAGGATAATAAAAGATCCCGGCGGCCCCTATGCATACAGCAGGGAAAGTTCCGGTAAATTTCCTGGTTTCCTGGTTGCATGGGGATACTGGGTTTCGATCTGGTGTGGAAATGCTGCAATCGCTGTTGCCGGTACAGGCTACCTTGGCTCACTTATACCGGCTCTTGCTGATAATAAGGTTTTATCAGCCATTCTTTCTATAGCAGTCCTGTGGATATTTACTCTAATAAATACCCGCCGAATAAGAATTATTGCGAAAGTGCAGGTTCTTGCCACTATTATTAAAATACTTCCTTTGCTTGTAATGGGTACTATTGGATTCCTTTACTTTAATCCTGAGAATTTCAGACCCCTCAATCTTTCCGGGGTAAGCGATATTAAAGCTGTAACTGCCTGTGCAGCTCTTACCCTCTGGGCATTTCTCGGACTTGAATCCGCAACAATACCATCGGACAGGGTTAAACAGCCTGAACGCACCATACCTCTTTCAACTATTGCCGGAACTCTTCTTTCTGCAATAGTATTTATTGCTTCCACCACTGCAGTAATGGGTATTATCAAACCATCTGCCCTGGCTATGTCGGAGTCGCCCTTTTCTGATGCAGCAGGTATCTTATGGGGCGACACAGCAGCAGCATTATTTGCCCTGGCTGCCGTAATTTCATGCTATGGAGCACTTAACGGCTGGATCCTCCTGCAGGGACAGATTCCGCTGGCAGCAGCAAATGATAAATTATTCCCCTCGGCCTTTTCAAGACTAAGTAAAAAAAGTGCTCCTGTATTCGGACTGATATTCTCGAGCATACTTGCCAGCCTGCTTGTGAGTATTAACTACAGCAGGGGACTGATAGGCATGTTCAGTTTTATTATAAGGTTGTCGACCCTAACAGTTTTATTACCTTATGTGCTATCAGCCATTGCAGAATTATTATTATACACCAGGGGTAAAAGGGAAGCCACAAAAAAGAAACTTATAGCAGCAATGATTACGGGCATCCCGGCATTTCTTTACTCCCTCTGGGCTGTTGTGGGACTGGGCTTCGAGGTAATAAGCTGGGGAATACTACTCCTGCTTACAGGTATCCCGGTATATATATTTATGATACGGAAAGATTCAGGATCAGCTAGCCCAGGCTCCCCTTCTGGCTGAGCAATATGGCAATAGGCCTTGTATTTTCAAATTCTGACAATACGATAATTATCATTACCGTTATAGGCACACTCAGCAACATACCAAGCACACCCCAGATTGCTCCCCATACAAAGAGGGTAATAATAACAACCAGCGGACTGATATTAAGCGAACTGCCCATAATCCGGGGCTCAAGTATATTTCCAACAAGAATCTGTATGGCACCCACTATAGATACAACAAGAATTGCAGGAGATATATCGCCAAACTGCAACATAGCAAAGATGGTCGGGAAAAGAGTTGCTATCAAAGACCCTATGGTGGGGATATAGTTTAATATAAAAATCAGGAAAGCCCAGAATAAGGGAGCATCAACCCCAATGAAAAGAAGGCAAAAATAACTCAGGAAGCCGGTAAGGAAACTGGTAAATGTTTTTACAGTGAGGTAGCCATTTATCGAAGTGCTTATCTTGGCTATCATTTCGCTAATGTGCTGATGCTTATTATTATCAGGATACATTGCCCTTAGTTTCTTGCTGAAAGTGGGCTCTTCGAGCAGGATAAAGAGAAGGAAAATAAGCACAGTTACCACATCTCCGAATAAGGAGGTAAGAACACCGAAAATATCGGTAAGAATGCCTGCAAAATCAAAATCAGCAGTATAATCAACTATTAAGCCTGCAATATCAATACTGAATTTCTGGTTAATAGAGTCAACAATAATATTTATATTGCTTTCGTACTGAGGGAGAGCCAGTGAGAGTTGCTGGATATTACTCGAAATAAGCGTAGCAAAAGAACCAAGCACTGCCAGCATAACAAGAGTTGAGAAAGTGGTGAGAAGGCCGGCAGGCAACTTTTTAATATACCTGATCTTCATCAGCAGCGACCTGACTATTCTTATCATAAACCAGAAAAGAACCGCAAGGATAAAAGGTACAATAATTGATTGTCCGACTATCAGCACAACTACTCCAAGCACAATAAGGAGGAGAATATATATTTTATTTAGCCCTTCCATTGCAGAATAATTTTTGTCCAAATATAGCCAGAATAGCCATAAATGATAAGTAAGATTATTAATAAGTCCTGAATTAGTATATTTACATCATTATTCTGCCTGGTATGAAAAGAGTCGTTTACTTGCTTATTGTTCTTCTGCCGCTTATTTCAAGTGCCCAGGAAGGAACACCATATATCAGGCACTTCGACGGGATTAATGCCTTTGACAACCAGAACTGGTCGGTTTGCCAGGACAGCGACGGGATTATGTTTTTTGCCAACAGGCATGGCATTTTAACCTTTGACGGGTATTCGTGGAACAACTATAAATTACAGGTAAACCCGATGGTGCTGGAGTTTGATCCCTTTTCCCGGAAAATATTTGTGGGAGGCCGCAGAACATATGGCTACCTCGACAGGGATGATAAAGGATCTTTAAATTACCACGATCTTACTCCCTTTACACTTGATCCCGGTATAATCTCAGGCATAATTTTCGAACAGGAAGAAATTTACTTCTACGGAGAAAACTCGGTATCGGTTTATTCAAGGGCCGACAGCAGCGTAATAAAAAGATGGCAGCCTGATAAGGAAGCTGTTTTTACAGGCGTATTAAGGCAGGGTGGCACAAGCTTTATCAACATTGCGGGGAAAGGGCTTCACAGGATTGAAAGCGACACACTCTTCCCCATTGTTACAGGCTACCTTACCAAAAATACTGAAATCCTGTTCCAGCTTCCCTACCAGGGTAATCGAATTCTTGTAGGAAAAAGTGATAACAGCCTGTCATTATTCGACGGACTCAAGTATTACGACTATAATTTAAGCTCAAAAGATTACCTGAAGCAGAATATATTAAACGGGGGAATCGAGCTGGGAGAAAAATACTACGCTTTTTCAACTCTTTACGGAGGGGTTCTTATCTGCGATAAAGAAAGCGGGAAAATTGCCTATACGGTAAATTACCAGACAGGTTTGCCTGATGATGAAGTTTACGCCCTTGGAAAAGATAATAATAACGGGCTATGGCTTACTCACAGTGGTGGTGTTTCAAGGATTGATACAAGACTTCCTCTAACCGGCTATTCGGGCTTCCCCGGATTGGAAGGAGTACCTGTGGCAAGTGCCAGGTATAATGATATGCTGTACATAGCAACCAATAAAGGTCTGTTTGTACTGGACGAGGTAAAAAACTACAGGGAAGTAGAAGTTTATTACCGGGTAATGGAGGAGGAAAAGGATGAGGAAGAGAATAAGAATGAAGCTCTTGAGAATCAGCTTACTGAACTGACAGAAGAAGCTGCAGAAGAAGTTGAAAAAGAAGAACCCAGAAGAAATATATTCTCCCGCCTCTTCAGGAAAAAAGAAAGTAAGGAAGCTGTTAATCCGGTCGAAGAAGAAGTAAAGGATGAAGAAGCAGAAGCAGTGAAAACAATACAGGAAGAAAGCGCAGACAAACCCGTATTAAAAGAGCCTGTATACAGGAAAAGAACCGTAAGCCAGTTGCAATCGATAAGCTGGATGTATAAAAGGGTTGAAGGTATAGATACAAGATGCGATGCCCTGGTCCAGGGAAATAACAGGCTGTTTGCAATAAGTGGTACCGGACTGCACCTGGTTGATGGAAAAAACAGCTCGCAGGTTTACACTGACCGGAAAATAAACACCCTGCTGATTCATGATAATCAGTTAATAATTGGCTCTGACGAAGGACTCCGGGTATTAAGGCAGGAAGGCAGGAACTACATATATGAGCCTGACAAAATAAAATATAATTCGCCGGTTTACTCGCTGGCTGTTACAGGTAAAGGAGATTTATGGGCAGGAGGCAACAATATAATTTACAATTTTAAGAAAATCGATAACAGGTATTCTGAGAGCAACTGGTATTACTTCGACAGTGATTTCCTTGAACAATGCAAGGTCAGTATTATAAATGATACTGTTTTCCATTTTTCAGAATCGGGAATTAATTATTTTGCAGCGGAAGAAGCAACATTTGTACCCTACCCGTATTTTAATGAGGAAAATTCTATTATTGCCGGGTTTATATTCGATGGTGAAGCCTCTGCATGGATAAATACCGGGAAAAGCTGGGTAAGCCTGGAAGAAGCTAATGTGAAGCAGGATGCAACAGCTAAGATACTCAGGCTCTTCGACAATATAATCTCGATAAATACTGATAGCCGGGGTAACCGGTGGATTATTGACGATAAAGCCGGTATATATGAAATCGATGCCGGCATGACATACCTGCCTGACGAGCAATTCAGGCTGTTTGTCAGTTTTGTGCTGAACAGTGAAAATATTATACGGGATAGTGAAATTATTTACCTGGAGAAGGGAGATAACCTCCTGGCCAGGCTGAGTGCTCCATATTATCTTAAAGAAACAACTAACGAGTACCAGTACTTTTTTGAAGGGAAAATGAAGGAATGGTCGGAGTGGACACACAACACCGAAATACCAATACTTTTTGAACCCGGCGAATACATACTCAGCTTCAGGGCCAGGAATGTACTTGGAAATACCAGCGAGGCTAAAACTATTAAGCTATATATTAAACCTCCCTTTACCAGCTCTGAATGGTTTTACGGACTGATGGGACTGTCAGCAATATTTATTATGTGGCTCCTGAGTAATATGAGGCAGCGGAAACTAAGATATGATAAGAAGGTTCTTGAGGAAAAGGTAAAAGAAAGAACCCTGGAAATAGAAAATAAAAAGGAAAAGATCGAGGAACAAAGAGATGAGATACTCAGGCAGAAAGAGGAGATAACAAGCAGCATAACCTATGCCCGGCGAATACAGGAAGCCATATTGCCTGATATGAGCCAGATAAGCAGGCACTTCTCGGATCACTTTATACTATATATGCCACGTGATATTGTTAGTGGTGATTTTTACTGGACGGCCGAGGGAAAAGGAAATATATACTTTGCGGTGGCAGACTGCACCGGGCACGGAGTTCCGGGTGCAATTATGAGCATGCTGGGAATATCCCTTCTTAATGAGCTAACGGGTGAAGGTACAATTGATATCAGTACTTCCGACCTTCTAAGCCAGCTGCGCAACAAGATCATTAATTCTCTTCATAATACCGGACAGGAAACCCAGGCTGTTGACGGCATGGATATAAGCCTTTTTAAATTAATTAAGAAAACCAGGACTGTGCAGTTTTCGGGCGCATTTAATCCGCTTTACCACTTCAGGGGAAACAAGCTTACTGAATACAAGGCCGACAGGATGCCAATTGGCTACTTCGAAAAGGCAACTCCTTTTACAACACAGGAATTCCAGATAAGGAAGGGCGACAGCCTCTACCTCTTTTCTGATGGTTTTATAGACCAGTTCGGGGGTCCTGAGGATAAAAGATTCAGTACCCGTAACTTCAGGATAAGCCTGACCGGCATTGTTGATATGCCAATGGACAAGCAACTCGAATACCTGGAAGCCCGCTACATGGAATGGAAGGGAGACCGGGAGCAGGTTGATGATATAATTGTAGCTGGCTTAAGGTTCTAAAAGTAGTTATTGTATTTAGTCCATAGTTCGTCGCCCAGTTTCCAGTATCGCTCTACTGCTTGCTCTGCACGATCAACAGAATATTTTGTCAGTTCTTCCTTTACTTTCTTACTGTCTTTTTTATAGAGTTCCAGCATCTTTTGCTCGAATGCTGCCTGATCTGAGAAATATCCATCTTCCATAGTTTTCCATACAGATTCAATATCCTTGCTCATTACCTGGTAACGATTGTACGACAACTGGCTTACCCTGCGAAAAGCCCACCATGCACATTCGCGGCTAAACTCTCTCCTGCCATCAACCATGAATGATTCAGGCATCCGCTCAATACCGCAATAAAATGGTATATGAGGTGTGGTACACGGATTATCGTACCCAAGCCATACAATGCCCCCGATAGGATCTGGCAACCAGTTCCTTGACTGGGTAACCTGCACATAGGTAGCTCTCGGACATGCTATTGTTCTTTCAGAGGCAACGCCAAGCAGGTTTCGCGTATCGGAATCCATAAAGGGGTTTGCAACCGGACTCTTTGAATACTCTCCCCTGCGATCCCTGGCAATAAGCGAGGCTGTCATATCGTAAGGTGTTTCCTGGTAGTAATCACGGAAAATATCCAGTACATCTTTTACAGTCAGCAAGTTCTCGGGCTTTACTGAAAGAGGATAATTTTCGCCGTTTGGATCGAGGTTAAGACCAGGTGCCACAAGGCTGAGCACTCTCCATTCCCTTCTGCGACAGGCCATGCTCCTCCTGTTGGCGTAGGCATAACAGAACTCAAATTCCTCACCACTCTCCGGATCCCACCATCCCATTTCCTGAGCAAGCGAAAAAACATTTTCTGAAGCCAGGTAATTATCAGGATCATCAAGGTTTATTTTTCTTATCCTGCTTGCATTGGCAGAAACACCTACTTCATCGTCGGGGATCCGCACGGCAGCCCATACTGCTCCAACTTTCCCCTTCCCCGGGCCCAGTATTTCAAAGTGCCATGTTTCGTTGGGGTCGGCAAAGGTAAAACACTCACCAACATCATTGTAACCATACTCCTTAGTCAGTTCATCAATTACCTTTATTGCTTCCCTGGCAGTCTTTGCTCTTTCGAGGGCCAGCCTGTAGAGCTCGGGACAATCAATAAGCCCGGCATCGGATACAAGTTCACGCTTGCCACCAAAGGTTGTTTCGCCAATGGCAAGCTGGTATTCGTTTATTACAGGATATGCCGTATTAATAAAGGCATAGGTTTCTTTTACCTGTTTAATATAACCGGCTTCGATAATGTCATTATCTTCAGGTCCCCGGCTCCTCTTGGGCTGGAAATAAACGGGAGTTTCCGAACCTGCCTTATGCGTACGATGCGGCACCAGGTTAATCCAGGTGCGGTCGGTACCGCTGTCGCAGCTATGTGATGTCATTGTTGATCCATCAGCAGATGCTTTCTTTCCAACAATTACGCTGGTACAATTATCAGACTCTATAAACTGTTCGAGATACTGGGCATTTGCATTTGTAAATACCGCAGTACCAAGAATAAGTAATAGTACTAGTTTAATATTTCTCATATTACTGGTTATTACTTAAAAACCACGTGCAAACATAGCCCAGAAGCGATCGCCAAGCTCCCACCACTCGCTCATTGCAGCCCTGGCAAAATCGTTGGTATACCTGGTCAGGAAAACCCTGTATTCGGGTGGCACAGGATTACCGTTCTCATCAAGAACGCTTTCCTTACCCTTATCCTGGTTATATAGTTCAACTGCTTTCTGGTCGATAAGGGGTATTTCACGCATCGCCTTTTCCTCAAATTCAGCCACTGCTCCCTCAAGGTATTCCCTGGTAGCACCCCATCTTACCTGTGCCAGCCTGTTGGCACGTCTGAAATGCCATGCAGCCGCATCGGTACGGTATCTCTTCTGAGCACATATCTCAAAACTTTCAGGAAGTGAAAGAACCCCGGAGTAAACCGGTATCCTGGGGCTTTGTCCGGGATTATCGAATGAGAACCACGCTATTCCACCTATCTCATCGGGCAGCCAACCTCTCACCTGGCATACCTGTGAGTAGGAGCATCCTGCTATGGCAATTGTTCTCTGCTGTTCTATTGTACCAGGCTTAAGGGTATTAATCAGGTTACTCATATCATAGCTCATAAAATTATTAACAACAGGGCTGGTATGCATTTCGCCCTCAGCGGGGGCTTGCTGACCGTAGCGTCTCCTGGCCTGCACCACAAGATTTTTCGACATATCAAACTCGGTACCTTCATAGGTCTGGCGGTAATAGGCAAATACGTCCTGCACGCTTACTTTCTTATCGGGCTTAACCGAAAATGGGAGCTCATCAACATCCTGGCTCAGGTTTAAGGAGGGTGCCATAGTACTCAGGATAAAATATTCCCTTATTGAGAAGGCTTTCGAACGTCCGCCATATGCCTTCCAGAACCTGAATTCACCATCTTCCTTCTTATTATAGTAGCCAAGTTCTTCGGCCAGGGAGATTACATTTTCGGAGGCCATATAGTAATCCTTATCCTTAAGGTTCAGTGTACTTATCCTGGGTATATTAGCCGACACACCTACATGATCGTCAGGAATCCTGACGGCTGCCCATACTGCTTTTGGCTTATCGTAAACAAAGCTTGAACCAAATATCTCGAAATGCCATACTTCTTTCTTATCGGCTACCGTAAGGCATTCACCCGAGTCGCCATAACCATACTCCATGGCCAGGTCTCCCATTAGCTGAATGGCATCACGCGCATTATCACAACGCTCAAGTGCAATTGCCTGCAACTGTTCAATTACAAACAAACCCTCATCATTTCTAAGATCGCGGCGGCCGCCAATGGTGGTCTCTCCGATTGCAAGCTGCTTCTCGTTCATTGCAGGGTAGCATACATTAAAGTATGCATATGTTTCCTCAACCTGTGGAATTTCTCCTTTAACAAAAACGTTACGTACGTCCCACGATGTTTCGGTGTGCATTGTTCCCCACAGAATTTTCCGCGTAGATCCCGCTTCGTGCTTCTGGTGAGGCACAATATTCAGCCATGTGCGGTAGTTACCGTCACAGCTGTGACTTGTGATTACAGACCCGTCGGTTGTAGCTTTTACACCAACCATAATGCTTGTACATGATGCTTCTTCGTCACTCAGTTCAATAAATTGTGCATTAGTAAAGTGAACAGAAAAGAACAAGCCCAGTACAAGTACCAGTGATTGCCTGAAAAGGTTTTGCGTTTTCATAGTTATTTAATTTGGTTATTATTCATAATATATTTTGCTGCTATCGGCTTTTGCCGGATCTCTCAGGTAGGCACCCACACCTTTTTCAAGCAGGTCGGCATAGCGTGGTACAGAGCCACAAATAATTTCCTTCCCGGGGTAAAACTCGTTCCAGCTCTCCATAGTCTGAAGCACTGCTGATGTATGACGACCCACTCTTACCTCTATAGGCCATCCATTTTCATCAATCGGAGAAAAAAGAAGTCCGTGCTCACCGGCCTTAACCACAAATTCATCCTTCCCTTCAAGCAATTGCCGTTCGCCCGTTATTCCACGTGTTGCATCCAGGAAGGGCTCGGGTGCCTCAAATAAAAGAGATATTGCATCCGAATGGTCTCCGATTTCCCTGTGCGATAATCCATGCAGGTTTTTTGGCGAAAACTCCGTTCCCATTGAAAATCCTTCAAAATCAGTAAGCATCATCGACACCAGGGTAGCCAGTTCCTGCCCTCTGTCGTGTGCCACTATTGTATTTATAACCGGGTACTGCAATTCGGCTTCGTGGAGGTCAATCACTATATCAGCTTTTTCCTCCCTTATAAGGTTCATAAAGGCATAACAGGTTTTTTCGGTAAGCGTTCCGTTCTCCCTGCCCGGCCATGTCCGGTTAATATTCCTTATATCAACATAGGCCAGGTTTTGTCCGCTTGGATAGTGAATATAAACTTCCGGGTCGGGCCACTGGTCGAGGGGATTCGACCACCTGTCACCCATCCTGAATTTTCTTTCTCCCCATTCGGTCTTAATGGTGTATGAAGCAGGGTAAGCACCGCTGGGCCGTGTAACTGTTGTTGCACTCCTGTTTGTCGAGAGAGCAACTATCAGGGTCCCCTGTTCCATCCTGGCATTTTCAGCAATCAGCAAAGCAGCAAGTCTCCCGGCAGGCTCTTCAGGATGTGATCCTCCCAGGACAAGCATTGTGCCTCCGGGCTTGTCGCCCTCCAGGAAATAAAGGTTACAATCGTTAATGGTGCCGGCTATACCTTCAAAGTAATCGCCAAGCTTCGCAACCCTGTCAACCCCATCTGAGATGACAACGGTTTCTTTCATATGCCTGTGGGAATAAAACTCCCTGCCGGCAAATACCAGTATAAGCAGGCCAAAGGCAGCGAACAGTATTTTACGTATTATCTCTTTGTTTTCCATGCCGGCTATTTTAGGAATAAGAGTCTTAAGAGGAAGGGCAGCAGAATAATTATATATAACAATTCTTCTTTCCAGTCTCTCGATTTGATCATGTTTCGTACTATCAGGAATACAATAAAAGCAATCAGAAGGTAGTATGAAACAGATATTATTGTGCTTAATATTTCCATAAGATCTGATTTATAATCCAGTTAAGAAGCCAAGCTCACTACTGAAAATTACCATCAATGTTCCAACAAGGCTAATCAGTATTGCGGGCACAATGCAATTCTTCAGGAATTTAGCATATGACTCGCCGGTTCCTACAACATTTACTGTTAACCTCCCGATTATCGCTGTTGGAGGAAGTGCATCTCCAAGAGGCCATATTATGCTCATACCGGCCAGGGCAATAATCGGGTCCATGCCTATGGAGTTAAAGAGCAATATAAGTGGTACCCCGAATACAGCCGCCGATCCGTACATCAGAACTGACTCCGTAATAGGAAGAAAGATAAACAGGGAAGCAAGGACAAGTACTGTGGGCAGGGTGATAAAAGTGATTGCCAGCAGACCCCTCACACCTGTGAGGGTCATAATCTGAACCAGTATGCCTACGGCAGTAAGGGTTCCTATAAGAGGTAAAAGCTGCCGGATTGTATCGGAGGAGATCTTCAGAATCTTCAGCTTGCGCGGAGACAGCACCCATGAGAGCAGGGCTGCAAGCATAAACATCATTGGCAGACCAACAACAGGTGTATTATGAGGCCATTTTCTTCCTATAAAAATTAAACCGAAAAATGCCAGGAAGGGTATTATTATCCTCCACCAGTTCATTTTACCGGGAGGATCGGGTAGTTCTTCAAATGCTTTTTCAACATTGATGGCGCTTCCCTTCCACCCCAGAATAAATATGGTCAATATGGCCAGCAGCACGCAGGGAATCAGAAGTGGCCAGAAAAAACCTACATAGGGCATATTTACACCTGCGGCTGTCATCATCGCCCACAGGCTTACCGGCGGGGCTGCTGCACTAAGGCCGGCAATAAGAAAGACTATGGCTGCAACTTTAATCTTAGGAATACCCATATATCCAAGAACGATGGCCACCATACCACCTGTAATTAACACGGTTACACTTCCGGCACCTGTGAGTGCCCCGGGTATTAACAGGAGGAAGGTTAGGAGTAAAAGCAGCAGTACCCTGCTTTTATGAAAACGGCTGATTATTCCCCTTACCGCAAAGGCAACCCCTCCCGATTCCTTGAGTATATTCATAAAGAGGGTTGCCGATATAAAAATAAGGTTTATGTCCATATAGGTCATGGCACCCTCGGCAATATGCCTGGCAGGAAACCAGTGCCCTGCAGCCAGGGCGCCGGCAACAGCCGCCCCAAACATGGATAGTTCGGTAGATAACTTAAACCTGAGAGCTATGACGTAAACCACAACCATCAGGGCTAATATAAGCCCGGCAGATAAATACATATTCACGACCGGCCCTATTTTGAAAATACCTTTTCAAGCACAGAAGAAATCTCACTATTCTTCTCAAACATAATCAAAGGTATGTTTTTACCCTTCGAGATAGCTGTGAACCTGCCATCAGAATCGCCTTCCTTCATAACAATCATAAAGTCTGCATTCGGACAAACGGCATCAATCGAAAGTTCATCGGAATTGTCGCCCGGATCGGCTCCGGCAGAACGCCTGGCCATTCCTTCAATATGAGCACCAATAATTTTTATACCCTGTTTCCTGGCTTCAGCAATAAGCTCAGCAGTACGCTCCAGTTCGTCATCAACCGAAACACCGGCTGCACCCATACCTTTAAGACTTGCACCTGTAACTATAATCAATGTGCTGTATGGAGTACCGCTTTCCTTTTTCGAAACCAGGTCAGCGGCAGTTGCCATAAGATTATAATCATAAGCCACTCCAAGACGCGTCAGAAATATCTTGAGCTTAATTGGTCCGGGGCTCTGCCCGCAGGATGTAAGGATAGCCGGCTCCGCAGCTGTCTGCCCGGTAAGATCAGAAAGACAGAAAGCCGACAGCAAAACAGTACACAGGATTGAGAAGATAATCTTTTTCATCAATATACAATTTAATTTATATGATTTGTGAGTGAAATTATCTCACAGAATACCAAAGTTATTTCTTTTTTTTGTCAACAGCATATAATAGATATGTTATATAGCCTATATTCTGACTTTAATCCATATTTTATTAGCAGATCAGGGCATTGAAGAAGCTTTCCGGGAAAATAAGTCGCTCCAAATTTTTGCATTCGAAACCAGAAAACAATAAATTTGATAGAGTTTAATATTTAAGAGATGCGCAACTGGAAGCTCGAATACAAGATTAAAGTAAACCGTAGCGGGCTCTGTAAAAGGCGATACCAGGTTGAAAATACCTGATAGCGGGCAAACAGGGCAGATTCAGGCTTAATAATTCCAAAAACCAGTTTTAATAATAATTAAATGAAGACTTTAACTATAAGAGGTCAGGGACTGACCATTGAAGATGTTGTTAACGTTGCAAGGCACGGGCAAAAGGTTGAATTGCATAAGGATGCTGTAGACAGGATCAATGCCTGCCGTGCCATGCTTGAGAAGAAAATCAAAGCCGGGGAGATAATGTATGGAGTAAATACCGGTATTGGCGAATTCTCCGAGGTTGTTCTTAATGACGACCAGGTAAAAGACTTTCAGAAATACCTGGTATATAATCATGCAGCAGGCATTGGAGACCCTGCTCCTATCGAATATGTGCGGGGGGCAATGCTTGGAAGGATAAATGTACATGCTCACGGTAATTCGGGTAACAGGCTCGAAATAACGCAGACACTGGTAGATATGCTGAATAAGGGAGTTACTCCTTTTGTATGCCAGAAAGGATCGGTAGGGGCCTCAGGCGACCTGGCTCCCATGTCGCAGATTGCCCTTCTTATGATGGGAGAAGGAAAGGCATATTATAAGGGTGAGTTACTTGAGGGAAAGGAAGCTCTTGACAAAGCAGGTATAGAGGTTCCAGGTTTACTGGCACGGGACGGACTGGCCACAATTAACGGATCAAATTTACTTACAGCCATGAGTGCTATCTGGCTGGTGGATGCAAATAACTGGCTCAAACAGGCTGAGATTGCTGCATCTATGTCGCTCGAGGCCCTTAAAGCCAATATGAAACCCTATACCCCCCTGTTGCACGAAGTAAGGGGATTTAAAGGTGCTGTAAGATCAGCCAATGCAATAAATAAGTGTGTCTCGGGTGGCGACCTGAAGGAAGGAAAGGTAAAGTGCAAGGTGCAGGATGCATATTCAATGAGATCTGCACCACAGGTAATAGGATCTGCTCACGATGCACTTGCCTATGCCAGGTCGCAGGTTGAGATTGAATTAAATGGTGTGGGTGATAATCCAATTTTCTTCCCCGATAAAAACCTCCAGCTCTCCGGAGCTAATTTCCAGGGTTCGCCCGTTGCTGTTCCGATGGATATGGCCGGGGCATGTATTACCATGGTAAGCGTAATGTCTGAGAGAAGAATGAACAGGCTTAATAATCCTGCCTTAAGTGTTGGGCTGCCTGCCTTCCTCACAAGGGGTGCCGGCATGTTTTCGGGCCTGATGCTTAGCCAGTATACCGCAGATATGCAGATAGTTGAGCAAAGAATGCTCTCTGCCCCTGCATCAATTCAGTCGATACCGGCTGCTGCCGACCAGGAAGACTTTGTATCAATGGGCATGAACACGGCAATCAAGAACTTCCAGATACTGGATAACGCCTACGGAATACTGGGAATTGAGTTTATGGCAGCTGCACAGGCACTCGATTTCAGGAAAGAAGAGTACAGTTTTGGGGCAGGTGTTCAAAAAGCAAAGGATGTGATAAGAAAATATGTTGATTTTCTCGATATCGACAGACCACTATACCCTGATCATACAGTGATGGCAGAACTGGTCAGATCGTGCGAGATACTTGAGGCTGTTGAAAAGGAAATAGGCTCTCTTGAATAAACTACTGTGTCATCCTGAACGAAGTGAAGGATCTTCTCTTTTTCAAAGACTTTTCACTCCGTTCAGAGCGACATGCAGATTATTCTGTACGGAAAGTATCGACAGGGTTTGCGCTGGCTGCCTGGTACGACTGGAATATTATGGCTATCATAGCTACTGCATAGGTCATTAAAAATGTTACGCCAAAGATCCACCAGCTAAGTTCTGTCCTGTAGGCAAAACTATCGAGCCATTTTTTCATAAATATTACCGTTACCGGAATTGACACGGCAAATGAGATTGCCACCAGGCGGGTAAAATCGACAGATAGCAGCCAGATAATCTGACCAATACCCGAACCGTTAACCTTCCTCAGTCCTATTTCTTTCTTCCTCTGCTCTGATGAAAATACTGATAAACCTATCAGCCCGAGGCAGCTTACGAAAAAGGCGAAAATGGTAAACAAGGTAAGAATCTTACCCAGCTGTCTCTCACTTTCGTACCTCTGGTTGAGCCTCTGATCGATAAAATTGTAAGAAAATGGCTGACCCGGGGCAAAGGTATTCCATACTTGTTCAAGGTCGGTCAGTAAAGACTCAAGGTCAATATTACTGTTTAACCTCAGTGATGTTCTTGATGCACTCCTGCCAAGGAAAAATACCTGGGACTCAATTGGCAGATGCAGCGATTCAAAATGAAAATCCTCAACAACACCTATAACCGTATATTTATCAAGTTTCATTTCTCCTAAAGCCCTGTAATCATGGGGGACTCCAAAGAATCTTCCAACAGGTTCATCCCATCCAAGCTTGCGTGCAGCCGTCTCATTAATAATTAAAGACATGGAATCAGTCGGGAATTCAACAGAAAAGTTCCGTCCTTCACTCAATCTAAGTCCGTATGTTTCAATATAGTCATAGTCAACTGTCCAGTTCTGGCAATTAAAGAGATCGTCGGACAATACAGCATCGGGAAAGATAGACGAATTATTCCTGTTGGACGGGATGGGCAGAAAACCGGAAACCGAAACACTTTTTATTGAAGGATGCTTCTTCAGCTCTTCCTTAAAAGTAGTTATCTGATCACCAGTAATAAGGTAGGTATTATTAATTACCATTACCTCCTCCTTATCAAAGCCCAGATCCTTATTTTGCATATAGCGCATTTGTTTTGAAAGTATAAGTGTTGAAGAGAGCAGAACAAGGGATATAAAGAATTGTATCACAACCAGTATTGACCTGAAACTGAACTTGTTCTTCTTTAGCTCAGCATCACCTTTCAATACATGAATAGGTCTGAAAGAGGATAAATATAAGGAGGGGTAAGCGCCGGCCATAACGCTTATTATTAATATCATACCAAGCACACTGAATATGAATTTCCCTGAAAAATAATTTACTGCCAGGTCCTTTGAAGTAAGATCGTTAAAATATGGAAGAGAAAGCTCAACCATGACCATTGCAAGTATAAAAGCAATAAATACTATTATAACTGACTCAGCATTAAACTGGTTTATCAGCTGACTCCTCGAAACTCCGTAGGTTTTCCTTACCCCAACTTCCCTGAGGCGGGTAATCGACCTGGCTGTGGATAAATTTGTGAAATTTATGCAGGCAATAATAATAATAAAGAGAGCAATTATTCCGAATATCCTTACGGCTGCCATACTACCACCTCCTTCAAAATCACCTTCCACACCCGAACGGAGATGGATATCAGTAATCCTTGTCAGGTAATAGCTAAGAGAAGTACCCGATTCCTTTATCTCTCTCCAGCTCATTCCCAGAGCCTGTGCTGCCTGCTCTGATACATATTTCTCAACGAGGTTTGCGAGTTTTGGCTCAAGATCTTCAGGTCTTACATTAGGACTTAGCAGGAGGTAGGTAGTAAAATTATTACTCAGCCATGTTCCTTCACTTTCTTCACCATAGGTATATAAGGATACTACAAAATCGAAATGGAAATGTGATGCTGTGGGCATATCCTCATATACCCCTGTTACCTCTACATCCATCCTGTTATCCAGTTTAAACATTTTGCCCAGCGGATCCTCATCCCCGAAATATTTCTTCGCCACAGATTCGCTTATCGCAACGGTATTTCTTGCTTTCAGAACCTTATCGGGATTGCCCTTGATTAAAGGAAATGAGAATATTCTGAAGAATGTGGAATCAGCAAAAATAAAATCCGGTTCATCAAATACCTTATTGTCATACTCAACAATAAAGGATCCATAGTTTCTTAGCCTTACAGCTGTCTCAACTTCGGGATAGTCCCTTACAGCAGCCTCTGCAAGGGGCGCGGGACACTGAGGCGCATAACCCTCCTCACCATTAAGATAAAAGTATGACTTAATCCTTACTATGCGATCTGAATTCTCATGAAACTTATCATACGACAATTCATCAGATACCCATAATACGATTATTATAAAACTGGCCATTCCAACTGCCAGACCGGCAATATTCAGAAATGAAAACAGTTTGTTTCGCTTGATTACTCTGAACAGAAGATTTATAAATGATCTCATCCTGGTTTTACTTTTGTGTGTAGCATAAGTGGTCAATAGCTATGCCACAATTAGTAAAACACTGACTATGTGCAATATAAATAAATATAGTAAGAATCAGATCATACCGGGGTGTATGATTTCTTTACACTTAGCTGTAAAGATTCTTTAAGAGCTGCTTAATAAATAAGAAAGAAAAGCAGTGGCAGAATTATGCCCAGCGCTGTTAATATTGCACCGCGGCCTGTAATCCCGTTCTTTCCTTTAATTATAAAGAGGCCGGTTACAGTAACGAGTATAAGTGCAACACAAAAGATATCGCTGAACCATTTCCACCATATACCGGGATTATAATGAAGAAAATTAACCTGGTAAAAGAGAGGTCGTTTACTTACAACTTCAACATAACCTTCGCCCGTAGAAGTATTTACCTGCACAGTTCCGCCAACAAGGAAAACAGTAAGCTTGTTACCAGATGGGTAGTAGGATGTTTTATATTTCTTCTTCTCGCCCAGTTCGTCAAGGAGAGCCATAACATTCTCTTCATTCGAGGCATCCCGCGTAAACCTGATATCAGTAGTAAATTGTTTTTGTTCAACAAGATAGTTAGGATTCCAGTCGTGCTTGTGATTTAGTGCAATCCCGGAAAGAGAGTAGATAATGGCCATCCCGGCAATCAGGTAACCTGCATCACGGTGGGTAACCCTGTTTAGTTTTCTGAGCTTCATAAGGTCTAATTAAAAGAGGCTGTCTCAAAAGGGCGAAATCTTTGTCATTTCGAGCTAATGCGAGAAATCAGAGTTCTGATTATCAGATAATTAGATCCCTCGATTAATTCGGGATGACAAGAATATTATACTTTTGAGACAGCCTTGCAAGATTTACTTTTCTGATACTATTTTTCTTTGTGACTTACATAATGAAGAACATAATCTGCAAGTACCGGTTGAGCTGCAACAGCTGCTTCTGTCTCACAATCTTCGTCAGCACTACCTGCCATAGCTGTATTACCTGCCATCTCTCCTTCCTTATGTTCTCCTTCACCGGCTCCTTCTCCCATTTTCTCACCTGCTTCTACCTTTGACAGTAAACCGGTGACTGTAACATTGCTGCCCAGCAACTCCATAGGGAACTTCGGAACTTCCTCTCCGGCTGAAATATATAGCCTGATATCAGGATTCTCTCCAACAATAAACATTTTTTTACCACTGTGCTTACAAACATGTACCACATTCCCTTCAAGGGTGATCTCCTTTTCAAGATATGCCGCCGGATCATCAATAAGGCTGGCAAACTCAATCTGCTGTGCAGCCTCTTCTGCAGCCGCGTCAGTTTTCTTTTCCGTATTTGAGCCGCAGGAAACTACTACTGCCGCCATAATAATAAAACCAAATAATCTCTTAATCATAATTTCAATTTTTAGTTCCGTTTTTCTCAATATTAATTTCAGGGTACAAGTTTAACAAAATTATATCAATCACAGAATAGCATTAATACTAATATTTACAATATCTGATAAATGGAATGTTTTGCATGTTGCATAGAGCATAATAAATAAAATAAGGCCACCCCCTGGTAAGAGATGGCCTTATTAGAAACGAAAAAACAGGTCAGGTTTGATCGTCGTGGTATTCAAGTATATCGCCCGGCTGACATTCAAGTACCTCGCATATATTATCGAGGGTGGAGAATCTTATCGCCTTTGCCTTACCGGTTTTAAGAATCGACAGGTTTGCCATGGTAATATTTACCTTTTCAGATAATTCTGTAAGGCTCATCTTACGTTTTGCAAGCATTACATCGAGATTAACAATTATTGACATGGCTCCTGAATTATATTGTTAGACTTTGGTCTTCCTGCAGAATGAGACCCCTGGAGAATACGTGCGACATTACCCACAGGACAAGGGAGCAGATTAATAACACAATGTGCCCCTCAGTTTCGCGGGTGATTTCTATCGTACCGAAATTCAAGCGGTGTTCGAACCATACTCCCACCAACCAGTCATAAGTCTTCCAGAGTTGCCAGAATATAAGCATTGAGAGTGCAAGAATTCTCAGTAACTTTATATTCCCTGCTTCGAAAATTATACCCTTTTTCATATTCCTTATAAATCTCCGGAATGTGTACAGCATAAAATACATCGCCGCAAGGATCATTGACAGGGGTATCATAAATAATCTGGTCAGGTACAGCGGTGTATCAATAAGATGTATTGATCCATAGGCTTCAACAAGCTGTACATTTGTAGGCGTATTATTTACCGTAAGATATCCTATCTCCTGGGTATTAAAAGCAACAGGCAGATTTACATGCAGTTGCATATCTTCTTTAAATACTCCGGCTATAACCAGTATAATAAATACCAGGCCAAACAAACAAACCAGGTTAAATAACCAGAAAATTATTTCATTTAGAATGAATATGATCTTAAAACTTATTGGTGCTTTAAACTTTTCCATAATCTTTATAGTTAATTACACTACAAATATAAGAGACATATATCGTTTTACAAAATTTATTTATCGTTTATCAATATATTTATATTGATTACAAATAAACAATCTGGGTACGGAGGTGTGGGGTCTGGGGTGTGAAGTACCTGGCATTGGAAGTTGGTTCTTAGGTACTGGACATTAATCAGATATTATTTTATCTTTGGAAAGCAACCAAGCGGATAAAAATTATGAGAACAAGAATCCTATTATTTGCAGTTTTATTCATGGGGCCGGGCCTGAGCCTCAGAGCCCAGGAAGGAGCCACAAAGTACAGTGGCAGGCAACCCGGCACTCCCGGGAAAGGAATTGAGTCTGTTGTAAAGGCTACTATTATCTATGATAACTATGTGCATACCGAAGGTACCCAGGCTGACTGGGGCTATTCAATACTTATTGAAGGCACAGGCAAAACAATCTTGTTTGATACAGGTACAAATCCCGGCATATTCAGGCATAACTTTGAAAAACTGAACCTTGATGCGGCAAGTGTTGACGAAGTATTTATTTCGCATGAGCACGGTGATCATTTTGGTGGTTTGCACGAATTCCTTGCCATGAACGGGGATGTAAAAGTGGTGGTGCCGAATACATTTTCCAGCAGATTTATTAAGGAGTACGCGTCTGAATGTGATGGAGTTGAGTTGATAGAAACACCTGTTGAAATTTGCGAAAACCTCTATTCATCGGGTGTGCTGGGCAAAGCCATACCCGAACAGGCCCTGGTTCTGAACACTGCCAGTGGGCTTATTGTAATGACCGGGTGCTCTCACCCTGGAATAATCACTATGCTTAAAGAAATAAAAAGCACTTTCAACAGGAATATCTATATGGTATTTGGAGGTTTTCACCTTATGGACAGGTCAGACCGTGAGATAGTTGAAATAGCAGGCCAGATGCGGGATCTTGGAATAGTGAAATGTGGAGCAACCCACTGCACAGGCGAAAAACAAATAAAGATCTTCAGGGAAGTCTTTGGTAAGGATTTTGTTGAGATGGGTACAGGGAATAAACTGGTGTTTAATTAAAGACTGAAGACTGAAGATTTATGAAGCAATCAAGATTATTATTTACTCTTATAGCCCTTTTAGCAGGCTTATTAACATATGGTCAAAGCTACTTTGAGCCAAATTATGCGCTTAAGACGCCGGGGACACTGGAAATATTAAACGTGGAATTAAAGCATGATGCCACTGTAATAAGCGCTTCAATTGAGAATCTTATTGAAGGAGGATATTTCTGTATTGATCCGGCAACATATATTTACGACTCACACGGAAACAAGCATAAGTTAAGCAAGCTAAGCGGGCTGCCTTTATGTCCCGACAGCTACCGCTTTAAGAA
>JAZBNV010000002.1:0-60572 GCA_036350795.1 Marinilabiliaceae bacterium
AGGTTCAAGACGCAAGACGCAAGACGCAAGGCTCACAACTCACGACTCACAACTCACGACTCACAACTCACAACTCACAACTCACAACTGTTACCTTTACCACTCCTTAACTGTATTGTAGAGGGTGTCTCTCTCAACAGGAATATAGCCTGCATCCTTTACCAGCTTTACCAGGTCGTCGGTACTCATGCTGGGATTCTGGTCTTCAGCACCTGCCATTGAATATATTTTTGTGGTGTCGTCGATTGTGCCATCGATATCGTCAACACCAAATGAAAGTGCCAGCTGGGTCGATTCCCGTCCGAGTGCCGGCCAGTACGCTTTAAGATGAGGTATATTATCGAGGAAGAGGCGCGAAACTGCAAAATTCTTCATATCCTCTATAATACTTGTTTCACCAATACCTGTCATGCTGTTATTGGCCTTCCTGTACTTAAGCGGAATAAAAGTATTGAAACCATTGGTTTTATCCTGGAGTGCCCTCAGCCTGCTTAGATGGTCGATACGGTGCGAGTAATTCTCAATATGCCCGTAAAGGATGGTGGCGTTTGATGGTATGCCGCATTTATGGGCTGTTTCATGAATCTTAAGCCAGAACTCCGAGCTTGATTTATCGTCACATATCCTGCTCCTTATCTTTTCATCAAAGATTTCTGCACCTCCACCCGGTATTGAATCCAGACCGTATTCCTTAAGGGCCTTCAATCCTTCCTCCAGGCTCATGCCGGCCTTCGCTATCATATAGTCGAGCTCTATTGCCGAAAAAGCCTTAATATGCAGTTCGGGCCTGTGCTCCTTTATCATTCTCAGTATATTACCGTAATAATGCAAATCGTGGGATGGATGTACGCCTCCGACTATATGGACCTCGGTTACCGGCTTCTGGTCGAATGATTTGACGATGTTTAATATATCTTCGGGACTGTGAACCCAGCTTCCCGGGCTGCCTGCCGGTTTTTTGTACGAGCAGAACTTACAGTTATAAATACATATATTGGTAGGCTCAATATGGAAATTACGGTTAAACCATACACTGTCGCCGTTTATTCTTTTTCTTATAATAGTGGCAAGTATTCCAAGCAAGGCAATGTTGCTGCTGTTGAATAAAAGCTCACCATCAGCTTCGCTTAGCCTCTTGCCTGCAATTATTTTCTCCGAAACCTTTCTGTATGCCGGCTCGAGTGTGTCGAGGATGGATTTTGGTACCAAGGTCAAAAATATTTGATGTAAAGTTAAAAATACTAAATAAAAAAACCCAGACACTGCTGGCCTGGGTTATATATAAGCTTTTATAAATCTTATTGTTTATGCTTTGCCTCGTCAGAAACAGTAAGCTTTTTCCTTCCTTTAGCTCTCCTTGCAGCTATAACTTTTTGTCCGTTTGAAGTAGACATTCTTTCTCTGAAGCCATGCTTATTGACTCTTTTTCTTCTCGAAGGTTGAAATGTTCTTTTCATCGTTTCTCTGTTTTCCTGTTTCTGTTCTGATCAATTTGAGAGTGCAAAAGTAACATTAATTTTATAATTTAAAGAAAAATCTGCTAAAAAAGTTACTTATTTGGAGGCAGGCAGGTAAACGAGTTTTTTTTCTTTAAAGAAGCTCTCATTGAAATACTTAGCAAGCTCATATATCTCCACCCTGTTCCTGAAGGTAAACAGCTCATCTTTAAGATCACCTCCCTTAAGGTATAGAATGCCATTTTTCAGCTCGTTGAGGTCTGGTTTTCTGAATTTTCCACGCGTCCACTTTTCGAATACCGGGAAGGCTGTTACAGCCCGGCTGATTATAAAATCGAACTGGTTTACAAGAGTCTCTGCTCTTGTCCATTCAACATAAACATTATCCAGCTTAAGCTGACCTGCGACCTCAGTAACCACTATGGTTTTTTTCCTGATGGAGTCAACCAGCGTAAACTTTGTTTCCGGAAACATTATAGCAAGGGGGATGCCCGGGAAGCCTCCCCCCGTGCCGATGTCGAGTACAGAGGTGCCGGGCTTGAATCTGATTATTTTTGCAAGAGAGAGGGAGTGGAGGAGATGATTGGTATTAAAGTTTGAAATATCCTTTCTTGAGATTACATTGATTTTCTGGTTCCATTCATTATAAATTGCTTCCAGGCTGAGCATTTTCTCAAGCTGCGGGTCTGAGATAAAATCAAAATAGGATTTCAGTACTTCTCTCATTAATGCGATCCCGTTTTTTCCAGGATATTATAGAGTAATTCTTTTGCCCTGAATATTTGCGCCTTTACAGTGCCAAGCGGGATATTCAGTTCATTTGCGATTTCCTCGTACGAATATTCTTTAAAGAATCTTAATTCTATAAGCTTCCTGTATTGTGGTTTTAATTGGGAAACCACGTATTGCAGGTGTTTGATCTTTTGCTTCTTGATTAGCTCCTCTTCCGGATCCGGGCTGCTCTCCTGCAGGTTGCTGGCAGGGTTATCCTGTTCTTCCTGTTGCTGGTCAATTGCAGCAGGAGCACTCTTTTTCTTTCTTATAAAATCAATACAATTATTGGTTGCTATTCTGAACAGCCATGTGCTGAAAGCATAGTTTGGAGTATAAAGCTGAATATTCTTAAATGCTTTTCCGAAAGCTTCAATTGTAAGATCGTCGGCATCGGAAGGATTATTCACCATTTTAAGCAGCATATAATATATTGAATCCCTGTATCTTTTCATCAGCTCAGCATAGGCCCTTTCGTCCCCGTTACTTGCGCGAATCACAAGGCGCAGATCGTATTTTGCCTTTTCAGATAAGTCGGGATTCATTTCCATTCGTAAGCTCTGTGTCTGTTTCTCCTGCTCAGTACCAGGAAATATAAGTTGATAAAGGGAGAAACAATGTCAAACAGTAGCGAAATTAGCAATAAATCCTGTTCCTCCAAAGACTTTTGAACCCTGCGGTATATAATCATCTTAAAGCTTATTGTTACAAGGAATACAGCAAGGTAAACAGGCCAGGCTGCTCCGAATATCAACAAGAGGACTCCGCTTAAATAAAAGAGCACCCTGCTTAATGGCTCCAGTGCCAGCAGTAACCTTGATCTGATCCTGTAATAAGGAGATGTAGACAGATGCCTGCTTTTCTGTTTGCTGAACCCGGCAAAACTACTGGCCGGTACCGACCTTGTAAGGGCCTCTTTATCAGACATAACCTTTGTGTTATGGCCTGATGCCAGGCTGTTAATAAAGAGGTCATCATCTCCCGATTGCAGGTGAATAAAGGGGCCAAAACCCTTATTTTCCATAAATACCGATTTCCTGTATGCGAGATTGCGGCCTACCCCCATATAGGGAAGTCCGGCAATTGCCATACCCATATATTGCATTGCAATAAAGAGGGTGTCGTATCTTATATACTTGTTTAGCAAGCCTTTTTTCTTCTGGTAAGCCCCGTATCCAAGAATAAAAGATGTATTACTGTCAAATCCTGAGGTCATGTATGAGATCCACCGCTTACCGCATGGCTGGCAATCTGCATCGGTGAGCAAAAGAAGCTCGTTTTTAGCTGCCTTAATTCCGACAAAAAGTGCCATCTTCTTACTGTGAGCAAGGCTGGCCTCTTTATGAATTGTTACTACGCGCAGCCCTGGATATTCTTTTTCAAAGGCTGTTAAAACATTATCCGAGTCATCATCAGAACAATCATTAACAACTATTACTTCGTAATCGGGATAATCCTGGGATAATACAGAAGGAAGAAAAGATCTGAGTTTTGATTCTTCATTCCTGGCACATATTATTACAGACACAGGAGCCTTCCTGCCCCCTTTAAGCGGAATTCTTCGGGCAGGTATGCGCGAGTAAAAAATACTGTAATACAGAATCTGTATAAGTGCTGCCAGCGAAAACACCAGAAAAACCGAGAACCAGAAAACATCCCCCGAAAGATCGAACATAAGCTAAGTAATTTCAGTGCGCAATATTACTAAGAATGGCTGAGGTGTCAAAAATTAATATTGAAAATAAGGGGAGGCAAAGGGGAGAGTGGCGGAAATTGTATATTTGTGAAATATTTTTACGATCAATGTTTAAGCTAGAAGTAGCGGGAAATAAGGAAACAAAGGCGCGTGCAGGTATTTTGAATACTGATCATGGTGATATTTATACACCTATCTTTATGCCGGTTGGAACTGCTGCAACTGTGAAGGGCGTGCTGCAGCGCGACCTGGAAGAGGAGGTTAATGCAGAAATTATCCTTGGGAATACCTATCACCTCTATCTCAGGCCCGGCATGGAAGTAATGAAGCAGGCAGGCGGGCTGCATAAGTTTATGGACTGGAACAGGGCTATTTTGACCGATTCGGGGGGCTACCAGGTTTTTTCGCTTGCTGACAACAGGAAGCTTTCGGAAGAAGGTGCTCTCTTTAAGTCTCATATCGATGGATCATCTCATTCCTTTACACCCGAAGGTGTGGTTGATATACAGCGAACTATAGGAGCTGATATTATTATGGCCTTTGATGAATGCACTCCCTTTCCGTGTGATAAGAACTATGCCCGGAAATCGATGGATCTTACCCACCGGTGGCTTGACAGGGCCATAGAAAGGTTTAAAAATACCGTGCCACTTTACGGTCACGGGCAGATGCTCTTTCCCATTGTGCAGGGAAGTGTTTACCCGGAGCTGAGACGAAGGTCGGCCGAGGTAATCGCTTCAAAAGATATGCCCGGGAATGCAATAGGAGGCCTGTCGGTAGGTGAGCCGGCTGCGGATATGTATTCGATGATTGAGGTGGTTAATGATATACTACCTGCGGATAAACCCCGTTATTTAATGGGAGTTGGAACACCGCTTAATATCCTTGAGTCGATAGACCGGGGAGTTGATATGTTTGATTGTGTAATGCCTACCAGGAATGGACGCAACGGAATGCTTTTTACTGCCGAAGGAATAATTAATATAAGGAACAGGAAATGGATGAATGATTTCAGTCCGCTCGATGCTTCAGGATCCTCAAAAATAAGCAGGTCTTATTCAAAGGCTTATGTAAGGCATCTTATTATTGCAGGCGAACTGCTGGGTGCACAGATTTGCAGTATTCATAACCTCTCGTTTTACCTGTGGCTGGTAAGGGAGGCGAGAGAAAAAATAATTGACGGATCCTTCCCTCTATGGAAAAAAGGAATGATCGAAAAACTGGGCCGGAGATTATGAAAAAAATAGAAAGGAAAGTCCTGGACCTGTATATTATTAAGAAATTCCTGGGTACATATGTACTTGCCCTGGCCCTGATAATGGGGATAGCTGTTATTTTTGACTTCTCAGAGAAGATCGACGATTTTCTTGAAAAAGAAGCACCTGTACGGGCCATCATATTCGATTACTACCTGAATTTTATACCATATTTTGCAACCCTTTTCTCACCTCTCTTTACATTTATTACTGTAATCTATTTTACTTCCAGGATGGCATATAACACTGAAATTATAGCTATCCTGAGCAGTGGTGTTAGCTACAGGCGCATTATGCTGCCCTATTTCTATTCTGCCTTCCTGATTGCCCTCTTCAGTTTCTTCCTTACAAACTTTGTGATTCCACATTCCAATCTTGTAAGGACCGATTTCGAGGATAATTACTACAGGTCGCGGCCACGCTATTCGGCGAGGGATATTCACAGGCAGGTTTATCCAAATGTATATGCTTATATTGAATCATATACCACAACATCACAGGTTGGAAGAAACTTTACCCTTGAAAGGTTTAACGATAAGGGTGAACTTGAATCAAAACTTACGGCCTACTATGTTAAGTGGGATTCCACTATTAATAAATGGAGCGCCAGGCAATACTATATAAGGGATATTGTTGACGGGCAGGAAATTTTACGCCAGGGAAGGAGGATAGACACTACGCTCACCATTACTCCGGAGGATTTTTCAAGAAGACCTACTTTTGTTGAAACAATGAATTACTCGGAACTGCGCGACGAGATCGATCTTCTTCGCCTGCAGGGAAGCGAAGAGCTGAAGTTATTACTTAACGAGAAACATAAGAGAATATCTAATCCTTTTTCTGTTTTTATTCTTACCCTTATCGGAGTAGCTGTATCGTCAAGGAAGGTAAGAGGAGGCATAGGAATGCAGATTGGATTTGGCCTGGCACTCAGTTTTACCTATATCTTCTTTATGCAGTTCGCAACCCAGTTTTCGCTTAAGGGAAATCTCAATCCCATGCTGGCTATGTGGTTGCCCAACCTGGTTTACCTGGCAATTGGGGTGCTGCTCTATAGCAGGGCACCTAAATAGGTGCATTCGAAAAACACAGGTACTGCAAGTGTCAGTGAACCAATGTAGTATAATACGACAAAAAAACCACGGCAATATACGGTCCAAAAAAACTGACTTTTATCTTTCTTTAATTCGTACAGATTTAGTAACGTTGCATACGTAAACCAGAGTGACGAAAGCTTAATTAATCCAAAAAACATAGATATCTATGGCACTAAGCAAAAAGACACGCGAACTTCATGAAAGGCGTGAAAGACTACTGATGGGTGGTGGCGAGCAAGCCATTGAGAAGCAGAAGGCAATGGGTAAAAGAACAGCCCGTGAAAGAATACTTGGCCTGCTGGATGAGGATTCTTTTAATGAATATGACCTCTTTGTTGAGCATCAGGCCAGGGACTTTGATATGGATAAAAAGAGCCTCCCAAGCGATGGAGTAATAATTGGGACCGGAACCATTATGGGAGCTCCTGTTGCTATATATGCCCAGGACTTTACTGTTGCCGGAGGATCGCTTGGACTGGCACATTCGCGAAAGATTACAAAAATTATGGATCATGCCCTGAAAATGAGAATTCCGCTGATAGGGATAAATGACTCGGGGGGTGCCAGGATACAGGAAGGTGTAAATTCGCTTGCAGGTTACGGCGAAATATTTTTCAGAAATACCCTTGCCAGTGGAGTAATTCCCCAGTTATCGGTAATACTTGGTCCCTGTGCAGGAGGTGCTGTATATTCTCCGGCGCTTACTGACTATGTGTTCGTGGTAAACAATATTTCAAAGATGTTTATTACCGGGCCTGAAGTGATTAAAACAGTGCTGGGTGAGGAAATATCGATGGAAGACCTGGGTGGAGCATGGGTGCACAGCGAAACAACAGGAAATGCCCATTTCTACTCGGAGAGCGAAGATGAGTGTTTTGATCAGATAAAGAAACTGGTAAGTTTTATTCCATGGAACAATAAGAATAAGGCAAAAGCCTTTAACGCAGAGGAGCCGCTTAAGGAATTTGATATTGACTCTATTGTGCCTGACGATCCAACAGAACCATACGATGTTAAGGATGTAATACGTGCGGTGGTCGACGCATCAGATTTTTTTGAGATACAGGAAAACTGGGCAAGGAATATTGTTATTGGTTTTGGACGCATTAATGGAGATACCATTGGATTTGTGGCTAACCAGCCCAACGAGATGGCAGGAGTTCTGGATGTGGATTCATCCGACAAGGCAGCCAGGTTTATACGTTACTGCGATGCCTTTAATATACCAGTGGTTACTTTTGTTGATCTGCCCGGCTACCTGCCAGGGGTCGACCAGGAGCACTCCGGGGTAATCAGGCACGGGGCAAAAATGCTCTATGCCTACTCAGAAGCAACTGTCCCAAAAGTTACCGTAATACTGAGAAAGGCATATGGTGGCGGATATATTGCCATGGGATCGAGACACCTGAGAGCTGACTTTGTATTTGCCTGGCCGGGTGCCGAGATTGCCGTAATGGGCCCGGAAGGTGCTGCAAATATAATTTTCAGGAAAGAGATTGCTTCGGCAGATGATCCCGATAAGATGAGGCAGGAAAAGGTTGAAGAATATAAAACCAAGTTTGCAAACCCCTATGTGGCTGCTTCGATGGGCTATGTTGATTCTGTAATTGACCCCGAAGAAACACGGAAACTTCTGATTCATTCCATCAGCGTGTCAGGAAATAAATCGGTATTCCTGCCTGGAAAGAAACACGGAATCCCTCCCTTTTAATGAATCTGAAAATATACCACGATGAGTGATCAAGAAAATAACCAGGAGTTCCTGAATATAAATCAAACCAGGTATAAGACCCGGCTGAGTAAGAAATACCGGGAGCGCGAACCGTATAAGAAACCCGATATCTCAAAGGTAAAATGTTTTATCCCGGGTACAATTGTAGAGATATGTGTTAAAGTTGGGGATGAGGTAAAGGAAGGACAGGACCTGCTGATTCTTGAAGCAATGAAGATGAAGAACAGGATTAAAAGCCATGCCTCAGCAAAGATAAGAAGGATTGAAGTTACAGAAGGTCAGAAGGTGGCAAAGGGTGATTTGCTGATAGTTCTTATCTGAAGATTATAGCATACCTGACCACTGCCAGAATTCATCGAAGATATTTTGAGGCGGGGAATCATTAAAGATGCCGAAGATTGCTGAACCACTCCCGCTCATTGAGCTGTAAGCAGCACCTGCTTTATATAGATCACTCTTAATTTCGCCGAGCAGGGGGTATTCCTTAAAAACCGGGGTTTCAAAATCATTAACAATAGTATTCTTCCAGGTGGATGGAGCTTCTTTTAATAAATCAAGAAGCTTATGATTTCGCTGTTCGGGTATAATTTTATCGTAAGCCCGGGCAGTGTTAATATTTATGCCGGGCTTAACCAGCAGTATATGATATCCGGAAAGAAATTTCTCAGTGCGCTCAAGAATTTCGCCTCTGCCACTTGCTATTGCCGGAACATTCTCAATAAAGAAGGGGCAATCGCTGCCAAGGTCTGCTGCAATGGACTTAAGTTCATTATTGCAGATTCCAAGCCTGAAATACCTGTTTAAGTATCTTAAAACAAAAGCAGCGTCAGATGACCCTCCGCCCAGCCCGGCACCATAAGGGATGGCTTTATGCAGATGAACTTTCAGGGCGGGTATATTATAGTGGACCCTTAAACGGTTTATTGCTTTTATTACCAGGTTGTCGCTCATCCTTATACCTGTGTCAATGCCGGTTTGAGTAAACTCATCGCTGTCAATTCCACGATCCTGCATAACAAATTCACATGCATCCCTTACTCCAATCGGGTAAAAAAGGGATTCAATATTATGATAGCCATCATTCCTCAGAGAAGTAACCCAGAGGCCAATATTGATTTTCGCATTTGGGAATAAGGTCATGGGATAAAGATAAAATGAAAACGGCAAACGGCAAGCGGTAAATGGCTGAATGGTGAAGGGACGAATGATGAATAAGCAAGCCGCAGCTTATGTTTCTTCTTTTCAACAAAGTATCAACAGCGTTTTCAAATAAAATTGTTTGTAATAATGTTATTTCCCGGCTTGATACTGAAGTGCAATTACTTACCTTTGAGCTTATTGTTCAGTAAGACATATTATTTCTTAAGTACTTAATAATCAGCAGTTAATGGCAGTTCAGAAAGGAAAGGTTAAATCACTTGCAGCACAGGTACCTGATTTTGGCAGGGTACCGCCCCAGGCCATAGATATGGAAGAAGCCGTACTGGGGGCAATTATGCTGGAAAAAGATGCAATAATATCGATTCTTGATATACTTAAACCCGAAAGTTTTTATAAAGACAGTCACCAGAAAATATACTCTGCTATAAGTGCCCTGTCACTTAAAGAGTTCCCGGTAGATCTTTATACGGTTACCGAAGAGCTGAAGGCAGGCGGTCAGCTTGACGAAGTTGGCGGACCGGTCTACCTAACGCAATTAACGTCCAAAGTAGTATCTGCGGCCCATGTCGAGTTTCACGCCAGGATTGTTGCCCAGAAATATATTCAGAGGGAACTTATAAGGGTGACCTCTGATATACAGACCAGGGCCTTCGACGATTCAAATGATGTGAACGAGTTGCTTGATTATTCAGAGAATGAATTATTCCAGATTGCCGAGGGTAACATTAAGAAAGAAGTAGCACCTCTCAGCATGGTCCTTAAGGAAGCAATTCACGAGATCGAGGAAGCAAGTAAAAAGGAGGATGCGCTTGTTGGAGTGCCTTCGGGTTTCACAAACCTCGACAGGTTAACGATGGGCTGGCAGAGATCTGACCTGATTATTATAGCGGCCAGGCCCTCGATGGGAAAGACGGCCTTTGCTCTGTCGATGGCACGGAATATGACAGTTGAACATAAGAAGTCCATAGCTTTTTTCTCACTTGAGATGGCTGCCATTCAGCTTGTTAACAGGCTTATTGTGGCAGAGACCGAGTTGCCAAGCAACAGGATCAGGAACGGTAAGCTAAAAGACGCAGAATGGCGACAACTCGAAGAAAGAATTAAGACACTTGAAAAGGCCAATATATATATAGACGATACACCCGCTATCTCGGTATTTGAGCTAAGGGCTAAATGCAGGAGGCTAAAGGCCCAGGGTAAGCTTGACCTGGCTGTTGTGGATTACCTGCAATTAATGACCGGACCGGCAGATGCAGGTTCCAGGGAGCAGGAGGTAAGTGCAATCTCCAGGTCACTTAAGAGTATAGCCAAGGAACTCGAAGTGCCAATCCTTGCACTCAGCCAGCTTAACCGTTCTGTTGAAGTAAGGGGAGGAAGCAAAAGACCACAGCTGTCCGACCTGCGCGAATCGGGCGCAATTGAACAGGATGCGGATATGGTTGTATTTATCCACCGCCCCGAAAAGTATGGAATGATGACCCTGGAGAATGGCAATTCTTCCAAAGGTGTGGCCGAAATAATACTGGCAAAGAACCGTAACGGACCTGTTGATGATGTGTACCTCAGATTCCGCGAGGAAAAGGCACAATTTACCGATATGGACGAAATAGATTTTGATGGTTTGCAATCGGGAGGCGATGATTCAATCATTACTATTGGATCGAAAATGAATAATGACGATCTTTCAGATAATAATTCAGGCTTTGAGCAGGAATCGCCTTCAGATGATGATGCACCGTTTTTTTAGGATTATATGATTGAGCAATTAATATTCCTGCTGGTAGGTTTAACTACCGGCATCGTATTTACCTGGTTAATTTTCCGGGCCAGGGAGCGGCAGACCTCTGAATCTGGCAGAGGCCTGGTCGAAACCCTCCAGAACGAGTTGAAAGACCTTAAAGTGCAGCTTGCGGATAAGGAAAGGGATATTATAAAGTTAAGTACTGAGCTTGCAAGCCGTGAGGCAAATATCAGTAACCTGGGTGAGAAACTTGAGAATCAGAAGAAAGAGGTGATGGAGATCCAGGAAAGAATGCAAAAGGAGTTCAGGTTGATGGCCAACGAGATACTCACTGAGAACAGTGAGAAGTTTTCTAAGGCCAACCGCGAGAAACTTGACCAGATTTTAGGTCCCTTTAACGAGAACCTGAAAGACTTCAGGAAAAAAATAGAAGACACCTACGAGAAAGAATCTGATCAGCGCCGCTCGCTTAAGGAAGAAGTAAAGCGACTGGCCGAGATGAACCTTATGATAGGCGAGGAGGCAAAGGCACTTACCAGGGCACTTAAAGGTGACTCAAAAACCCAGGGTAACTGGGGAGAAATGATACTCGAGAAAATCCTGGAAAATTCAGGACTTCAAAAGGACAGGGAATTCTTTGTGCAGGAATCATATGCAGCAGAAGATAACAGAAGGGTGCAACCTGATGTAATAGTTAAGTACCCCGGTAACAGAAGTATAATTATTGATTCAAAGGTTTCGCTTACTGCTTATGAGAGGTACGTCGAGGCTGCCGATGAAGATAAGGAGTCGGAGATGAAGGCTCACCTCCTTTCGATAAAGAACCATATTAAGGAACTTTCAGCAAAGAATTACCAGGACCTCTACGATATAAACACTCTCGATTTTGTGATGATGTTCCTTCCGGTTGAGCCTGCTTACCTGCTTGCCATGCAGGCCGAAAATAGCCTCTGGAATTTTGCCTACGAGAAAAGAATATTGCTGATCAGCCCTACAAACTTAATTGCAGCGCTGAAGCTTATTTACAGTATGTGGTCGCAGGATAAGCAAACCCGTAATGTTATGGAGATTGCAGCCCAGGGGGGTGCTTTGTACGACGATTTTGTTTTACTGGCAGAGAGGATGCTGAAGCTTGGTAAAAGAATTGATGATACCCAGCAGGCCTATACAGATATTATCAGGAAACTCAAAACAGGTAAGGGAAACCTTATTGGCCGGGTTGAAAAACTGAATAAGCTTGGCGCAAGAACCAGGAAATCAATGCCCGAAAATTTTAACGATGATGAGCTTCCCGGCTGAGCCTAGTTGAAAATAAAGGTAAACCTGAAACCGCTTGATGAATATTTCAGATCATTAAAGCCAACAAAAACACCTATTCTGCCAAGCAGGAATACTTCACTCAACACATAGCCCAGTTCTGTATAACTGCCTGATGTTGGAGTATACAGATAGGCCAGGCTGATATTCTCCCTCATAAGACTGTTGCTGAGGAAGGGCAGGAGCTTAAGCAGCATGTAGGGAGTGGTGAAGCGGCCATGGGCCTCTATAAAATAATCGGGAGTTGCCATGGAGTAATATGCCGGAAGCATAAAAACTTCCCTGTAATTGGTAAGCTGAACAGGTACGGGCTGGCTATTGAAATGAAAATAATCCTGGAATTGTGCTCCCTTATTATTGGTAAATCCACCGATATCAACCGACCATGAATACTCGGAGAAGGCTCCTATTGATTCCTGTTTGGATACTCCGAATTTTATCCTGCTGAAGGGGCTCTGCGATCCGTCGTTGAGAATATTGACACCGTACCTGTAATCAAGACTGAAAGTCGGGTAATCCGACCCGAGAGCATATTTGGCATTATTCTGTATCTGATATCTCTGTCGGGGCACATATATAAGTTTTACCTCACCACTATGACTGAAATGATCTTTCACCCCCTCAGTGTTCATATAGTCTGGTAAGGGGGCAGGAGCTGCAAGGTGAGGATTGGATGGGAGATTGTAGGAATAGTCTTTATCCTTTTCAAGAAAGGAGAAATTGGTGCTGTTATCTATCGGGATCCTGTGTTCATAGTTGTACCTGAACTCGATCGACAGTCCGTTTACAATCTCATTCCTGTGTGCCACTGTGGCATACTTGCTGCGATATAATTTAAGGTAGTTTTCCTTAAAGAAGAGCGAAGTAAATAAATTAAGGGCAGGCGATATGCCTGTAAGCCTGTTATAATCGACAGTTTCATCGCCAAACCAGAAAAAGAACCTGTTCATCTTCATCCTGTTATAGTGAAACGATCCTGATATTCTTCTGTTCATATCCTGCCTCGAAAAGGCCCACTCGGCTGAAGGGTTTATAATTATTGCAGTTCCATCCTCCCACATCTTCCAGAGCCGCATATCAGTACCGTAGTAGAGTCCGTCAACAGAGTTAAATCCTATCCTGTCGGGATTAAAAAGGCCACCATAAGTGAATCTCAGCGAAGCATCCTCATTACTGAATGTTTTGCCGAAAGTAATGTCGTTTAAGGTTCTTATAAAAGACCTGTCATTCCTGGTTGCCGAAGTATCATTTTTTCTTTCTCCTGTCCCGGCGAGCTTTGATGAACGCAGAGCCCTGAGGCTGTCGGCGGACCTGATGCTCTTAAGTTCTTCATCAGACAGTGGGATAGGGCGTATTTTGTTCCAGTAGGTGCTGTCCCTGTTTCCTGCTTCTTCATCAACAGTGAATGTAGTGTTTGATTTTACTTCCAGTTCCCTGCTTTCGGGATTTGACTTCTGCGCTTCCCTGTCCATCAGCCTGGAAAGCCTGGCCATATCCCTGTTACTGAGCTCCTCTTTTTTAAGTATCTCATCAATTTTTTCCTGCTCCTTTGTGCGTTCCATGGCTTCTTCCTCAGCGATATACATCCTGCTTTCAGGGGCTATAATTGCATCGGGTTTTTCAAGCAAGAGATTCGGTACCACCGAGTTGTAGGTTATTGCCGATCCGTATTCCCCGTCTCCTCTTACGCCGACAATCGATACTTCCACATCGAACTTCAGGCTGACTGGCATCCAGATATCCTGTTCAACCGGCGTGTACAGCTGGGTAATATTAATAGATCCTGCAATATTTTCATTTTTAAGCTCAAGAGAATGAATACACCATAGCCCTTCTATAATATACAGGGTACCTGAAAAAACCTGCTGGCTTTTTCTCTTTGGTATAACCGAGATCTTATTTATTACATAGTTGCCCTGGGGGGTTGAGCCTTCGTACCTGAAATTATAGTGCGACATTGCGTTAGGTGCCAGTGGAGATATGGCAATGTCGGCGATAAGAGGCTCATAGAAACTGGCCTTAATTACATCCATCGGTGAAATATCGGTATTGCCTGCATCAGGAAGTGTGCTCTGCTGTGAAATTACTCTCTGAATATATTTATTGGGAGCCGTAAAATCTATTTCATTTAAAGATTCAATAAAATATGCTTCGTTGGTTTTTATCTGTTCTTCATTCACCTCCATCCGGCGGAGTATCATTTTTGGCAATCTTCTTATAATGAAACTTCCTTTCAGGTAAACCTCAGCACTGTACTCGTTAACCTGGTTAAGATAATAAGGAGCAAGACCGATTGCCTTTCGCATTATTGCATATGCCGGATCTTCTCCTGTAGAAGTAACTCTTACTTCAGGTATAACATAAAACTGAATCTGGAGCCTGATATCAAGTTTTTTCTCCCCCCCGGTAATATTCACGGTTTTCATTGTTGGAGAGAAACCAAGGCTCTGGAAGAATACAGTGTAAGTGCCCGGTTCGAGAAGTATAAGGTATTCTCCTTTAATATTTGCTGTTGTTCCCTTCTTAAGCTCGCTGATATATACTGTTGCAAAGGGCACAGGCGAACCTTCACCATCTCTTATTATTCCCTTCAGCGACTGGCTGAAGCCCGTGTTAATAATCAGGATGCTTAGTATAAAGGTCAGTATGATTCTGTTCATCAATAAGCTTTTGTAAGTATGACGTATAAAGCGGTAAATGTTTACATCACTTTATTTCTTTTTTTCTATCCTTTTCCTTCTAAAACGATAACTATCTCACCCTTTGCTGCTTTTTTACTGAAGTGTTCAATCAATTCTGCTAGTGAGCCCCGGATGGTTTCTTCGTGTATTTTTGAGATCTCGCGCGATACCGATGCCCTGCGCAACTCACCACAATATTCGCTAAAGTGCATAAGAGTCTTAAGCAGGCGGTGTGGCGATTCGTAAAGCACTACGGTCCTGTTCTCTTCTGCAAGTGCTTTCATTCTTCCAGCCCTTCCCTTCTTAAGCGGAAGAAAGCCTTCGAATATAAACCTGTCGCAGGGTAATCCCGAATTTACCAGTGCCGGAACAAATGCTGTTGCACCGGGGAGGGTTTCAACATCAATACCTTCTTTTATGCACTCTCTCACCAGGAGAAAACCAGGATCAGAGATACCCGGTGTACCTGCATCGGTAATCAGTGCAATATTTAAGCCATCTTTTAACATCCGGCTTATCTTTTCCAGTTCCCTGTGCTCATTGAATTTATGGTGCGATCTGAGGGGCTTATTTATATTGTGATGTTTCAGAAGTATTCCGCTTGTCCGTGTATCCTCAGCAAGTATCAGGTCAGATTCTGATAAGATCTCCACCGCCCTGAGGGTGATGTCCTTCAGGTTGCCTATTGGTGTTGGTACCAGAAACAATCTTCCCATTACTACTGGTTTGAAAGTTTTCTCTTAACAAGGTCGATCAGCATATCAAAGGCCTCTGAACTGCCGGATCCCTGGCTTGCTTCTGATAATGTATTAAAGGCATCATCTATGCTGCCACTGCTGTTCAGCTTATCAAGTGTAATATCATAAACTTCCCTGTTGCCACCAAAGAGCTCTCTTATAAAGCGGAATTTTTCGTTGATCCCAATAGCGTCTTTAATGTTATTTATAGGCTTAAGCTTTCTCAGCTCTGCACTATCGTCCTCATGCCTCTTACCCGAGAGCTGTTCATTTATACTGGCCTGTTTTGAAAACCTGTCGGCAAGTATTTTGCCTTCTGCTGCAGGCTCCTGCACCTTTTCTTCAAGGGGCTGAATAATTTCATCTATCAGGTCTTCGGGTAGCCCGGCTTTCTCTTCTCTTTCCGGCTGATTAGCGTCCTTATCTTCCAGTGTAAAAATATCAGCTACCTGATCATTCTCAGTAACAGCATCGTCTTTCAGCTCTTCAGCCTCCCCATCCTGCAAGGGTGAAAGCTCTCCGAGTATATTTATAACCTCCCCGGCACTCCTGCATTTAGCCTTTGCCAGTTCAACCTGGATAGCCGGGACCCCGGGGTAGCTCTTAAGATCTTCGAGTATATTCCTGGCGTCTTCCAGGTCCTTAAGAATAATTGCTATTGTTGCTTTTAAATCCATAGCTGTAATTTTAATAGCTATTCAATTTTCTTTACCTTGCAAAGGTAATTAATAATTGTCGTAAATAGGTCAGGAGGGTGTCAGACCCGGTACTCATCCTGGATGCAAAATAGCTAAGTGAATGCATTTTCTGGAGAATTCTGTAGACCTTGTAAATAAACGCGGATCAATAGAGGTTATTGCAGGATCAATGTTTTCGGGAAAGACCGAGGAGTTGATCAGGAGATTAAAAAGAGCACGCATTGCCGGATTGAAGGTTGAGATATTCAAGCCTGCCATTGATACCCGTTATTCGAATAACATGGTTGTTTCGCACGATGAGAATTCTATTACAAGCACCCCGGTTGAAAATGCTGCAATGATACTCCTGCTCGCCAGCGATGTTGATGTAATTGGAGTGGATGAAGCTCAGTTTTTCGACGATGCAATTGTTGAGGTATGCTGCAAAATGGCAAATAAGGGAGTAAGAGTTGTTGTGGCCGGACTTGATATGGATTTTGCAGGTAATCCCTTCGGTCCCATGCCGGCCCTGATGTCTACAGCAGAATATGTTACCAAGGTGCATGCTATCTGTGTTGACTGCGGTAACCTGGCGAATTATTCATTCAGGACCGGCGAGGAGAAATCTATTGTTCTTCTTGGAGAGAAGGAAGCCTATAAGCCCCTGTGCCGGAACTGCTATAACAGGAACTCCTCAAATCATTAAAAAGGTGCTGCTTTCATCCGGAGATATAGCCGCTATTACTTCAGGTCATCTGCATGGCCCTGAGGATATTCTGATAGAAAACCTGATTGTCGACAGCCGCAAGGTAACACAGATTTCGCCCGAAACACTTTTCGTGGCGCTCAGTGGACCGAGCAACAATGGTCATAAATTTATACCGCAACTCTTCGGGATGGGCATAAGGGTGTTTATTGTCGACAAGGACTTTGACAGATCCCTAATAGATAAATTTGATGAAGCTGCTTTTATACGTGTGCAGGAAACGATGTCAGCTTTGCATAAGCTTGCTGCATGGAAAAGAAGCAGGTTCGGGGGAAATGTTATTGCAATTACAGGGTCGAATGGTAAAACCATTGTCAAAGAATGGCTTGCTGACTGCCTTGAATCTGACGGAAGGGTTCTGAGAAGTCCGCGCTCATATAATTCCCAGACAGGAGTACCCCTTTCGGTCTGGCCACTTGACAGCAGTTATGGTACCGGGATTTTTGAGGCTGGAATGTCTGCTCCCGGTGAGATCGAAAAGCTCGAAAAAATAATCAGGCCATGGATGGGAGTTATAACCAATATCGGACAGGCCCACCAGGAAAATTTTCCCGACCTGGAAACAAAGGCTGCTGAAAAGCTCAGGCTTTTTACAAATTGCGAGGTGCTTATTTATTGTGCCGACCAGGAAGTGCTTGCAGAAAGTGTAAGGAGATCAAAAGACCTGTCTGATAAGAAACTTATCAGCTGGTCGATCGAGGGTAAGAGTGCCGACTATATTTTTGAGGTCAGGAAAGAGCACACTGATGTCAGACTGGTTCTGAAGAGCCAGGAAAAATCGCTTTCTGTTCCATTGAGATTTAAAGACGGGGCTTCCACCAGGAACCTTGCCAACATTATCACCATTCTTTTTGAACTTGGCTGGAGCAGCGATAAAATAGTTGACAGAGTGGCTGATATCAGGCAGGTTGAAATGCGGATGACACAGAAGGAAGGGATAAACGGCTGTACAATAATAGAGGATTATTATAACTCAGATCCCTCGTCCCTTTCTGTGGCACTCGATTTTTTACAGAATAAAAGTGCTGGCAGGAAAAGGATTGTTATATCAGATTTTGTTGGGCAGGGGGGTGTTTCCGGCGGCTTGTATGATGAGGTTTTATCGATGATTAACAGGGTTAACCCTGATTCAGTTATTCTTGTCGGAGAAGAACTTCCACAGCTGAAGGACAGATTAAAAGCTAAGGTCGATTGTTTTGGCAGTACAGGTGAACTGCTTGAATGGTTTAACCCCGAATATTTCAGGAATGAGACTATTTTGTTAAAAGGTGCCAGAAAATTCAGGTTTGAAAGGCTAAGCTCACTGCTTTCCTTAAAGGCACATCTCACCACTCTTGAAATTAACCTGGGTAACCTTCGCCATAACCTGATGCTTTTTCGTTCCAGGCTGGCACCGGGAACAAAAGTTATGGCAATGGTAAAAGCTTTTGCTTATGGAGCCGGACCCGAACAGCTGTCTTCATTTCTGGTAGAAAACAATGTCGATTATCTCGCTGTTGCCTATATAGATGAAGGTGTGCATCTTCGCAGGATGGGTATTAAAGCCAGGATAATGGTAATGAACCCCGACCCGGGTAATTTTGAGACTCTCCTGCTTAATGACCTTGAGCCAGAAATTTTTAATATTGATCAGCTTGGTGAACTAAGCTCTGTTATAAGAAAGTCAGGTAATACAAGCTACCCTGTACATATAAAAATAGATACAGGTATGCATCGTCTTGGTTTTACAGAGAATGAAATTTCTGAGCTTGTTTTAAAACTCAGGGACGAAAGCTGTGTACGGGTGGCTTCGGTGTTCAGTCACCTGGCTGGTTCTGAAGACCGGTCGCTTGATAAGTTTACACATAAACAGGCAGAAGTATTTATTCGCTGCGCAGCTAAGATTGAGGAAGCACTTGCTTACCCTCTTACCAGGCACCTTCTTAATTCTACAGGTGTTCTTCGTTTCCCTGAGTACCATTTCGATATGGTGAGGTTGGGAATAGGTTTATTCAAAACAGGTGTAAATGATCACCCTAACTCTTTGCCGGTTCTGAAATTCCGTACACATGTTTCGCAGGTAAGAACAGTTGGTGCCGGAGAAGGTATAGGCTATGGGCTGAAGGATGTTGCAGATGATGAGAGGACTATAGCAATAATTCCTGTTGGCTATGCTGACGGCTTAAGGAGGGCGCTGGGACAGGGAAGAGGGGAGGTATTTATAAAACAAAGAAGGGTAGCGATTACCGGAGATGTATGTATGGATATGTGCATGGTTGATGTTACCGGTCTTGATATCAGTGCAGGTGAAGAGGTTGAAATATTTGGTGATAACATTACTGTAAACGAATTAGCCCTTAAATGTGCTACCATTCCTTATGAAATAATCACCGGGATCCCACCAAGGGTAAAAAGGGTTTATCTCTACGAGTAAATCAGCCAAGTTCACTTATCCGCTCAAGGCGTCTTAAGTCGAGAATCATTATTTTCCGGCCATCAACCGCAATAACATTTTCTGACGCAAAGTTTGACAGAGTCCTTATTGCATTGGATGTTGTCATATTCGACAGGTTGGCAATATCTTCGCGCGAAAGGTAAGCCTTAATGGTCATGCCGTCCGACTCAAAGCCATAGGTGTCTTTAAGTACAATAAGCGATTCAGCAAGCCTGCCCCTTATGTGTTTCTGAGTTAATGATACTGTCCTGTTGTTCGAAAAACCAAGCTCTTTTGACATCAGCTTAATAATGTTAAGCGAAAGTGTAGGGCTTGTTTTAATAAGGTTCAGGAAGGTGTCTTTTTCAATAATACAGATTGTCGAATCTTCGAGTGTTATGGCCGAAGCCGAATAATTCATACCTGCAAAAAGTGAGCGGTGCCCCAGCAGACCGGCAGGCCTTACCATCCTCAGTATCTGCTCCCTGCCACCTACACCTTCTTTAAATACCTTTACCTTTCCCGATGATAAACTGATCAGGCCAAGTGGCTTTTCTCCTTCCTTAAAAATCATTTCTCCCTTTCGGTAATGTGCATAGGAATGGTTCCTGATCAGGACTTCCTGTTCTTCCTTTTTAAGGTCTTTAAAGACTGATCCGGGAGTATCAAGACATATTTCTATGTGATGATTTTTGACTGTAGATAGTATATCTGTACTTTTCATAGAAATGTGTTACAAAACATATACAAAAATAAGAAAAGAACGAGACAAATGGAAAATTAACAAATTTTAACACATTCATTAACAGGCTGTTGTAAGGGTCAAAGGTCCAGTTTGTTAGAAAAGATGTTTTACAGCACAAGTATTTTTCAAATTGTTAAAAAACATGAATTTACGTGCTCCGGGCTGATATTTAGAATTAATCCGGATAATTGAAATCTGCCACAAGGGGTATTCGTCGGCCCAGGCCAAAAGCCTTGGAGGATATTCTCAGGATGGGTGGCGACTGGAATCTCTTGTATTCGTTGGCATTAATCATGCCGATAAGCTTCCTTACCAGTTCCGGGCTGATATTCTTACCTGTGATATTCCTGACAGGCTTCTGGAGCTCAATAAACTGGTAGAGAATTGAATCCAGTATCTCATAGTCAGGAAGTGAGTCAGAATCTTTCTGCTCAGGTCTCAGCTCTGCCGAAGGTTCTTTGATAATTGTATTTTCGGGAATAATAAGGCTGTCCCTGTTAATGTAGCGGGCCAGCCTGAAAACATCTGTCTTATAAACATCTCCAAGTATTGAGAATGCTCCTGCCATATCGCCGTAAAGTGTGCCATATCCGACAGCTGCCTCACTTTTATTTGATGTGTTAATAAGGATATTTCCATATTTATTCGAAACTGCCATAAGTAAAAGAGCTCTTATCCTGGCCTGTATGTTTTCTTCTGTTACATCTTCAGGGAGGTCATTAAATACTGGTGTAAGAGCTTTGACAGTCTGATGATATATGTCGGATATATTAATAATATCATATTTAATGCCCAGCTTATTTGCAAGTTCCCTGGCATCATCAATCGAGTGTTGTGATGAATACATTGAAGGCATAAGCAATACCCTGAGTCTCTCCGGGCCCAGGGCCTCTGCTGCTATGCACAGGCAAACGGCAGAATCTATTCCACCTGACAGACCCAGAACACCTGAACTGAAATTCATCTTCCTGAAGTAGTCGCTGCTTCCAAGAACAAGGGCTTTGTAAATTGAGGCTATCCTGTTGTCATTTCTTTCAGCGGGCTTTGTATTCCCCTTTATAATATCTTCAAGCTCATATGATGCAAAATCTTGATCAAATGATTTAAGTTGATCGTATACTTTCCCATCCGGGGCTATTACCATTGATGCACCTTCAAAAATAAGCTCTGTATTTGCTCCAACCTGGTTACACATAAGCAGGGGAAGCCCGTGTTTGGCAGCTTTCCCTGTAAAGATGCGGGTTTTCATCTCGCTTCGGCTGGCAGAGTAGGGCGATGCAGAGAGGTTAAGGATAAGGTCAGGTTTAAGTTTCTGGAGCTCATCCATTGGTGATACGCTGTACATCCTGCTGTTCAGGAATTCATTATCAAAACCCTGTTCATCCCAGAGGTCCTCGCACACGGTAACAGCTACCTTCTTTCCCCTTACATTTATAAGGGTGAAATGAGCCCCGGGCTCAAAATGCCTGTACTCATCAAATATATCGTAGGTGGGAAGCAGGGTTTTATTTATTGTTTCCCGGATCTTGCACTCGCTTATAACAACAGCCGAATTATACAATCGTTTTCCGCTTGGTCCTTTATTTATAGTAGGTGTACCAATAATAGCTGTAATATCCGAACAATATTCTGCAATACGGTTAATTGCCTTCTCACACTTTTCTATAAAATCTTTTTGCTCAAGAAGGTCGTGCGGAGGATAACCGCATATGGCAAGCTCTGAAAAAAGCACGATGTCCGATTTCTCTGACCTGGCTTTCTTAATTGCTTCTATTATTAATTTACTGTTATAATCGAAGTTACCGACATGGTAATTTATTTGTGCAAGCGAAATCTTCATAATATCAGAAGTTTACCCCCAGCTTAAATCTCAGTATATTGTGTCTTATCCTGTCGTTTGGCTGACCGTCCTTATCTTTGGTGACATCCAGAAAATTATTCTCGTAGCCCAGGCCAAATACCAGTGCCGTTGTTCCTCCCAGCGAATATTCCACACCACCTGCAATATGGTATCCCAGGTTGAAGAGCTTAAGTTCCTCGGTAATATTTTCGTCTTCGATCGATGCATAGGGAATATCGGCTTTACCCCCTATAACTATTTTGGGATCCAGGCCCACGTTTGTAAAAAGGGTAATATAACCAATCTGGTTTGTATTAAGCTTTAGTCCAAGGGGAATAGTTAGGTACTGTATCTTGTAGGTGATTTCTTCCCCGGCATAAAGTTCCATTATGCTGTTCTTGAATTCGAGGTCAATAGTGTCTGAATAATACACCCGTCCCGAAGCATTAACAAGGAAAATCCCGGTTGAGAATGCATAATTCGCTGAGAAGTACCTGTCAACCTGCAGCCCGAAGCTAATGCCCGGCCTTGCACCACTGTTTACAGTTTCGCGGGTATCTGAAGAAAACCAGCTCACCAGGGGATCTGCAGAGAGGCTGAAACGAATATCCTGTGGCATTACCTGCACACTGCTGATAAATACCAGGCAGACAGAGAGAAGTAAAGTTCTTTTTTTACGATGCATATTAAAAGCAATTAATCCAATACAAAAATAAAATAATTAAATAAGCCTGGGGCGAATTTAATAAGTTAAGTAATTATGTTAATCAATTCCCGTTTACAAAGAGACAAAATCTATATTTTTGTTCTGAAAAAAGTCAATATGAGAAGGATCGTATTTTTCATTATAATGTTCACAATTCTGTCGGGCTCCTGCAGGAACAAAAACTACCGGGTTAATATAAACGATATTGAGCTTGACTTAAGTATCACCAGGCTTGAAAATATACTCTTCGGGAATGATCCGGCATGGGTGTATGAAAGGCTCGACAGTCTCAGCAACGCACATCCCGGCATACTGACTTATCTGTCATATCTTATCAATATTGGCAATATTGGCGACCCTGGCTGGAGCGAAGGACTGATGAACTTTATTACTTCAAGACAAAATGTTGAAGTATACCGTAGTACAGCAGAAATTTACGAAGATATCAGGGGAATTGAGGAAGAAATGGAAGTTGCATGGAAGCATTACAGGTATTACTTCCCTGATGCTGATATCCCTGAGATCTATACCTGTATAAGCGGTTTTAACAGCAGCTATATAATAGGTAATGAAGTTATTGGTATTTCTCTCGACAGGTATCTTGGACGTGATAGTGAATATTATCCAATGCTGGGAATTTATAATTACCAGACCTTATGGATGATAAGGGAAAAGATAGTAAGCGATTGCATGTATGCATGGGCCTCGTCAACATGGATAAATGAAGATAATGAGGATAAGAGCACCGATGTAATGAATGCTATGATACATGAGGGAAGGTTGTTGTATTTTACAAAATGCATGCTTCCGGATGAAGAAGACACACTCCTGTTCAGGTTTACAGAAATGCAAATGCAGTTTGTTCTGAATAATGAGCAGCAGATTTGGGAGTACCTGGTTGAGCATGATATGCTCTTCTCCACTGATCCGCTGCTTCTGAAGAAGCTTACAGGAGATGCTCCCTTTACATCTTATTTTACCAGCGAGTCGCCTGGAAGAGCTGCCAACTGGATAGGCTATAGGATAGTTGAATCATTTATGCGCAGGAACCCCGATGTTTCACTTTCTGATCTTATGAAGGAAGATAAGCTGCCTTCCATACTGGAAAGGTCAAAATATTCGCCCGGATAGAAAAATTAAATCCCGCTTAAGCCTGGCCTGAGCGGGATTCAATAAACAAAGATTTTTTCGCTATGCAGGAGATATAGCCTCTACAGGGCATACATCTGCACATGCACCACAGTCGGTACATACTTCAGGATCGATTACATAGATATCACCTTCTGAAATAGCCTCAACAGGACATTCGTCGATGCAGGTTCCACAAGCGGTACAATCATCATTAATTACGTAAGCCATTTTTTTATTAATTAATTAGAAATTCAATTGATTTGTACCTGCAAAATTATTGTTATTCTTTAAATAAAAAACCAAAAGGCCAAGAAATATCAATTATCGTTCAGACTTTTTGAGATTGCTTATACAATAATTTATTATACACACCATATTTAGCATCGCTTAGCTGCCTTGAAGAAAGTCAAGAGCGATGGCCAGCATTGTGCGTATACCGGTTTCCATGGCAGGTTCATAGAGATTGAAAGCAGAGCTGTGCAGCTTATGCACCTGCATTCCGGTCTGCTTTACTCCGATGCGGTAAAAAAGCACTGGATAATGCTGTGAGTAATATGCAAAATCCTCAGAACTCATTCGCAGGTCCATGCTTTCCACGCTTTCTTTACCATTAATAAGTGCTGCAACTTCTGCAGCTCTGTCAGTAAGAGACTTGTTATTAAAAAGAACAGGATATCCTTTTCTTATTTCAGGTCTTATACTTACACCCTGGCACTGTGATTCTGCGCAGATTTTTTCAAGCAGGCTATGCAGATCGCTACGCAGCTTCTCGTCAAATGTCCTGAGTGTACCTTCAATATGAACTGAAGAAGGGATAATATTTGTAGCTCCTTCGGCAATAAATTTTCCCAGGCTGAAGACCAGAGGCCTGTCGCCGGCATAACTGTATAGTGCCTCTTTCAGATCCTGCACCAGTTTAGACCCTATAAGAACCTGGTCGGTAGCTCCGGGCAGGGCAGCATGTCCTCCTGTGCCGTGTATATCAATATAAATTTCATCGCTCGAAGCCATATATTTTCCGGCCCTGAAACCGGTATTCCCGGCTTTCATCTCAGGCAGAACGTGCTGCGCTATTATGGCATCCGGACCAATCCTGTCTAAAACACCCTCTTTAAGTACCAGAGTTGCTCCTCCGGGGGCCAGTTCTTCGCCGGGCTGGAACAGCAGGTACACATTGCCATTCCATCTTTCACGTATTTCGAATAGTGCCCTGGCCACCGAAAGCAACATTGCAGAATGAGCATCATGTCCACAGGCGTGCATTATACCCATGGAAGTGCTTGCATATTCCACACCTGTTTCTTCCTGTATCGGCAGGGCATCCAGCTCAGAGCGCAGGACTATGGTTTTTCCCTTTTCCGTGTTGCCTTTAACAGATGCCAGTATTCCTGTGCCGGCAACCTTCTCAATCTTATGGATGCCAATCGATTTTAACTGCCGGCTGATAAATTCGGATGTATTGAACTCCCTGTACGAAAGTTCAGGATTCATATGAATATACCTCCTGTTCCGGATGGTAAAATCAAGCAGGGATGAGGCAATTTCTTTTATTTCTTCAGGATAAACAGGCATGGCAGGTATCAGAAATCGAGACTTAATGAAAGATAAAATACCCTGGGCAGAATATATGAGTTTTCTACACCCCATGCCCAGTCGGCTCTGATAAAGTAACCCAGGAGCATTGTTCTCATACCAAAGCCGAATCCGCCTACAATGGGGTCCCTGTTGGTATCAAGTATTACCTTTACAGGGCCCTGAACAAAGACTTCGTTATCCCAGGCATTCTTGCCGGCCCAGGGAGAATCGCCCGACCAGGCAGTACCAATATCACCAAAAGCCACAAGCTGGAAGTTATCAAGAATCTTTGATTTAATGGGATGACCTGCAAAGTACCTGATAAGCGGCCAGCGGATTTCGCTGTTAATAAGAGCAAAATTGTTGCCGTTGCGTACATTCTGGCTGAATCCCCTCATATTTGTTGCCAGTGCCTGGAAGCCATAATTTGCAGTCTGCGAAACCGGTATCGATTGATCAAAAACAGGTATATTATTGAAGAAAAAACTCATCCAGTTATCAACTCCGCCCATATAATACAGTAGCTTGGTTGGTCCGAATGATGTGCTTGCCGCAAAGCGGTTAGCCCAAATAAGATCGCGGTGGATTTTCTGGTAGTGCCTTATATCAAGTCCCAGCACAAACATATCTGACTTTTTAGAAAATACGTCCCTGTAATACTCTCCGAATATTTTGCCCCTGGTGCCAAAATAAATATTGGCTCCCCTGGTGATAGTATTATCATATATAATTTCAGCCTTTAATCCTGCCCAGTGCCGCTGAATCTGAGATCCGTTCAATGTTGGTAAATCTGTCGACAGGGGGACGTAACTGTCGTTTCTGTATGTTGCAGTTCCTTTTACTGAGAATACCGGGGTAAGAGGTCGCGAAAGACTTAGAAAAATGTTATGACTCTTAACCTTGAAATAGGCAGTGTCGTTATAGCTGCTGATTGATTGCCTGTGGAATATAAACTGCTTATCAAATTTACCCTTAAGACTTTCGAGGCTGAGCAGGTACTCATTACTGTCGAAATTGCCACCAAACCTGAATCCACCTGTAATCCTGTAATCTTCGAACATGTCAACAGCTCCGATCTGCGTAAGCAAATTTATGCCCGGGTTAAAATAAGGAGCTCCTCCGCTGTAGACCTGGTATGAATTGTTCAGAAAACTAAAGTCAATCTGGTTGGCTATATAATTATTATAGAAAGATGTTTCGTATATCCTGATTGAAGGAAAATCTACCCCGCTGGTGTCCAGATCAATATCCATATAATCTTTTCTCCACTGTTGTTCGTAGTAGTTAACCTTTTCTATTTCAAATATATAATGATTAAAATCTATAGCTTCGTCTGTTGCAAAATATTCGATAAGTGGTTTTGTGAGGGTATCCTTTCTCCTCCTGTCTTCTTCTATAAGCCATTGTCTCAGCTGTTCAATGCTGTCGGCCCTCTGAATTGATTCATTTCTTTCTCTGGAGAAATCGCTGAAGATAATATCGTCCTCCTTTATTGCATCCCGGGCTGTTGAGCTGTTCCTGAACAGCCTGAACCTGCTGTCAGAAAAGGAAACCTCAGCCTCTGGTCCGTCTGCCAGAGCATCATGTGTGAGAATACTTCTGTTATAGTTGGTAAGTGCTTTCGATTCTATAAAGTACCTGTAATGGGTTGTGGTGTCGATATAGCTTATAACACTATCAAATTCAGCCTTATACCTGTTTATTGTTCCATTCTGGTTTCCAAGGTAGACGAATTCCTTTGAATTTCGTGCTATGCCCTGCGATCGGTTGGTGTATATACCCTCTTTAAGCCTGGTAAGGTTTTTGCCGCCAGCATCAAGGTCATAGGTAAAAAGGTCGAAGGAGTGGTTCAGTTCTTCAATAGGATTAAAATCCATTCCGATAAGGTCGCTCTTCCTGTTTGAACTGAAAATAATGGAATTATCTGCAGTTTGTATATACCTTGGGTTAAGATCATCTGCAACATCCATGGTAATCTGCTCATTCGTGCCCGAAGCAATGGTGTGTACATATATATCAGTAACCCCGTCCTTTACTGCCGACATCACCAGCCTGGCTCCCGATGGAGAATAATCGAAGGCAAGCACCTTGTCAAAATACAGCAGGTTCCTGCTCTCCGGTTTTCGATCTGAGAGGCGCTGGAAATATATCTTTAAGGCTCCTTTTTCCTCATTTATATATGTAAGAATATTTCCTCCCGGGTGCCAGTCTATAACCGGGTAACTGTTATCGGCCTCCTGGTGGAATTTTGGTTCTGCTGAGAAAATAGTCTTTATCTTACCCGTAATATTGTTATAAAGATGGATCTTTCGTTTCCCGTTATTGTAAGTGACAAAAGCAATATATTTCTTGTCGGGACTGATTTTCACATCCTGGATAACCTGTCTTTTTTTTGCTTTGAACAATTCTTCGCCTCTGTCTGGCGCTGCTTCAGGGTTTTCAATCCCCCCGTAATAATCCATATAATACTCGTACCATTCTTTCTGCAGATCTTTTAGTTTAAGACCAAGAACGTACATCAGGCCGTCTTCAACATTCTTATAGATTTTAGTAAGGTATATTACATTTGGAATAATGGCATCGCCATAGGTTTTCCCAATATACCTCCAGAATGATTGCCCGGCATAGATTGCATCTTCATACTCCAGGGTGTTAAGTTTCCTGTATTTTCCCGAAAGGAATCCGTCCCTGACCCTGTTCTCAATTTCTTCGTCCCAGCCGAAAGCCACATAATTTACCAGTCCCCTGGTATACCATTCAGGTAAGGTAACCCTCGATGTGCCTGATATCCGGTCTCTCCGGTCGGCATCGTGAAGCATTTCATTAATCATTGCTTCAGTAATGCTTGCTGCTATCTGGCGGTTATACGACTGGTGATCTCCTTCATAGTAGAGCATCACCTTGTTTTTTATTATACGGTTGAAACCACCGATATTATAATCATCCTGCTGTCCTGTTTCAAGCCCAATGTTTGTTTGCCTGTACTCATTCTGTTTGTTGTAAACCACGAAGATCATTCTTTTCTCAAGTATGTAATCGAAGTAATCTTCTATCTCGGCTATCTTCTCGGCTGCGTAATTCGAGGTGTATTGTGCCAGTTCCAGGCCGTACTCATTAAAGTAGGTATCAAAATTGTCAAAGCGGTAGTACGACCAGTAGAAATCATAGTGCTGAATCCTGTTTTTACCAAAGGTCATACGGTGCCCGTTATAGAACTGTCCGTACATCTGAATGGGTAAAACCATGAGTACCACCAAGCAAACTGTATGTACCAGATATCTTTTCAAATTACAAATATGTAACTGGCTGTTAACCTCAAAATCTATTCCAAATTTATGAGCTGATCACAAAGCTAAGATATTATGGCATATTTTGTGTAATCTTTATTAATTTTGATGTCTGGCTGAACTTGTGAAAAGTGATTGATCTGTGTTAAGTGATGCAACTTTAAGGATGTTTATTCAGTCTGGCTTATATCAGTAAAACATGGAAGCTTTACACTTTCACCAGGCAGGCAGTAGAATTTTAATCAGCTTTAGAAAAAAATATAGTGGTATGAAAAGAATAGTTTTTATCTCAGTACTTATCCTTGCAGGCTGCATGGTGTTTGGACAGAACACCGGTGCACAGCTTGAATTTGGAACAAGTAAATATGACTTTGGTAAGTTTAAGGAAGAGGCAGGACCTCAGACCGCGACTTTTGAATTTACAAATACGGGAACAAGCGATCTTCTTGTGACCAGGGTTCTTGCTTCGTGCGGGTGTACAACCCCCGACTGGACAAAGCAGCCTGTTAAGCCCGGGGAGAAAGGATTTGTGAAGGTTACCTACGATCCTAAAAACAGACCTAACAAATTTAAGAAAACAGCAACTGTATACACTAATGGCCAGCCAAAGGTGAGTGTGTTGATTATAGAAGGGGATGTTATTCCAAGGGAACTTACAATGGAGGAGATCTACAGGTGGCCTGTTGGAGAAAAACTCAGGTTCAAATCCAATCATATTCCATTTACTGATATCGTAAGGGGTACCAGGGGAATTCGTGTTATGGAAATAATAAATGTTTCCAAAGAAGATGTTAAGCTTGGTTTTGAAAGGGTGCCTGCACATCTGCAGCTAAAAACCAAACCTGAAGTTCTAAAACCCGGAGAGAAGGGCATTGTTGAAGCAGAATACGACACCAGGCTTAAAGATGACTGGGGCTATGTTAACGACCTGATAAGGGTTTCTGTAAATGATTCAGTATATAATAATCTTTACATGGTAGTTTCGGCTAACCTGGTTGAAGATTTCAAATCAATGTCAAAGGAAGAACTGGATGCTGCACCTGTTGCAGAATTTGAAACTACAAAGGTGGATTTTGGTGATATAAAACAGCGCGAGAAGGTTACAGTAAGTTTCAAGTACAGTAATACGGGCAAATCTGATCTGGTAATCAGGAAGATAAGAACCACCTGTGGCTGTACAACCATAAGCAAATCCAATACAGTGGTAAAACCCGGTGAAAGCAGCACCATAGAAGCAGTTTTCGATGCAGGCGTAAGACAGGGCAAGCAGCATAAAATGATTAATGTAATCACAAACGACCCTAAAAACAGCCAGGTAAATCTTATATTATCAGGCAACGTTCTTGTCTCAGGATAATAAACCTATGGGTAAAACAGGGGGCAGAAAGAAGAATGAGAGTGCTCTGTCGGTAAGCAAAGGAGTAGAACAGCCTCCGAGTGTTAATCCTGAATTTGTAAATAAAGTCAGGTCCAGCCGCAGGAAGAGTCCGGGTGCTGAAGAGTATGCAGAAAAGATACTGGAAGGTAATATTACCTTTCTCAGTAAAGCAATTACCCTTGTTGAAAGTTCGCTCGAAGAACATTACGACAAAGCACAGAAGATTATAGAAATATGCCTTCCCAGCAGTGGCAACTCCGTAAGGCTTGGAGTGACTGGTGTGCCGGGAGCCGGCAAAAGCAGTCTTATAGAATCGCTGGGAAAAAGACTTACATCACTGGGACATAAACTGGCAGTACTGGCAATTGATCCCAGCAGTGAGAGATCGCACGGGTCAATCCTGGGAGATAAAACCCGTATGGAAAGCCTGGCGGCAGACCCGAAGGCCTTTATCAGGCCATCACCATCAGCCGGCTCACTGGGTGGTGTGGCACGCAAGACACGCGAGTCAATTATTCTCTGCGAGGCGGCCGGTTTTGATACAATATTTGTCGAAACGGTTGGTGTAGGACAATCCGAAACACTTGTACACTCAATGGTCGATTTCTTTCTCCTGGTGATGATATCAGGAGCTGGAGATGAGTTACAGGGGATAAAGAGGGGCATTATGGAAATGGCCGATGCCATAGTAATAAATAAGGCCGACGGATCCAATATTAACCGGGCCGAGACAACACGCGTTGAATTTCAGAATGCACTTTATTTCTTTACCGACAATAAACCGGGCTGGAAACCAAAGGTACTTACCTGCAGTGCCCTGGAATGCCTTGGACTGGATGAGATCTGGGAAATGGTAAATGAATACCTGGCTGTTGCAAAGAACAATGGTTATTTTAGTGAATGGAGGCAAAAACAGGCTGTTTACAGGATGCACGAGACTATAAATGAAGCCATTAATAAATCATTCTACGGAGATCCTGAAATAATGAAATTACTTCCGGAGCTTGAAAAAGCGCTGGTCGAGAAAAGGATAACATCGTATTCAGCAGCCTGCAAGGTGTTGAATAAATATTTTGCCAGTAAGTAAAGAGAAAGTTTTTAATATATCTTTGCGGCAAACAAAACCTATAGAAATATGAGAAATGTATTGATCGCATTAGTGGCTACCTTTATTTTGGCTTCATGTACCACTAGTGATAATTATTTATTAAGCGGTAAGCTTGATGGTTCGGACGGAGATAAGGTATTTTTACAAAAACGTGATGGCAGCAAGCTTGTTAAGCTTGATTCGGCCCTTACTGAAAACGGGGTCTTTGAATTTGCTCCAGGCCAGGTTGAATACCCGGAGATGTATTACCTTTCAGTTGATGGAAAGAGGGGAAGGCTTGGATTCTTCCTGGAGAACAGTGATATTACCCTTACCGGAAATGCAGATACCCTGTACGATGTTAAGGTTGAAGGATCAGCAACACAAAGTGAATACGAAGCATATAACGAGTTACTTACTCCTTTTTATGAAAAAAACTCGGAGCTTTACCAGGCCTACAGGGAAGCAGCGCAGGCTGGTGATGAAGAAAAGGCTGCTGCTCTCAGCGAGGAAAGATCTGCCCTTTTTGAAGAGATTGAAGCTTTCAACAAAGACTTTGTAAAGTCGAATCCGGCGTCCTATGTAACACCCACTGTCCTTCAGCAAATTTCTTACGACATGGAAGTGAGTGAGATGGAAGAAGCTATTGCCGCACTTGATGCCAGCGTAGCTGAAACACAAATTATAAAGGACCTCCAGATCAGAATAGAAGCCCTTAAGAAAGTGGAGATAGGCGAAATTGCACCCGATTTTACACAGAATGATGTTGATGGCAATCCCGTAACCCTGTCAGAGATGAAGGGACATAAGATTCTTTTAATAGATTTCTGGGCCGCATGGTGTGGACCCTGTCGTGGTGAAAACCCCAATGTTGTGGCTGTTTATAATGATTTTCATGATAAGGGATTTGATGTACTGGGTGTATCGCTCGATAACAATAAAGAAGACTGGGTTCAGGCAATTGCTGACGATCAGCTTACATGGACACATGTTTCAGACCTTCAATACTGGAGCAATGCAGCAGCCAAACTTTATGCCGTGAACAGTATACCTGCAAATTTCCTTATCGATGCCGAAGGTAAGATTCTTGCAAAAGGTTTGAGGGGTGATGATCTGCGTGAAAAAGTGGCTGAGCTGCTTTCTGAATAAGCCTGCTTTATACCTGGCTGAAGCATTATACTGTAACGGCCTTGCTAAATATTGTTAAAATATATGTTGAGGCTGTCTCAAAAGGGCGCAATCTTTGTCATTTCGAGCTAATGCGAGAAATCAGGGCTCTGATTAGGAGATGATTAGATCCCTCGATTAACTCGGGATGACAAGAATATTATACTTTTGAGACAGCCTCAACTTTTTTTTTCTTCCTTTAGTAAGTATCTTGTTTTCCTGTTTCTTTAAAAATCTATTTACATGAAAAAGTTTATACCATTATTAATTGTCCTGTTGCTGGTAGCCATAAGATTGCCGGCTCAGACTCCTAAGAAGGCTCTCGATCATAACGCAATTGCTGGCTGGAACAGAATAACAGAAACAGTTATCTCAGCTGACGGGAAATGGATTGTATACAAGCTTCAGCCCTGGGAAGGAGACACAAAGGCCTTCCTTTATAATTCAAAAGGTGAAATGCTAAGCGAATTTGATTATGCTGAGAACCTTGCAATTTCGGCCGATTCAAAAACACTCGTCTTTAAAACAGTCACCCCCTTTGAGCAGCTACGCGAGTTAAAGAGAAAGAAAACAAAAAAAGATGATATGCCTGGGGAAACCCTCAATATTTTTAAGCTGGAGGAAAAGGAACTGCTTAAGTATGATAATTTGCTTGATTACAGCCTGCCCCGGGAATGGGGTACCTATATTGCCTTCCAGCTTAAGGCTGTCGATACCACCGCAACAGATATAAAGACGCCAGACACCAGTGCTGATGATTCTAAGAAACTAAAAAAAGAGTCTTCAAAAAATGGCTATGAATTAAAGCTTCTTAACCTGGAAACAAATAATATACTGGAATGGCCCTTTGTAAAGACCTATCGCTTTGCTAAAGACAGCGGGAAACTAGTATTTGTTTCAACGGGAGATGGTGATACATTTAAGCCGGGTCTTTACCTCTACGACATTGAGAAAGGAGCTCTGGATCAATTGTTTGAAACAGAAGGCGAAATAATGAATATTACGATGGATGATAAGGGAGATACTGGTGTTTTCATTTTTAAGGAAGATTCGAAAAAGGACAGATATTCCATATATCGCTGGAGAGGAAACCAGCCTGCATCTATGATAGTCTCTGACCGTAGTAAGGGAATCCCGGAGGGATGGCTTGTAAGTGGGAATTACACTCCTCAGTTAAGTATTAAGAACGATATTATATTCTTTGGCACTGCCCCTGCAAAGCCGGAGGCAGACACCCTGCGGCTCGAGGAGGAGTACCCTGATGTACAGATATGGCATGGTACTGAAGGCAAACTTCATACAGCACAGTTATACGACAAAGCCAGGGACTCGAGGATCTCATACCTCGCTGCCTGGCATGATAATTCAGGAGAGATAGTACAGCTGGGCTCGGAGGATATTCCTGATATCAGCCTTATTAACAGGGGTGATTCAAAATATGTTCTTGGCCTCTCGAATGTAGCCTACGAATTGCAATCAATGTGGGAAGGTAGTCCGCTCCACTATGATGTTTACCTGATTGACCTGAAGACAGGTAAGAGGGAGTTGATAAAGAAGGATATAAGGGCCAGGGTACAGGCTTCTCCTGCAGGAAAGTACCTTGTTTGGTACTCCTACCCGGATGCCTCGTATTATTCGTACAATATTTCTGAGAAGAAGGAGTACAGGCTTACCAGCCCCGATAAGCTTGCACTTGCCGACGAACTGAATGATGTTCCTAATTATGCCGGTCCTTACAGACCTGCAGGCTGGCTTGAGAATGATGAGGCTTACCTGGTTAACGACAGGTACGATATATGGAAGCTGGACCCCGAGGCAAGATATTCGCCTGTCAATATGACTGTTAACGGGAGGGAAAGCAATACCTCCTATTCTTATCTTGCCTTCGACAGGGAGCAGAGGTACATTGATATTTCGAAACCCTTATTCCTGACAGGTTCAAATGATCAGACCAGGGCATCATATTATTATAGCTGGGATGCTTCAGCAAAGGGAACTCCTAAATTGCTTTATGGCGGAGAGTATAGCCTGTCTGCTCCCCTTAAGGCAAAGAGCGCCAATACTGTAGTATTTTCAAAAAGTACCTTCGAGACTTTTCCTGATTTGCTGCTGAGTGATCTGAAGTTCAGAAAGGAACAGAAGATAAGTAATGCCAATCCTCAGCAGGCAGATTATAGCTGGGGTACAGCAGAACTTGTAAGCTGGATATCGCTCGATGGAATGAAACTGGAAGGTTTGCTCTATAAACCTGAAAATTTTGATCCCGGCAGGAAATACCCGATGATAGTAAATTTCTATGAAAAAAGTTCCCAGGGTCTTTACGATTACAGGATGCCTGAATTACACAGGTCTACTATCGACTATCATTATTATACCAGCAATGGTTATGTCATATTTAATCCCGATGTATATTATAAGGAAGGTTATCCGGGCGAAAGTGCTTTTAATTGCGTTATGCCCGGAATCACCGCGATAATAAATATGGGTTTTGTTGATAAGGACAGGATAGGAGCACAGGGCCATAGCTGGGGAGGCTACCAGGTTGCCTACCTTGCTACGCGAACAAATTTGTTTGCAGCTATTGAATCGGGAGCTCCGGTGGTAAATATGTTTAGTGCCTATGGAGGGATAAGGTGGGGATCGGGTCTGAACCGGTCGTTCCAGTACGAGCATACCCAGAGCAGGATAGGAGCCACCATCTGGGAGTCGCCCTTAAGATACCTTGAGAATTCTCCGCTTTTCACAATGGACAAGGTTACAACACCCATATTGATATTGCATAATGATGCTGATGGGGCTGTACCATGGTACCAGGGTATAGAATACTTTATTGCACTGCGCAGGCTGCAAAAACCTGTATGGATGTTAAACTATACGGGAGAACCACACTGGCCGCAGGAGTTTAAGAATAAGAAGGATTTCCAGATAAGGATGGCACAGTTTTTTGACCATTTCCTGAAAGGCAAAGCAATGCCTCTGTGGATGAAAGAAGGTATACCGGTTGTCGAGAAAGAATTTAAGCTTGGTTACGAACTCTCGGAAAAGTAATTATTTATGGCTTATGAGTTGTGGGTAGGGGGCATAATCCCAATACTCACAACTCACAACTCATAACTTAAAAATTCTGTTTCTGGGTTTCTTCAAGAATAAAACCTGTTCCTCTTATTGTTCTGAGTTCAATTCCCTTGTCCGGGGTGATGTATTTCCTCAGCCGGCTTATAAATACATCCATGCTCCTGCCAAGGAAGTAATCATCCTCACCCCATATTTCAGTAAGAATATCATCACGCTTAAGCAGGTTGTTTTTATTGGCTATCAGGTACCTCAGAAGCTGTGCTTCTTTCAGGGTAAGTTTCTCCGTGTTTTTGCAGCAATGCAATTCAAGTGTATTGAAATTAAGTACGGTAGAAGATATCGAGTATTCATCATTTACCGTAGAATAAACCCTTTTCAGAATATTGTTGATTCGTAGTATCAATACTTCCGGGTCGAAGGGCTTTGTGATATAGTCGTCGGCCCCCAGTTTGAGACCTTTAACAATGTCTTCTTTCATGCTTTTGGCTGTGAGAAAAACAAAAGGCATATCAGGATCCTTTTTCTTAATTTTCTCTGCCAGGGTAAAGCCATCAATCTCAGGCATCATTACATCAAGCACACAGATATCGGGTTTAGAAGCTGTGTATTTTTCCCACGCTTCCTTACCGTCTCTTGTTAAAGCTACATCAAAGCCGCTTATAGAGACATACTGCGTCAGGATATTTCCAAAATCAACATCATCTTCGGCTATTAATACTTTCATGGCTCTGGTTATTTTGTAGGTATTGTTATACTAAAGACGCTTCCTTTTCCCTGTTTGCTGCTTACACTTACGTCTCCCTCGTGTGCTTCAGCAATTCTTTTTACATAATAAAGACCCAGGCCAAGGCCCTTTGTCTTATGAATATTACCGGTTTCCACCCTGTAGAATTTCTCAAAAATGTGTTTCTGGTCCGATCTGCTTATGCCAAGCCCCTTGTCTTCGATAGCAATATTAATGTTTTTATCGGCCCATGCCTTAACTTTTACCACTTTATCGTCTTTCGAATATTTAATTGCATTATGCAGGAGGTTATTTATCATTGTGGTAAAATAAACTATATCAATATCTGCCCTGGCACCCTTTAAATTAATATCTGCAGAAAATGAGCAGTCCTCACCGCACCCGTTCCTGAAGCTGTCCAGTATTTCAGTAAGAAGCTCTTCAACATCAAGCTCTTTCCTGTCGACCTGGAACTGGCTTCTTTCCCACATGCTTATCTCCAGGATTAAGTTTATCAGCTTATTCAGGTGTACCGATTGCTTATTGATAAGATTTGCCGTCTCAAGAATCTTTTCTCTTTTGCTTATTATTTCTTCAAGTTTCAATGTTTTACCTGCCACTGTTATAGTCGAAAGGGGAGTTTTCAGCTCGTGGGTCATATTGTTGATAAAGTCGGTTTTCAGGTTCGACAGGCGCTTCTCCTCAAGGTAGTTTTTTAATGTTCCGATAAATATCGCAGCCAGTATCATAAGGCTGCCAATACTTAGTACGAGAGTAATGCCAATTTCCCTGAGTATTATCTTTTCCTTGCTTGTAATGTCGATATAGTAATCAAAGGTAATTTTGAAATTGTTTCCTTCGCTGAAAAAGGTATTTACAAGCACATTACCCCTGGATGTCTGCTTCTTTATCTCTGCCACGGGGGCTTTATATACATGAAACTTCTCTCCAAAATCAATAAGGTAAAAGTCGTTTACATATATTAAGTACTTAAAGTCCTTCTCCAGGCCCAGGTTTTCAAAATACTTCGACAGGTAAGTTGAAAGTACCTCGTTGTCATTCAGGAGCCTGGTGATATTGTCCCTTACACCTTTTCGGAATTCAAGGCTATCGTCCTCAGTTTGAAGGTATTTGCTTTTCTCCAGGTGAGATCTTGATATATAGTCAACCATCATATAGGCGTAGTCGAATCCGGAGTCTCCCGACTTAACCATCATATTGTCAATGGCTTCCTGTGATCCCGACCGGTATTTAATCTTAAATACCTCATCCTTCTGCCGCCATACCTGCCTTACAATAAAAAACTGTGCCAGAAGGAAAAGCAGCAGGGCAAATCCGGCCGGAAGGAAAGTCCTGTATTTTTTCATTACAAATACTTTTGCTCAAAAATAATAATTCTCCAGGGTGGCTGATTACGTTAACCAGTCTTTAACCCTGCATTAACAATACTATGGCTTGATAGTGTGTACTTTTGAAACAGAGAACTTATATAGAATTTTCTTAAAGACTAAAGTTATGAAAAAACAGGTTACCATTTTATTGACAACAGCTTTTCTTTTGTTCGGAGTTTCGCTTTCTTCTTTTGCCCAGAAGAATGCTGAAGAGACCAAAAAGAAACAGGAAGAAGAGAAAATGATGCAGGAGGCTCTGCAGCAGAAAAAGAAGGCAGAGGAGCTTTATCGTGACAGGGTGATAGATATCAGAACCCTGAGGAATGAGCTGGAAGAGGCAGATAAAACAGTTGAGTTTTTTTCCCCCGGATCAGGATTTGCCGGTAATTATTATCCAGAGGGTTATGTAGGAGTTCTGGGTCGCTCACAGAACACCGAATCGCTTGAGTACAGGAAGACGGTGAGGGAATCTTCTTTTACCAAGGAACTTCCCTTTGATGTTGAAGAAGGATCACGAAACGTATCTATCAGTGTTTCCGGCGACTGCAAGGAAGGCGAGATACGTATAAAGATACTGATGCCGGGAGGTAAAACCTATACAGAGGTGCTGCTGGATGAGTATGGAAGTGTTAACTGGAGAAAGTCCTTTGCGACTGATGAGGAGGAAGATAAAGGCAGGGTAGGTACATGGAAGTTTGTGATTTCTTCGAAAGAGGCAACAGGGAATTTTTCGCTTTCTATAAGAACTTCATAGTATTTTATTAAACCGAAAATTTTAATCGACCAGCGTTTCAGGCTGGTCGTTTATTTTTATGTCAAAAATGTCCGGCCTGTTATAATGTCCTGCCGCGTCGAAATCAAGCGATGCCCCTGTCACCATGCCAAGGTCAAGCTCTGCACAAATAATTCCAGGTTCGTCCCACAGGGGCCCTGCAATATACTCACCCATAGGCGAAATAATACACGATCCGCCCCTCGACCCGCCTAAGTCTTTTTTACTTAGCCCACAACTTTCTGTAATGTGACCGGGGTATTCATCTATACCTGTATACTGGTTTACACCAATTACAAAACACCTTCCTTCAAGTGCAATATGCCTGAGGCTTGTTTGCCAGCTCTCCCTGTAATCGGCTGTCGGGGCAAGGTACAGGTTTACACCTTTCAGGTACATCGACATCCTGGCCAGTGGCATATAGTTCTCCCAGCATATAAGGGTGCCAATTATGGTATTTGCTATTTTCTGGGTTGCCAGGTCCCTGCCGCTTCCTTCTGCCCATACTATTCTTTCGGCAGCTGTTGGTTTGATCTTTCTGTGCTTTGATATCAATCCGTTGCGGGGTGAGAAAAGCAGCTGAGTGCAGTAAAGACTTTTATTGTCTCTTTCTGTAATCCCCATTGATATATAAGCCCCGGTTTTTTTCGAAATATCTTCAAAAATTTTTACCTCAGGTCCGGGCACACTTATAGAGTTATTGTAATATTCCTTCCATAGCTCCCTTCCCTCACTGCTTCGGGATCCGATTCTTGAACCGAAAATCATGTGCCTTGGATATCCCGGTATAAACGATTCGGGAAATACTATCAGGTCGGGTTTACTGGAAGATGCCCTGCCGATTAACTCAAGACATTTGTCTGTTGTTTTGCCTGCATTGAAGAATACAGGAGAATCCTGCACCAGGGCAATCCGGGGCTTTTCTGCAAAGCTCATATTCTTTTCCTGTTAAGGTTCCCGAGGTAATCGGGTGAGTCGAAGTCCGGGTCAAATACCGGGTTTAGCAGGACCTCCCCGGTTTTATTATTAAGGATGCCTTTAATATAATAATGCGGCAGGGTATAAATATATTCATCGTTCTCGCTGAGAAATGGCTGGTCAATGCTTATCAGCTCCTCAATTGAAGAGCCTTCTACTTCAGCAATGGCAGAATATTTATTGATAATCTGTTTGCTTATTTCGATAATTATAGTGAAATCACCATATTCCTTCCTTTCAACCAGGAAATAGTTTATTTCAACCGTGTCGAGCGGGTTGATCCTGTCGGTTGAGTAGGTAAGCTGGCTTTCGTACCTGAAGCCATTCTTTAGTATTGCTTTGGCCCTTGCAAGACTGTCTGTGTTATGCAGCAAAACAATATTGGTTTTATCGCGGGATAACAGACCTGAAAGTTCATCTCCTATCTTGCTCATTGGCTCTCCTGGATTGAGTGAACGCAAATTTAATTTTAACTTTATTCATTTACAACTCTTAAGGTTTCTAATTGTTAAGTATTAAATTTGTATATGCATTGAAAATAAATCTTCGGATATATTTTACGGCAGAAAAATAATTAAATTATGAAAATATTTATTCCCCCGGTTCTTATATTATCCCTGCTGCTTGTTTTTGCGGGCACAGCCTGCGTTAACCAGGATCAAAATAATGATAAGATATTAACAGTCAGTATACAGCCTGTAGGATATTTTGTGCAGAAAATAGCAGGAGATGAATTTAAGATAAACGTAATAGTGCCTCCTGGTGCCAGTCCTGCTACCTATGAGCCACCTCCGTCGGTTATCCGGAATTTAAGCGAGTCAAGGGCAGTTATTTATAATGGCTACCTTGGGTTTGAGCAGGCATGGATGAATAAACTTCAGGAAGTCAATCCTGGTATTGCGACATTGTACCTGGCCGAAAACCAGGAATTAATTGCTGCAGAGAGTCACCGGCATGGCGATCATGTGCACCTCAGCGGGGTAGATCCTCATTTCTGGGTTTCGCCGCTGTCAGCCAGGATAATGGCCCTTGATATATATAATTTTTTAAACAGGCTCTACCCTGAAAAGAAGGAGCTCTTTACTTCGGGTTATAATTCCTTGCTAAGCGAAATTGAAGCCGTCGATAAATATGCCGTAGAAATTCTTGGTCCGCTGGTTTCAAGGAAGTTTATTATTTTTCATCCTGCACTTGCTTACCTGGCAAGAGATTATAAGCTTGAGCAGGTAGCTATCGAGCTGGATGGAAAGGAGCCCTCAGCATCATGGATAAGCAAGGTAATAGGTTTAGCCAGGCAGGATGAAATACAGGTAATTCTGGTTCAGCAGGAGTTTAATAAAAGCAGCGCTGAGATTATTGCAGATGAAAGTGGTGCACGTGTTGTGGAGATATTCCCCCTGTCGGCCGACTGGCCTGCCGCCACCCGCGAGATAATTGATGCTATTGCTCAGAATGATAATATAAACATCAAAAAATGAAAAAGGACGAACTGCTCCATATAAGAGGCGTTAATGTTAGTTATGGTATTGAACCTGCACTTGTTAATGCAAACCTGCTGATAAGGGAAAAAGACTTTATTGGAGTTATCGGTCCGAATGGTGGTGGCAAAACAACCTTGCTGAAGGTGATTCTTGGTTTATTGAAGCCCGATAAGGGAGAACTGAGGTTTAACAAAGAGCTGATTTCTTACCAGGATATAGGATACCTTCCGCAAATGCCCGAAAGCGACCTCACTTTTCCCCTGTCAATAACAGATGTTATTATGTCGGGACTGATGCATAAAAAGAAATCCTTTTCCCGAATGGGTAACAACGATCGCATAAAGGCTGACAGGGTAATCGAAAAGCTTGGCCTTGAAAGACTGAAAAAAAGAAAGCTGGATGATCTCTCAGGTGGTGAACTTCAGAGGGTCTACCTTGGCAGGGCACTTGTGGGATCTCCAAAACTTATGCTGCTTGATGAACCGGGCAACTATGTGGATTCGGCTTTTGAGCAGGACTTTTATGATATGCTTAAGGAACTGAATGAGACTATAACCATACTGATGGTATCTCATGATGTTGGCACAATATCAGCATATGTTAAATCCTTTGCCTGTGTAAACCGGTCCTTGCATTATCACGATTCCGGGAAAATAACCAACGAGCAGCTTAAGGGTTATGGTTGCCCGATACAGCTTATTGCGCATGGTGATGTTCCCCATACCGTACTTGATAAGCACTTATAAGCCTTACAGGAGATCAGCCGGCAGAAGAATAAATATTAGATTGCAGTAAAATATACCTGGAACTCAGAAAAGATGTTAGAAAATATTTTTGAACACTCTTACCTTGTAAAAAGCATCCTGGCGGCATTGCTGGGCAGTATCACTGCAGGCATCGCAGGCACATATATTGTTTCAAGACGCATGGTATTTCTCTCTGGCGGAATAACACATGCCAGCTTCGGAGGTATTGGACTGGGTTATTTCCTGGGTATGAATCCGGTTGTGGGTGCTGCACTTTTCGGTGTATCATCAGCCCTGGGCATAGAATATCTTTCCAAAAGGCACAACCTGAAAGAAGACAGCGCTATAGGTTTCTTATGGGCATTTGGAATGGCACTGGGTATTATCTTTGTTTATCTTACTCCGGGCTACACGCCAAACCTTATGTCGTACCTGTTTGGCAGTATTTTAACCATAAATGATTATGACCTGCTTGCCCTGGCTATACTTACAGCTGTACTGCTCATTTTTTTTATTGTATATTACCGGACCATATTATATATCTCATTTGATGAGTCTTATGCAAGAACATTTACACCCCATGTAGATAAGTTTAAATATATCCTTATTGTGCTGGTTTCGCTTGTGATTGTGCTTAATATAAGGATTGCAGGTGTAGTGCTGGTTCTTTCCCTGCTTACAATACCTCCCAATATTGCCCTGCTTTTTACCACCGATTTCAGGAAAGTTATTGCAGGAGCAGTAATAGCAGGTCTTACAGGAACACTGGCAGGACTTGCCGCTTCATGGTACCTGGATATACCCACAGGAGCAACAGTAATATTTACACTGGTATTTTTCTGGTTAATCTGCCGCCTGCTTAAAGGTATCGGAAACAGGATAAAAAAAGCACATTCTTAATAAAACAATCCGATCTGACCAGGGTTATATCTTTTAGATAACTTATTTTTACAGGCGATTTTTAAAAAAATAAATATGGAATACGATCTTATAGTTATTGGAAGTGGTCCGGGCGGTTATGTGGCAGCAATAAGGGCCTCGCAGCTTAATATGAAAGTAGCAGTTGTAGAAAAAAGCGAAATAGGCGGAATATGCCTGAACTGGGGCTGCATTCCAACCAAGTCTCTTCTAAAAAGTGCAAAGGTTTATGAGTTTCTGAAACATTCAGCTGATTACGGAATCATGATTGAAGGCCAGGCTAAGCCTGACTTTAATGCCATTATTGCACGAAGCCGCTCTGTTGCAGACGGAATGAGCAAGGGTATTCAGTATCTTTTTAAAAAGAATAAGATCGACGTAATAAAGGGATTCGGTAAACTTAAATCAGCCGGCGAGGTTGAAGTGGAAGGTGATAATGGGAAAGAAATATATTCAGCCGCTTCAATTATTATCGCTACCGGAGCAAGGTCGAAAGAGCTGCCCAACCTGAAGCAGGACGGGAAAAAAATTATAGGATACAGGGAAGCTATGACCCTGGAGAAACAACCCGAATCAATGATTGTAGTGGGCTCGGGTGCCATAGGATCAGAGTTTGCAAACTTTTATAATTCAATAGGCACAAATGTTACCCTGGTAGAGTTCCTGCCAAATATAGTTCCTAACGAAGATGTCGAAGTGTCAAAACAACTCGAAAGATCGTTTAAAAAGGCAGGAATGAAGGTGATGACCGCTTCTTCGGTCGAAGCGGTAGATACTTCCGGCGACTTATGCAGGGCAACAATCTCCACAAAGAAAGGCAATATTGAGCTTGAGGCAGAGATTGTCCTTTCTGCTGTTGGAGTTGAAACAAATATAGAAGGTCTGGGTCTCCAGGAATGTGGCATAGAAACAGATAAAGGAAAAATAGTGGTTGATGAGTACTACAGTACCAGCGTAAAGGGTGTATATGCCATTGGTGATATTGTTCACGGACCAGCCCTGGCACATGTTGCCTCGGCCGAAGGAATTATCTGTGTTGAGAAAATAGCAGGTATGGAAGTAGAAGCTCTCGATTATGGCAATATTCCTGCATGCACCTATACCTCTCCTGAAGTGGCATCATGCGGATTGACTCAACAGGCTGCAGAAGATGCAGGATACGAGTTAAAAGTGGGAAAATTTCCGTTTACTGCCTCGGGGAAAGCCTCTGCCGAGGGTTCGAAGGATGGCTTTGTTAAATTAATATTTGATGCAAAGTATGGAGAGCTGCTCGGTGCACACCTTATTGGGGCCGGGGTTACCGAACTGATAGGTGAACTCGTTGTTGCCCGTAAACTTGAAACTACCGGACATGAGCTTATAAAATCAATTCATGCTCATCCAACTATGTCTGAGGCAATTATGGAAGCTGCTGCTGCAGCTTATGACGAAGTAATCCATCTTTGATTTTTTCAACGCAACCAATTAGCTTAAGCTTTCATCTACTCTTTGGTGGCTGAATTGTAGGGCTGCTTTTTTTCTCTGGCAAAATATTTTTATATTTATGTTCTAAAGTGAACACTTTTGCCGGAGCATAAAAAAATAATAAAGGGTTGCCTTAATGGTAATAGCCGCGACCAGGAGCTTCTTTACAGGAGGTATTCTGCAAAGCTTTACGGAGTTTGCCTGCAGTATACCGGATCCTATGAAGAAGGGAAAGATGTGTTGCAGGAAAGCTTTATTAAGATTTTTTCGAATCTGCACACCTATAGCGGCGAAGGTTCTTTTGAAGGATGGATGAGGAGAGTTGTTGTAAACACTGCGCTGGAGAAGCACAGAAACAGGTATTATCTGACTAAGGTTGATGATATCGCAAATGTACCGGAAGTGTTCGACAATGATCTTCCTGATGTTTCGGGGCTTGAAGCAGAAGATTTAATGCAGTTTATTATGGAGCTGCCTCCGAAGTACAGGATGGTTTTTAACCTGTATGCCCTGGAGGGATATTCACACAGGGAGATAGCTGATATGCTTTCCATATCAGAAGGAACCTCGAAATCAAACCTCTCAAGGGCAAGGACTATACTTCAAAAGAAAGTTAAAATCCATATGGGGATTATAAAGAGATTGGTGAATGGTTAAGCAAGACGGAAATATAGATATTGTTTTCAGGGATGGATTACGAAACCTGGAGGTTTTGCCACCGGCTGACGCCTGGGCAGGTATCTCCAAAGAGATTAATACCAGGGTTTCGTCGCGTGGATCCGCTTTTCGGGTTGCTGCCGGTATCGCTGCACTGATTTCCCTGGGCTTGCTCTCATATTTTGTTGGTATAAGGAGCTCGCAGAATATCCTCGAACCCCTTGCAGTGGAAGACATCCGGGATGATGGCAGTTTGTTGGTTGATAACCAGGATAATAGTGCGGTTATGCTTGCACGTGCTGAGCCGACAGGTAATACTCAGCAACAGGAAGCAAGGGGAACTGAAAATATAATACTCCGTAATTCGGAAACCAACTCACCTCTTACTCTCGCTTACAACAGGATACAGGAAGACCATATAACTACTAATACCGGAAACAGCCGTGATATAATCGTCCCCGAATCAATAAAAACAAACTACAATAGCATAAGTCTCAATCAGGCGGGCGATAGTGATGTTCTTTCAGAAGTAGAACTCAGCGAAAGTAATTCAGGCAGTGAAAGATGGATGCTTGGTGCAAAATTATCACCTACCTACCTGTCAACTAATCTCAAGGCTGCAAACAGCCAGTTAGGAGCGAACGGGGACGGAGAATCTGCTATTATGTCATATACAGGAGGTATATCTGTTTCTTATGCCATGGGAGGTCGTCTTAGCCTTCAGACCGGCCTGTACTATTCATCACTTGGACGCCAGATATCAGGCATTAATTCTTACTCGGGTTTTGCAGGCCTGTCAGAATCCAAGGGAGGTAAGTTATTTGGAGTGCAGACTTCATCCGGGGAAATATCATCAACAAACCAGGATATATTCCTGGCCGATGCAACAGGCAACAGGATATCAAGTATCTATTCTGAAGACAGTTTTGACCCTGTAAAAGCAGACCTTCAGCCCCTGGGATCTTCACTCAGGCAGAGCTTTGAATATATCGAGGTTCCACTTATACTGAGCTATAAACTTATAGACAGAAAAATCGGTTTTAATATCAGTGGTGGACTGGCTTATAACTTCCTGATCAATAATTCAACATATGCGGTGGCTGACAAAGGTTTTATTGAAATTGGTTCTACCGAAGATCTTTCACCACTTTTGCTCTCAAGTGCATTTGCCATGAGCATGGAGTATTCCATAAGCAACAGGTTTTCTTTCAATGTTGAACCCACCTTCAGGTATTTTATGAATTCTGATGGGCGGCTGACTTCAAATAACCCCTTTACTTTTGGCCTTTTCTCGGGATTCTTCTATAAGTTTTAATTATAGGCTGCCTTACTTCCCTTTTGTGAATACTATTCATATAGTTTAATTAATATCTGGCTAATTTTTCTTCTTTAAACATTAACTTTGCCTGCATTGTTAATATATGGTATTATAACTCCAGAAAATATTTTGAAGGATGAAAGATAATTTGATGCGTATTACAGGAATTCTGGGTTCGGTGGCTGGTGTGATATTTCTTTTTGTAATGATCCAGGGATTTAATAATGATGAAGACCCTGTTACCCCGGGAGCTTCAAAACAAACGGTAAAATCATTTGATATTCCTGATTCACTGTTTTTTGCTGATGAAAGAGTGCCACTGGAGAATTTTGATACAAGGGAAAGCTTTGATCGTGAGCTTAATACCAATGCTTACAGGCATTCTTCAACTATGCTTTTAATAAAAAGATCGCACAGGTATTTCCCGATTATTGAACCCATCCTGGAAAAATACGGGGTACCTGACGATTTTAAGTATATAGCCGTTGCCGAGAGCGATCTCTCAAATGTTGTATCCCCTGCAAATGCAACAGGTTACTGGCAATTTTTAAGTGCAACGGCAAATGAATATGGCCTTGAGGTTAATGACGAGGTTGATGAAAGATATCATATTGAGAAATCTACGGAGGCTGCATGCCGCTACTTCCTGAAATCTTATGAAAAATTCGGAAACTGGACCATGGTGGCAGCCTCATATAACAGGGGTGCCAGCGGAATTGACAGGCAGGTTGAAATACAGCAGCAGGATAATTATTATAACCTGCTCCTGCCCGAAGAAACCTCAAGGTATATTTTCAGGGTACTTTCATTCAAAACAATCTTCTCAAACCCCGATAAATACGGGTTTTACATTCCTGATGAACATATGTACCCCGAAATAGCATACTACACCGTTAGTGTTGACTCGTCGGTAAGCAGTTTTGCAGCTTTTGCCAGGCAATTCGATACTAATTACAAGATACTGAAAGCACTGAATCCCTGGTTAAGAAAACCCTACCTTACAAACAGCAAGGGTAGAAAATACGAGATAAAGCTGCCTTTGGACGGAGCCAGGAAGAATGCATATAAAGAGTAGGAAGGTAAATCAAAGGTGAGCAGCAAAGAATCTCTATACGAAGATAAGGTCAGTGTAATTGGAGCCAGGGTCCATAATCTAAAAAATATCAATGTTGATATACCAAGGGATAAGCTCGTGGTTATTACCGGCCTGAGCGGGAGTGGAAAATCATCACTTGCCTTCGACACTATTTATGCCGAAGGACAGCGAAGATATATTGAAACTTTTTCTGCATACGCCCGGCAGTTTCTCGGAGGTATGGAGCGTCCCGACGTGGATAAGATTTCAGGACTGAGCCCTGTTATTTCAATCGAGCAGAAAACCACTAATAAGAATCCAAGATCGACCGTTGGTACCATAACCGAGATCTATGATTACCTGCGCCTGCTCTATGCCAGGGCTTCCGATGCCTATTCCTGGGCCACGGGAGAGAAGATGGTTAAATATACAGATCGCCAGATAGTCGACCTCGTAAGGGAAAAATACCTTGAAAAGAAGGTTTATTTCCTTGCTCCCCTGGTACAGGGCAGGAAAGGTCATTACAAGGAGTTGTTCGAGCAACTCAGGCGAAAAGGCTTTCTTCATGTTAGGGTAAACGGTGAAATCAGGGAACTTGAGCATGGAATGAGACTTGACAGGTATAAGACACATCATATAGAACTTGTTGTGGATAAATTTATTCCCGGCAAAATTAAGGATGAGAGGCTGCTTGAGTCGGTATTCTTTGCACTTGACCAGGGTGAGGGTGTAATGATGGTTATTGATGCCGAATCAGAAGAGCAAAGCTTCTTCAGCAGGCATCTTATGTGTCCGACCACCGGACTGTCGTATAACGAACCGGCACCTCATACCTTCAGCTTTAATTCACCCCAGGGAGCCTGTCCGCGATGTAACGGACTGGGACAGGTATCTGAAGTAAATATAGACAAGATTATTCCCGACAGGAACCTCAGTATAAAGAACGGCGCAATTGAACCACTCGGAAAGTACAGGAATATGTGGATATTCTGGCAGCTCGAGGCAATAGCTGAAAAGTATAAGTTCTCGCTGGGAGCACCGGTAAAGGAAATACCTGCCGAAGCTCTTAATACAATCCTGTTTGGATCGGATGAGGTACTTAAATTGTCAAATACACCCCTTGGACTTACGTCAAACTACTTTCTTACATTCGAGGGAGTAGTTAACTTTATAGGAAACCAGGAGATTCTCAACGGGCAGAAAAACAATGGTAATAAGCCCAGGATTAACTATATAAAGCACTCAGAGTGCCCTGAATGTAAGGGAACAAGGCTCAGGAAGGAAGCACTGCATTTCAGGATGGCAGATAAAACCATCGGTGATCTGGCCGCTATGGATATACAGGAACTTGGTAACTTTATAGATGGATTGGAGTCTGAACTGAGCAGCAGGCAAAGGGCAATTGCTTCAGAAGTGCTTAAGGAGATTAAATCCAGGCTTGGCTTCCTGATGGATGTGGGGCTGGATTACCTGTCGCTTAACAGGGGGGCCAGAACTCTCTCTGGAGGCGAGAGCCAGAGGATAAGACTTGCAACCCAGATTGGCTCCAGGCTTGTTAATGTATTGTATATTCTCGATGAGCCCAGCATAGGACTGCATCAAAGAGATAATAACAGGCTGATTGCTTCTCTAAAGAAATTAAGGGATTCAGGAAATTCTGTAATTGTGGTTGAACATGACCGTGAAATGATTATGTCTGCCGATCATATAATTGATATTGGTCCGCATGCAGGCAGACTGGGCGGAGAACTTGTAGCCGAAGGAACCCCTGGATCTCTTGTCAGGAGTAACTCACTTACAGGAGATTACCTGGCTGGAAGAAAAAGTATTCCGCTTCCCTTGCGAAGATCAAATGGCAATGGCGATTCTATTACCCTGGTAGGGGCCAGGGGACATAATCTTAAGAATATTACGGTAAGCTTTCCTCTCGGCAAAATGATATGTGTTACAGGTGTCTCCGGCAGCGGTAAATCATCGCTGGTTAACCAGACCCTTCACCCTGCAGTCGCATCCAAACTTCACAGGTCGGGTAAGAGCGCTCTCGACTATGACAGGATAGTGGGCATGGAAAAGATTGACAAGATTATTGAAGTCGACCAGAGCCCCATAGGCAGAACACCCAGGTCAAACCCGGCTACCTATACCGGTGTGTTTACAGATATACGGAAACTGTTTGAACTTACCACAGAGGCAAAAATAAGAGGATTTAAGGCAAGCAGGTTTTCTTTTAATGTAAAAGGAGGAAGGTGTGAGGGTTGCCAGGGAGCAGGTGTGAAAAAGATCGAGATGAATTTTCTGCCCGATGTATATGTTTTATGCAGCGACTGCAACGGGCAAAGATATAACAGGGAGACCCTGGAAGTAAAATATAAAGGCAAGAATATCAGCGATGTACTTAATATGAGTATCAACCAGGCAGTTGATTTCTTTGATAAAATGCCCGCTATTTTTAATAAACTGAAAACTCTTAAGGATGTCGGACTGGGATATGTAAGGCTTGGACAACCATCTACAACACTGTCGGGCGGCGAGTCGCAAAGAGTAAAACTGGCAGCCGAACTTTCAAGGAGGGATACCGGTAAAACAATGTATATTCTTGACGAGCCAACAACAGGTCTTCATTTTGAAGATGTAAGGGTTCTGTTGCAGGTACTTAACCGGCTTGTCGACAGGGGTAACACTATTATTATTATTGAACATAACATGGATGTAATAAAGTGTGCCGATTATATAATAGATATCGGGCCGGAAGGTGGAAAGAAAGGCGGGAAGCTTATTTTTGCGGGTACCCCCGAAGATCTTGCCGTACACAAGGATAGCTATACTGCTGCTTACCTCAAACGTGAGTTGAATATTTGATTGCTTTATTCTGAATACCTATATTGCATAAGCTGCAATATTGCATAGTACAATTTTAAGCAATAATCAGGCAATGGCTGAAGATAATAGCAATATTTATAAAGGGATTGTTGACAATGTTCCCGGTCTGATATTCCAGATGGTATTCAGAAAGGATGGATCATGGTACTGGAGTTATTTAAGTCCTGAAGGTCTGAAGATTCTCGGACTTAGTGCAGACTTAAGCGGTAGTGATTTCATTGCCATGAGAGATTCTGATAGCGACAGGAAGAAACTTCTGGATTCAATATTAAAAGCAGTAAAGAATCTTTCATACTGGGATTACGAGTTTAATTTCACCAAACCCGATATGACAAAAATGTGGTTGCACTGCACCGGTAAACCTGTCAGGGTAGGCGATGAAATACATATGAACGGCGTAATTATTGATATAAGCGAGAAGAAAGAAACACAAATTAAACTCAACGAATCGGAGCATAAGTTTAATACGGCATTTACAAATTCACCAAACCCTATTTACCTTACTTCTCTGCCCGGGGGTAAGTTTATCGATGTAAATAATGCCTTCTGTAAGGTGTCGGGCTATACTAAGGATGAGTTGCTTGGAAGAAATGTTGTGGATTTTGACTTCTATATGAATATTGAAGAAAGAAACAGGCTCCTCGATACATTAAGAAAGGAAAAGAAGCTCCACAATTACAGGATCGATTTCAGGATACGTTCCGGTAAAATACTTAATTGCAGTCTGTATTCTGAAATAAGTGACCTGGAGGGATCACCAGTATTGATAACCACGGTGCTTGACCTCACTGAACAGACAAAAGCGGAAAATGCCCTCAGGGAATCTGAGACACTCTATAAATCACTTTTTGATAATGCAACTGACTCGATACTGTTAATGGAGAAAGACAGGATAGTAAGATGTAACAATCGAACTCTGGATTTTTTCGGATGCAGGAGCGAAGACGAAATTATCGGGAAAACACCACTCGATTTTTCCCCCATATATCAGCCCGGTGGGAAAACATCAAAAGAAATTGCAGCAAAGAAAATCTCAGCTGCCCTCGGGGGTGTACCACAGTCCTTTGAATGGATCCATAGCAGGAAAAACGGAGAGGAGTTTTTCGCAGAAATAAACCTCACCGTTATGGAGCTCAATTCCACGAAGTACATACTGGCCCTTGTAAGGGATATTAGCCAGAGAAAGAATATCCAGAGTGAGCTGCTCGATCTGCAGGAATATCTTCAGCTTCAGATAGAGAGAATGCCGATAGCCCTGATAACGATGGATAAGGAGTTCAGGATAAAATCATGGAACCCATCCTCTGAAAGGATCTTCGGATTTCCGGCCAGCTATGCCATTGGAAAGCATCCTTACGAATTTATGGTTCCTGAAGATGTAAAGGTTGATACAGACAATATATTCGAAAGGCTGATGCAGGGTGATGAATCAGCAAATTTACTTAATAAGAACCTCACCCGCGACGGCCGTATTATTACCTGTGCCTGGTCAAACACACCACTTAAAAAACAAGATGGTACTTTTGTGGGTATCCTGTCAATGGCCGAAGATGTAACCGATCAGAAGCGAACCGAGGAAGAACTGAAAACATACCAGAACTACCTCGAAGAACTGGTCAGGGAGAGAACTCTCGAACTGGAAATTACTGCAGAGAACCTCGACGAAAGAGAAAAGCAGGTGAGCTTACTTAGCGAAATTACCAGTGCATCAAACCTTTCTGACGATCCCGAAGAAGCAATATCTTTCGCAATACGCAGAATGGCAGAGTTTACGGGCTGGCCCTTCGGGCATATGGTTTACTTTGACGAAGAAAGAAATACTAAGAAAGCTTCAGGTATATGGTATGCAGGCAAAGATATTGAAGACAGGAATATAGATTTGCTTCTTAAGAAATGCAGGTTTGAATCAGAAGATTGCCCTGTCAATATAGCTGTCAGATCAAAGAAAGCAGTGTTTGCAGAGCATACCTATCCCTATGCATGCGAACTTATGAATGTGATGGCCAGGGAAGAAAACCTTGGTGCCTCCTTTGTTATCCCGATAAAGGTGGAAAAAAAGATAGTCGGGCTTATCCACTTTTTGCTAAGCGATGTCAGCACCTTCAGCGATAAGTATTATGATATTGTAGAGCAGGTATCAATACAGCTGGGTATGGCTATCGAAAGAAAACGAATAAGGGATGAATTATTGCTGCAGAAAGAAAGGGCAGAGGAAGCAAACAGGACAAAAAGCCAGTTCCTGGCTAACATGAGTCATGAGATAAGAACACCCATGAACTCGATCCTGGGTTTTACAGACTTACTTTCTCAGAAGCTTAAGAATGAGCAGAACAGGAGGTACCTCGAGTCTATCCGGTCCAGTGGAAACAGCCTGCTGAGTCTGATTAATGATATACTTGATCTGTCTAAGGTTGAGGCAGGTAAGCTTACTCTCCAGCTTGAGGAAACAAATACCAGGATGTTTTTCTCTGAAATTCTTCACCTGTTCGAGCCAAAAATTGCTGATAAGGGACTTGAACTGCAGGTTATTCTGGACGAGGAACTACCCGAAGGAGTTATTGTAGATGCCCTGAGATTGAGGCAAATTATAATTAACCTCCTGAGCAATGCAGTCAAATTTACAGATACCGGATATGTTAAGTTCTCTGCCAGTGCAAAAAATACCAGCCTGAAGAAGATTAGCCTGCTGATTGAAATAGAAGATTCCGGAGCAGGTATATCTGATGAATTCAGGAATAAAATATTCTCCTATTTTCAGCAGGAAGAGGGAAGGGAGGACAGGCGTTTTGAGGGAACCGGGCTGGGTCTGCCAATCTCCCGCGGTCTTGCCCACCTGATGAACGGGGTAATAAGTATTGACAGCGAAAAGGAAAAGGGTAGTATTTTCAGACTCCTGTTAAATGAAGTGGAGGTATGTGAAAAAGAGATAAAGGACACCATCAAAAAGGAAATAGATATAGATGAAATCAGCTTTGAACCTTCCACTGTAATGCTGGTTGAAGATAATGTTGAAGACAGGGAATACTTTATTAACCTGCTAAATGAAGCAGGTCTGTCGGTGATTGTTTCAAATAATGGTAAGGAAGCGCTTGAGATGCTGAGCAGGGAAAAACCAGGCCTTATCTTAAGCGATATCAAGATGCCTTTCCTGGATGGTTATGGATTAATACGCAGGCTTAAGGAATCTGCCGATTTTAAAGATATACCTGCAGTGGCTATTACTGCCCTGGCAATGAAGGAGGAATCGGTGCTTATCGATCGTGCAGGATTTAATTCAAAACTTATTAAACCTGTTGCCCTGGTCGATTTTTATAAAACACTTATGCAATTTCTGCCATACAGCCTTGTGGTGAAGGAAAAACTGAATATGCCAGGTTTTATGGATAGCAGTAAGATATCAGATGAGGCCAGGTTGCGTCTGCCTGAGGTAATTGAATCCCTTGAAGGTTTTTATTTTAAAGAATGGTCAAAACTTAGAAAGAAACAGGCAATTGATAAGGTGCGCGAATTTGGTGACGGACTAAGAGGCCTGGGCCTGGAGAATAAGCTAAGCCAGCTTGAAGAATATGGCCAGACTCTTTTAGATAATATTGATTCATTCGATATTCAGGAACTGAAAAATAATATCAATAAGTACCCCGACCTGGTAAGCAGTTTAAAAAAAATAAGATAATTTTAAGCACTTATGCCTTCCTCAGAAAAACAGACGATTCTGATTGTGGATGATAATCCGCGTAACCTCCAGTTGCTGGGAAATATACTGAGGGAGAACAATTATAACCTGGAATTTGCAACTTCCGGTAAAGAGGCCCTTGAATGGCTTGATGAGAAAAAGTTTGATCTGGTACTTCTTGATATTATGATGCCTGAGATGAACGGTTATGAAGTATGCAGATATATAAAGCAAGACCCGGCGATGGCCGATATGCCGGTTATTTTTCTGACTGCCAGAACCGACAAGGACAGTTTAGTCGAAGGCTTTGATGCAGGAGCCCAGGATTACATATCCAAGCCCTTCGACATGAAGGAGTTGCTTTTAAGGGTCAGAACACACCTCGATCTGAAACTCAGCAGGGAGAAGCTCCAGGAAATGAATCTCCTGCTTGAAGAAAAAGTTAAAGAGAGGACTCTTGAACTGGAGATAGCAAACCGGCAGCTCAGTGGTCTTGACCATGCAAAAACTGAATTTATTAACCTGATAGGTCACGAGTTAAGAACACCCCTTAATGGGATAATAGGCCCTATGGAACTGATCAGGATAGATTACAGGGATGAGGAACTGCTGAAAATGTTAGGCCTGATAACTGAAAGTGTTGAACGCCTTGAGAAGTTTGCTCTTGATGCTCTTCTTATTACCAACCTGAGAACCGGGAAACAAGATCTTGATATGCAACCTTTCCTGCTGCGGGATCTCCTGGATGAGCTCAGGGTCAGGCTCACTCCCCTGGTTGAGAAAACAAATACAGCGATTGAGCTTGATATACCCGGCGATGCCATAATAAATGCCGATTACAAACTCATTTTTACATGCATTGAGAAGCTGGTTGTACAGGCACTGATGCAAATTAACGATAAAGGTACATTGTTGTTTTCATTGTGTAGCTTTGAAGAAAGACCTGAATTATGTATCAGCGACAGCAGGAAGGTATTTACCGATGCCTTCCTTTCATCAATGGATGAGTTGTTTGAAACCGGTGGAGAATATTTTGACACTAATCTTGGCATTGGGATGGTTCTTGTAAACCTGATACTGAAGGCTCATAATGCAAGTATTTCTATGAAAAATATTGAAGGCAGGGGAGCCAGCCTTGTTCTTAAGTTTTAGTTATTTTGTTAAATATTAATTATATGGAAGAATCAAAAGACCTTGTAAAGGAAGCCTTTGAAGAAAGAAACTGGAACGAGATCCATACCATGGACTCATGGAGAGTTTTTAAAATTATTTCTGAATTTGTTGAGGGATTCGAGAAACTTGCAAGAATTGGTCCCTGTGTTTCCATCTTTGGATCAGCCCGTAACCTTGAGAGTAACAGGTACTATACGGTGGCAGAAGAACTGGCCTACCTGCTCACCATACATGGCTATGGCGTGATTACCGGTGGCGGACCAGGGATAATGGAGGCTGCAAATAAAGGTGCAAAAAGAGGAAAGGGTAAAAGTGTGGGGATAAATATAGATCTTCCTTTTGAGCAGAGTGCCAACAAATATATAGATGCAGATAAGCTTATTACCTTCGATCATTTTTTTGTAAGAAAGGTTATGTTTATGAAATATGCCCAGGGTTTTATTGTTCTCCCCGGAGGCTTTGGAACCTTCGATGAGCTCTTTGAGGCAATTACCCTTATCCAGACAAAGAAGATAGGTAAGTTTCCTATTATCTTAGTTGGCAAAGACTACTGGTCGGGGCTGGTAGATTGGATCAGGAATACCATGCTGGAGAAAGAAAATAATATTAACGAGGAAGATATGGAGCTGTTTACAGTAGTTGACACAGCAAGTGATGCTGTTGAGACAGTTGACCTCTTTTATTCAAAATACCTCTTGTCGCCTAATTTCTAAAAGTTGATAATGAGAACAATAGTAACTCTATTATTATTTTTACCAGCGCTGCTTACTCTTTCTTCGCAGGAGCCAGGGATTTTGATTTATACCCAGGATCACTGGCCTCCGGGGAAAAATGTCCCGGTAACAATAGAAATTCTGAAAGGTGAAGCTGTGGATTTTGCACGCTTGTTTCACAGTCTGCCCACAGGTTTTTATGTTGAGAATGTAAACAGCGGAGAAGGAGAATTCTTCTGGGATAATAACCAGGTAAATTACGTATGGACCGATCTGCCGGATAAGAGTTCTATAAGGGTTCAATATCTTGCAAGAGCCGATCAACTGCTTGCCGGCACCTTCAGGCTCCAGGTAAGATTTGATTATGTTCTCAATGGGGATGAAAGGAGATCTGTATACTCTGACGAACTCCTGGTAATGCTCGACAAAAATGCTGAAGTAGAAAACACTTTACCTGAAGCTGAGAAGAATAAGAGTGATTCATTAGCGGGCGGCGAGGAGATTAAGACCGGAGTTTATGCCGAAAAAACTGTGGAAGAAGTAAAACAGGTATTTATTGACTTCAGGATACAGGTTTCAATTGCCTCGGCTATGTTTTCCCAGGAAGAGCTTGAAGATAGGATTAATTGCAGGCTCAGGCATGGTATTAAGGTTCTTAAAACAGGCTCGATGTATAAATACCAGTCAGGTTCCTTTGAAAGCTATGCTGCTGCTTCGGAATACCTTAAGGAATTAAAGGCAGGTGGCGTGGAGGATGCTTTTATAGTTGCATTCAGGGATAATGTGCAGATATCAATAAAGGAAGCCCGGGAGATTCTCGGTAATAAATAATTACTTTATTCTACGGTCAATCTCTCTTCGTGCATCTTTTTGCTTCATCGATTCGCGGTGGTCATATTCCTTTTTACCTTTCGCAAGGGCAATCTCTGCCTTTGCCAGTCCCCGCTCATTTATAAAAACTTTGGTCACAACAATAGTCAGTCCGCTTTCCCTTACCTTTTTCCCCAGTTTATTTAACTCCCTGCGGCTTAATAATAACTTGCGCTCCCTTCCCGGTTCGTGGTTATTTATGTTTCCCCAGTAGTATTCGGCAATATTCATCCCCTTTACAAATAGCTCGTCCTTAACAAAATGACAGTACGAATCAATAAGGTTGGCTTTACCTGCCCTTAATGATTTTATTTCAGTGCCGGTAAGCTTGATACCTGCAATATACTTGTCCAGGAAGATATAGTTGTGAGCTGCTTTCTTATTCCTGATAACGATATTACTTTCACCCCTCATCCTAAGCAAAAATAAAGAGGTAAAAACCCTCTGTAAGTTCAATAATTATCCATCTGATACCGAGGTAAAAAACCAGGATGCAGCTTGAGAATAAAATAAAGAATCTCACCCTGAAGGAATATTCACCACCTATTAGTATATCAACACCTCTCCACAGAAGGTACATGCCATAAAAGCCCAGGAGGTTAAAAAACAATAATGATGAAAACAGTTTCGTCATAACCATAAGCAGCATAAAAGGCAGAAGCGAATAAACAATAAGCTTGTAATTAAGATCGTTCAGCCTTGTTCTTACCATAAATCCGCTTATTTCGTTTAGCAGAATAGAAACCAGTTCTATTGTAAGGAAGAAAATCAGGAAGTACTCCACTGCCTTAAGCAGAGGGTATACTACCGAAAGGGTGTTATAAGTGTACCTGTAGGTGCCTATAAACGATGCAATCGCTATAAGAAAAAGCACAGGGAATACAACCGAACGCCTTACATCCCTGATACTCCTCTGTTCATCTTTTACAAGACTCCAGAAGATTACCGGCCTTGTAATAAGCTGCACTATCCTTCTGTATAGTAATTTAAAATCCATAGGCTGTCTGCTGCAATATGCAAGGTAAAAATAACTAATTTTATAGAATATAGATTATGAAAAGCACTTCACTGCCATTATTAATAATTACCGGGCCAACTGCCAGCGGTAAAACAGGCTTCGCTGCCAGGCTCGCCTATAAGATTGGAGCTGAGATTATTAGTGCAGATTCAAGGCAGGTGTACCGCGATATGAATCTTGGGACAGGAAAGGACTATGACGACTATCTGGTGGAAGGTACCAGAGTCCCTTATCACCTGGTCGATATTATTGATCCCGGGAATAAATATAATGTGTACGAGTTTCAGCGCGATTTTCTGAGAGTTTATGATAATATAATTTCAAGAAATAAAATTCCGCTTGTATGCGGTGGATCAGGAATGTATATCGACAGCATAGTCAGTTCGTACAGGCTTATTCATGTACCACCAAACCAGGCCCTGAGAAAGGAACTTGAGAAACTGGGCCTTGAGGAGCTCAGGCAGAAACTACAGGCATATAAGAAGCTGCATAACAAAACCGACACCGACACGGTAAAAAGAGCTGTAAGGGCAATCGAGATCGAAGATTATTACCAGAATAATCCTGGTGCCGTGGATAGTCTCCCTGAGTTTGCTTCTCTGATTATAGGAATTAAATATGACCGGGAATCGAGGAGGAGGAAGATAAGCGAACGACTCAGGGCCAGGCTGGAGGCAGGAATGGCTGACGAGGTAAAATACCTGCTGGATAAGGGAATAGCACCTGCCGATCTTATCTATTATGGACTGGAATACAAGTACCTTACAATGTATGTTATTGGTGAGCTTTCATACGAAGAGATGTTTTCACAGCTTGAGACAGCAATTCATCGCTTTGCAAAACGCCAGATGACCTGGTTCAGGGGTATGGAAAGGAGGGGGCTGAAGATTCACTGGCTCGACGCATATATGCCAACAGAAGAAAAGCTTTCCAGGGCTCTGGGGCTCTACAAGGAAGCCCCTTAGCCGTTTGCTCTTATTTCAGATAGGTATCCAGCCACTCAAAAAACTCTCTCTGCCATATTACTGCATCATGAGGGCGGGTAACAAAATGGGTTCCATTGTGAAAAAACAGCAACCTGCTGGGAACGCCTCTCACCTGTGCAGCTGTAAATGCCTCAAGGCTCTGTGTATAGGGAATCCTGTAGTCATGTTCACCTGTAATAATCAGAATAGGAGTATCCCACTTATCAACATTAAGGTGTGGCGAATACTTATATCCAACAGGTTTGGGATTATCCCAGGGTGCACCACCAATATCTTTGTTCGGGAACCAGAGCTCTTCAGTAGAAGCATACCAGCTTTCAATATTATACATCCCGCAATGCGATATAAAAGCCTTGAATCTTTTTTCGTGCACGCCGGCAAGCCAGAATACCGAGTATCCTCCATAGCTGGCACCAACTGCTCCGAGCCTGTCTTCATCAACGAAGGGTTCTTCTGCCATGTAATCAATTGCATCCAGGTAATCCTGCATATTAAGCCCTCCGTAATCGCCAGAGATCTGCTCTCTCCAGTACGAGCCGAAGCCTGAGTTTCCTCTCCGGTTGGGAGCTACAACAATATATCCCCTTGCAGCCATCATCTGGTAATTCCACCTGTACGACCAGCCCTGACCCAGGTCACCCTGCGGCCCTCCCTTACAGTAAAGAAGGGCAGGGTATTTCTTTTCAGGATCAAAGTCGGGGGGATAAATAATCCACATCTGCAGGTCTTTGCCATCTTTTGTTTTTATATATCTTTCCTCGGTTTCGCCCATCCTGATATTGTCGTAGATATGCCTGTTGACTTCAGAAATAATGCCGGTTTCACCGCTGCCGGTATCTATAGTGGCTATCTCAGTGGCCATCGACATCGATTGTATGCCGCTTACCATAATATTTTCGGCCAGCATAATGGGACCAAAATTGTATTTCCCGCTGCTTATCTGGTTTATGGCACCTGATTCTGTGTTTAGCCTGAATACCTGTGTGCTTCCCCTGTAGGGACTGGTAAAGAATATATCACTCATGTCTGCCGACCAGGAGATATTCGCAACATTGTAATCCCAGCCTTCTGTGAGATAAGTGCTTATGCCCGATTCAAAATCATAACAATACATCCTGTCAAGATCAGATTCATAACCGTCTTCTTCCATACTTTGCCAGGCTAACTTACTGCCGTCAGGAGAAAAAACCGGGTACTTATCAAAGCCCTTATTCCACTCAGTTAGATTCTTCTTCTCACCATTGTCCACCTTATACAGGATAATATCAGTATTGGTACTTAGAGCATCCTCCTTGCCCGTAAGCAGTTTGCAGGTATAGGCAATCATCTTTCCGTCAGGGCTCCAGCTTATCTCAGCAGCATCAAAGAAAGGAGCGGTAGGAGATTCAAAACGTTCTCCTTCCATAATATCAGTAGCTTCACCAACACTGTTTCCATCAAAAGAGGCAATAAAAATATGGCTGTAGGAATAATCGTGCCAGTATGACCAGTGCCTGAACATCAGGTCGTCGATAATTCTCATATTGGCATTCGGAAGATTATGCTTCTCATTTGGTGTCTCATCCAGCTTAACCCTTCTGGTAAAGAATATTTTATCATCTGTGGGTGATACTGAGTAAGATTCAAAATTATCGAGATTGGCAATCTCCGATTTCCCGCTGCCATCAGGGTTCATTATGTAAAGCTTTCCCTTAGAGCTAAAGGCAATTTTTTTCCCGCCTGATATCCATTGCGGAGATCCTCCGCCCTTGCTTGTTAGCTGAACAGGATCCCCTCCTTCAACAGGTATTGAGAAAATATTGGTACGACTTGCTTCTGTGGGCAGGTCGTAAGAGCTAATAGTGTATAATACTGTACTACCGTCAGGTGACAGTGTAATACTTCCAAGCCTGCCAAACTTCCAGAGAATTTCAGGTGTAAGAAGCCCGGCTTCTGCCTCAGCTTTGGTGAGCGAAATATCAAATGCAGCAGCATCCTCTTTTTCTGTCTCTTTGCAGGAATTTGCCAGCAGGAGAGGAAAAAGCAGCAATAGGATAAAGTATTTCTTCATATTATTTAGGTTTGATTGCTTCCTTTATTTTATCGGTAAGTTCATCAAGAAGTTCAGGATTATCTGCCAGTATCTGTCTGACTGATTCCCTTCCCTGGCCCAAACGTGTTTCGCCGTAGCTAAACCATGACCCGCTTTTATTAATAATCCCATGATCAACTCCGAGATCTATTACTTCACCGGTACGGCTGA
>JAZBNV010000003.1:0-21167 GCA_036350795.1 Marinilabiliaceae bacterium
TAGTTTACAGACTTTTAAACTTTATCAACCTTATCAACTTTATAAACCTTATCAACTTTATAAACCTTCCAATCCTTTTTATCACTACTTTTGATAGAAAGCGATTGCTATGAAAATAAAATTTCTGGGTGCTGCCCGTGAGGTAACAGGGAGCAAGCACCTTATTATAACACAAAGCGGACGAAGGATACTGCTTGACTGTGGTATGTACCAGGGCAAAGGCCTGGAAACTGACAGCCTGAACCGCAAGCTTGGCTTTAATCCAGCCGAGATAGATTACCTGGTACTATCACACGCACATATTGATCATAGCGGGTTGATACCATATATCTACAAACTTGGTTTCCGGGGATCGATAATATGTACAAGTGCCACCCGCGACCTGTGCTCAATAATGCTGGCCGATTCAGGTTACATACAGGAGCATGATACACGGACTTTTAATAAAAAAAGAGCATGGAAAGGCCTGGAGCCTGTTGAGCCACTTTATACCAAAGACGACGCTCTTGAAGTCATGCAGCTATTTATCGGGATAGCCTATAACAGGACCTATGCTATCGACAGGGACATAACTGTTGAGTTTACACATACCGGTCATATGCTTGGAGGTGGTGTGGCAAACCTCGTGATAAAAGAAGGTGATCGTACTCACAGGATCGCCTATACGGGTGATATCGGTCGACCGGTAAATCGCATCCTGGCCCCTCCCAAAGCATTCCCCCAGGCTGATTACCTTATTACGGAAGCTACCTATGGTGACAGGCTGCATCACGATAATATTCATGCTGAAAAAGAGCTGTTGCGGGTAATTCATAAAACCTGTGTTGAGAAAAAAGGAAAACTGATAATCCCTTCATTCAGCGTAGGAAGAACCCAGGACATAGTATACACACTTAATAATTTCTATAATGAAGGAAGACTGCCAAGGATAGATATCTATGTAGATAGTCCGCTGGCAGTAAATGCCACTGAAATATTCAGGCTGCACCCGGAGTGCTTTAACAGGAACATTCTTGAGATAATGGAAAGGGACCCTGATCCCTTCGGCTTTAATAGTCTGCATTATATAAAAATGGCAGAAGACTCTAAAAAGCTTAATAAGATCAAGGAACCGGTGGTGATTATTTCTGCATCAGGCATGATGGAAGCAGGCAGAGTTAAGCACCACCTTGCAAACAGCATCTCAGATTCTAAGAATACTGTACTTGCAGTTGGGTACTGTGCACCACGAACACTGGGGGCCAGATTACTCAGAGGTGAAAAAGAAATATCCATTCACGGTAATCGCTACGTGGTAGAAGCTGACATAGAACGTATCGACTCTTACAGCGGTCACGGCGACTATAAAGAGATGGCCGAGTTTCTCTTATGCCAGGATCCAGGTGCTATTAAGCAAACCTTCCTGGTACATGGTGAAATTGAAGCACAGACCAAATACAGGGACTACCTGGAGACGAGGGGATTTAATAATATCCATATACCGGATGTCGGGCAGGAATTCGGGATATAATTTATGATTTCACCCGATATCAAACTTACACCATGGCATATTTTTGAGTAATTTTATGGAATTCTACAGAAAACTGCATCCTATCAGAAAAACAATTATGAAGACAATTCAATCCCTTATTTTTTTTGTCACGGCTCTGTCCCTGGCAGCACAGGATATTCCTGAGAAGGAAATTACCACCGAAATAAGCAGTGTAACAGTGTTTTTTGAAAGTGCACAGGTAACACGCAGCAAAAGTATATCACTGGAAGCGGGTAAAACAACGCTTAAGTTTAAGAATCTATCTCCCTTTATTGAAGCCAGGAGTATCCAGGCAAAAGTGCAGGGTCCTGTTAATGTCCTGGCTGTAAATCACCAGCAAAACTTTCTGGAAGCATTAAAAAAACCTGATGAACTGGTAAACCTGGAAAGCAAACTGAATAATATTCTTGAAAAAATCAGGCTTGAAGAAACCTATCTTGCAATTATTTCAGAGGAGATCCTCTTTCTGCAGTCTAATCGTGTAATCGGAGGCAAAAGCCAGGAAGTAAGTGTTGCATCATTGCGAGAGGCATACGATTTCTATGGCGAGAAACTAACCTTACTGAAAATGAAGGAGATAGAAAGAAGAAAGACAATTTCAGAACTGCGTGAGATGTCAGCAAAGATAAGTGAGCAGATATCAACCATCACAACTAAAAAGGAATACGCAAGCGGAGAAATACTGATCACTGTAAAATCTGAACAAAAGACAAGCATCAAAATCGATCTGTCCTATGTTGTTCGTAATGCAGGCTGGTATCCCAGCTATGATATTAAGGCAATATCGGTTAATAAACCACTTCAGATTGTATATAAGGCAAATGTACACCAGGACACAAAGTCAGACTGGAAAGACGTAAGGATTAGTTTCTCATCGGGTAATCCTGATATCTCTGGTGTAGCACCGGAAATAAGTCCTTACTTCCTTAACTATGGCACTGTACCACCTTCATATCATGCAAATATCAGCCAGGTGGAAGGTCTTGTGTACGATTCTGATGGAAATCCCTTACCAGGAGCTGTTATACAGGTATCAGGCACAACTATTGGTACCAATACAGATGTAAATGGAAGGTACTCAATAAGTATACCTCCAAACGCCGGTTCGCTTAAATACTCATTTATCGGATTCAAAGACAGGGAACTCCCGGTAAGAAGTTCGAATATTAACGTTAGCATGGAGGAAGACGTAATGGCGCTCAATGAAGTAGTGGTTACAGCTTATGGAAGGAATGCCACAAAATCCATGGAGCTTGATTCCAGGTCGCTGCAGGGTAAAACAGCTGGTGCTGTATTACGGGGTACTTCTTCCCCTGCAGAAATGAACAGGGCAGCTGACAGTTCAATACCGGTACCAGTCCTGCAGCTTGAAAACCAGACTACAGTCGAATTTGAGATATCCATGCCATATACCCTGATGTCGGACAGTAAGTCTTATGCTGTTGAAATGGCAGAATTCGAAGTTCCGGCTTACTATGAGTATTATTGCGTGCCTAAGATTGAAAAGGATGCTTTCCTTATTGCCAATATCTCTGACTGGGAAAAATATAAGCTCCTCGAGGGAGAGGCGAACCTTTTTTTCGAAGGCACCTATACAGGTAAATCTGTTCTTGATGTAAGGTTTATTAAGGATACTTTGAGCCTTTCGCTAGGGCGCGACAAGAATGTAAGTGTAACAAGGGAAAAAATAAAGGATGTAAAAACCAAACAATTTATCGGTACAAAACAGGAGGACATCAGGGCATGGGAAATTGCCGTAAGGAATAACAGGGACCAGCAGATAAATATGCTGGTAATTGACCAGGTTCCGGTACCAATGAACACAGAGATTGAGCTCGAAATTTCAGATAAATCAGGGGCAGAGTATAACGATAAAAACGGCGAGATAAAATGGAGCTTTAAGCTGAACCCTAAGGACAGGAAGGACCTGAAATTAAAGTACTCTGTTAAATACCCTAAAAATAAAATCCTGGTTATTGAATAAAAATATCTTCTCCCGGGATCAGCAGGCTTATTTCGGACTCTAAAAATATATATCCGGGGGAGATTTGTTAATATACTATCTTATATATTACAGATTGTCAGTATTATACACAGTATAGATATTGCATTGCGATTATCGTATACAAGATGTATTATTAATATATTTGCCAAAAAGATTATAATAAATTTATTGCAGCATGGCACAGGTAAAATCTTCATCAGAAGCAGATAACATTCAGCTGAAATTCCTGACTCTTTCTGATTTTGAAGAGCTTAAAGAAGCAATGGTTGATGCATACTCCAGCATGCAAAACCTCTTATGGAATGAAAACCAGATTAAAACTCTCCTTGAAAAGTTCCCGGAAGGACAGGTTGTTATCTGGGTTGATAATAAATTTGCCGGCTGTGCCCTTTCAATTATTGTTGACTATTCACTTTTCGACAATAATCATACATACAGCCAGGTCACAGGCAACTATACTTTCAGTACCCACACCAGCGATGGAGATATGCTCTATGGAATCGATGTCTTTATAAGACCTTCTTTCAGGGGTTTAAGACTGGGCCGAAGGTTATATGATTACCGGAAAGACCTGTGCGAGAGACTGAATCTGAAGGGAATAGCCTTTGGTGGCAGAATACCTAACTATCATAAGTATTCCTCCGAGCTTACTCCGAAAGAGTATATATCTCTGGTAAGGAAAAAAGAAATTCATGATCCTGTACTGGACTTCCAGATGTCGAATGATTTTCATCCTGCAAAAATTATCAAGGGCTACCTGACAGGAGATATTGAATCAGAAGACTATGCAGTATTGCTTGAATGGGACAATATTTACTATGAAAAACCTTCAAAGAAGGTATCACCCTTAAAGAAAATAGTAAGGCTCGGCCTTATACAGTGGCAGATGAGGTTGTACAGGGATATTGATGAATTGATGCAGCAGGCAGAGTACTTTGTTGACGCCGTTTCAGGATACAGGTCAGACTTTGCACTTTTCCCTGAATTTTTTAACGCCCCTCTGATGGCCGAAAACAATCATTTAACAGAGCCTGAAGCCATCCGGGAGCTGGCATCCCATACAGAGTATCTTGTAAAGAAATTCTCCGAGCTTGCTATATCCTACAATATAAACATTATTACCGGCAGCATGCCGGAGCTGGTTGACGGAAGTCTTTACAATGTTGGCTACCTGTGCAAGCGCGATGGAGCTGTTGAAAGATTTGAGAAGCTGCATGTAACACCCGATGAGTATAAAGTATGGGGTCTGCAGGGTGGAAATAAGATAAAAGCCTTTGACACAGACTGTGGTAAAATAGGTATACTAATTTGTTATGATATAGAATTCCCTGAGCTGAGCAGGTTACTGGCAGATGAAGGAATGGACATTCTCTTTGCACCCTATCTTACAGATACACAGAATGGATTCTCACGTATAAGGAACTGTGCCCAGGCCAGGGCAATTGAGAACGAATGCTATGTTGCCATTGCAGGCAGTGTTGGTAATCTTCCAAAAGTCCATAATATGGATATTCAGTATGGACAGGCAATGGTCTTTACACCCTGCGATTTCTCTTTTCCTGCCAATGGTATAAAAGCAGAGGCCACACCCAATACAGAAATGATCCTTATAGCTGATGTTGATATTGACCTGCTCCGCGAGCTTCATCAGTTTGGAAGTGTCAGAAACCTGAAAGACAGGAGGAAAGACATATACCAGCTAAAAAAGTTATAAGCTTATAAATCAAAATACCAGGGTGAATCTGGTTTCCTTGTCCGGACTGGAAACTACTTTAATGCTACCCTTATGCAAGCGCATAATCTGCCTCGAAAGGCTCAGCCCTATACCCATACCCTTCTCCCTTGTTGTATAAAAGGGTGTAAAAATATTCTCTAAATCATCAGGCGGAATTCCTTTACCGGAATCGCTTATTTCAACAAGAACCCGGCCTTCTTCAGCTAAGGTCCGTATCTTAAGTTTCTTCATGTCTGACTCCGTCATTGCCTCTATTGCATTTCTTAAGATATTTGTAAGAACCTGGCCTGCAAGCTTTTCATCTATATATAAATCAGGACATTCTCCATATTCTATATCCAGGGTAATATTATTCTTTTCCAGCTCTGATTTTAGTTCAATCAAATTATGCTTTACTAGCTGGTTAATATTTATATTTTCCGGATTCAGAACCGGAACCTGGCTGACCCTCTTATATGACGAAACAAAACTTCTGATACCTGCATTTCTTTTATCAATAAGATCAAGATTTAGAAGAGTGTCCTCTATACGATCCATTACCGCTTTATTCTTAAGTCCAAGCACCTCAGGCGATGTAAGACATTTTCTGGCAGCTTCGGCGAGGGATGATATTGGTGTCAGGGAGTTCATTATTTCGTGCGTCAGAACCCTGGTGAGCTTTTGCCACGAATCCAGTTCATTTTCTTCCATCTCACGGGTAATGTTCTGCACAGTAAGAATCCTCAGATCATCATTTCCACTCTTCAAGCCAGCTACTTTTAAATGCAGGTATTCAAGAGCATTGTTTATCTTTAGTTTCAATGTCGATGAGTATCCGGGCTTAAACTGCATAAGTTCATTCTGCAATAAAGGATGAGCCTTACCAAGATCCCCCAGGGTGCTGCAGTGCTCAAGTCCCAGGATACTGCTCGCTGTCTGGTTGAACTCCAGAATCTTATCCCGGGAGTTTACAATTATTAATCCTGCAGGTATATTTTTAAGAACAAATTTCAAAAATCCAAGCTGCCTCTCGTTCTCCTTTCTTGCTTCATGGATCATATCTGCCACGCGTCCGACAGATATGGAAAGGTTTCTGAAAGAGTTGTCTTCGACCCTGAAATGAGGTCTCACAGACGACCCGATTTCCTGTATACTGTCAAAAAAACTGCTGATACTCCTGTTCACCCTGTTTATACTATAAACGAGACTTATCACCTGAAGAATCAGAAGCCCGGAAACAACCACCAGGGTATAAATATTCCATGGTGCACGGAGAGCTTCAGAAAACCAGATACTTGTTGCGAGTATTAACAGCACCCTGATTATTAATGTAATATAAAATCTCCTATAAGCCATATCTCTTAATTTTTGAGTAAAGTGTAGATCTGCTTATGTCCAGATCCCTGGCAGCCCTGCTTATATTCATTTCGTTTTTTTCGAGGGCTGCCGATATAAGCTCTTTCTCTACCAGCGCCAGTGGTCTTACTGCCTGGCTAATAAATCCCTGATCTTTTGATGAAGGATTAAAAAAATCAGCCGGTTTCAGTATATGTGAATCGGCAAGAATTACAGCCCGCTCTACCGCATGCTTCAATTCCCTTACATTTCCGGGCCAGTGATAGGATATTAATTCGCTGTAGGCATTAGCATCTATCTTTATTCCGTTTTTATTATAATGCCGGCTGAATTTCTGCAGGAAATAGTCAGTAAGCAGAGCTATATCCTCTCCCCTGTCCCTGAGCGGAGGTACACGAATCTCTATTGTATTAAGCCTGTAAAGAAGGTCTTCCCTGAAAAGCTTATCCCCCACCATATCCTGAAGATTCATATTGGTAGCAGAAATAAGCCTCAGGTCCACATCAACCGGGTTATTTGATCCTACCGGAGTTATTTGCCTCTGTTCCAGCATCGTTAGAATCTTTGCCTGCAAGGATACTGGCAGGTTCCCAATTTCATCAAGAAAAAGAGTACCCATATCAGCGAGTTCAATCCTCCCTGTCCTGTCATCCTTTGCATCGGTAAAGGCCCCCTTTCGGTGACCGAATAATTCACTTTCGAAGAGAGAGGCAGAAACAGTTCCCATATCCACAGAAATAAAAACCTCCTGTCTGCGGCCGGATAATCTGTGAATCTCCCTGGCAAACAATTCCTTACCCGTGCCATTCTCGCCTGAAAGAAGTACATTGGCATCAGTAGCCGCTACTTTTGATACCATGTCCAGGCATTTCTTAAGGGCAGGCGAACTACCCATAATCACCGGCCCGGATGCTGCTCCACCTGAGTTCAGAAGCTGGTTCCTTCTTTTAAGGTTCCTTACTTCGATATTGGCTTTTCTGAATTTCATTCCTGATTGTATCGTGGCAATTAACCTTGCAGGTTCCCAGGGTTTCTGAATAAAATAGGCAGCCCCTTCCTTTACCGATCTTACAGCCAGGTCGATATCTCCGTATGCGGTTATCATAATTACAACAGCACCAGGATCAGATGCCAGTATCTCCCTGAGCCAGAAAAGCCCTTCGTTGCCACTGCTCACACTTGCGCTGAAGTTCATATCCAACAAAATCACATCATAGTCTGTTCCCCCAATCTTTTCAGGTATCCGCCCCGGGTTGCTTATGGTATCGACCTTCTCAAAATCATGCTTCAATAACTGCTGACATGATTCCAGAATACTGGTGCTATCATCAACCACCAGAATTTTCCCCTCTTTCTTCATATATTTATATATTGTAATGTAAACATAAGAGTAAATGTATTAAATATGACGTTTAGTGTCGTATATTATACAAACCTATATCTCTTACACCTTTTATATTGTTAATTATCAATAACATAGAATTATGGCATATTACTTGCCTCCATGCTAGTGGAAAAAAAAGAATGCCATGAGAAAAAATTATATAAAAGTTGCTTTCAGGAATTTTCTGAGATACCGATGGAATTCTGTATTTAATATCCTTGGACTATCACTCGGAATTGCCTGCTCCATTTACATTTTCACTCTGCTGAGCTTTGAACTTGGTTATGACAGGTTTCACAATGATATTGATCTTATATACCGTATCGGCCAGACAAGCACTGCAAGGGGTGAAACCACAACCTTTGCCTGCACTGCTCAGAAATATTCTGACTATGTTCTTAAAAATTATGATGGAATAGAATATATGGCAAGATACGGTCCCAACAGGCCGGCTACTGTAACTTACGGAGATAAATCCTTTATTGAGGAAAGACACGAATTTGTTGAACCGGATATTTTTAAAATAATAAAGACAAATTTTATTTACGGCGACAGGGAAACATGCCTGCTCAGGCCGAATACTGTTGTACTATCTGAGAGAGCGTACAATAAGTACTTCGATAATGTAAATCCTGTCGGAGAATTAATAAGTATCGACACAGTTCTGTATGAAGTTACGGGCGTTATCCGCAATATGCCTGACAATAGCCGTTTTCAGCATGATTTTTATGAATCGTGGATTACTTATGAAAACCAGCCTGGACCTGAAGGATGGGACAGGACAGGCCGGTTTCTGATGACATTTATCAAGTTCAAGGCGGGAGCAAATATAGAAGCATTCGAAGACTGGATCAAAGACATCCCGGAGCATTTCAACACTACCGATGACACTTACTACAGGGGCGAGCAGGATATGTTTATTCAGCCACTGAAAGGGCTTCATCTGGCCAGGGAGAATAACAGCATGATCTGGGACTGGGAAGATTCAGCAAATCCTGTATATATATATATACTGATAGGTACGGTTATCCTGATACTAACAATGTCGGGATTAAATTATATTAACCTGAGTATTGCTTCCTATTCTATAAGGGCAAAGGAGGTAAGTACACGAAAAACTCTGGGAGCTACCAGGAGACAACTTGTTTACCAGTTTATTGGTGAATCCTTAATCCTGGTTTTTATATCCCATATAACTGGGGTTTTCCTTGTTGAGATGCTGCTTCCGTTTGTGAATGATATGACCGGCATGAACCTGATACTTGATTACTCCTCACCGGGTATCTGGCTTGTAATAATTTCAATTATTCTCCTACTTGGATTTGGTGCCGGATCCTATCCTGCATTTTACCTTTCGATCCTTGCACCGGCCAGGTCAGGAAAAAGAAGCTTATTTGCCACAATTGGCAACTTTGATTTTAAGGAGGTGCTTATTGTAATACAGTTTGCACTCTCAATTATACTTATTATCGGCACCTCCCTTATTTACAGGCAGGTAAACTACATGAAGAACATGAATACGGGTATTTCCATAAAAGATAAGCTTATTATTGAACTGCCCGAAGGAATGGTAAACTCAGGAAACAGGGAACAGGTAAAAGAGGAATTTATTGGGGCCGGGCTATTTTCAGGCGCTTCGGTATCTTCAAGTGTTCCGGGAAGAAGAACCTATACATGGCGGCTATGGCCATCAGGGGAGGAAAGGGAAAATACACACCCGGTTAATTGCATAGAAGTCGACCATGATTTTATTGATCTATACGGGCTTGAGATTATTGCAGGACAGAAATTTGATAAAAACCTCGGTGAGGAGTCGAACCTGGGATATATCCAGAACGAGGCAGCTGTAAGAGCATTTGGATGGGGATCTACAGACGAAGCAATGACTAAATCAATAAATGAAAGGGAAAAGTTGCACGGGATTCTCAGGGATTTTCACTATAAGGGACTTCAGAAGGAGATAGAACCTTTTGGAATGTTCTGCGGCGATACAGAAGATGGCAGGTATCTCACTCTTCAATATGAAGCTGCCGGTTTCGATAGCCACAGACTGGCTCTGGTTGAGGAAAAGTTTTATGAGCTTTTCCCTGGTAAAATTTTCAGGTTTTTCTTTCTTGAACAGGATTTCAACCTGCAGTATAAGTCGGAAGACAGGCTTATCAGACTCTTTGTAGCCTTTACCCTGGTCTCGGTTCTGATTGCAGTTATCGGACTCTTTGGCATGACTGCTTTTTACTGTGTACAGAAAGAAAAAAGCATGGGTATAAGGAAAGTATTTGGTGCTGAACCATCTGTCATTCTTACATCACTGGTAAAGAAATTCATTTCATGGATACTTATATCCTTTGTTATTGCAGTGCCCCTTGCCGTAATCGGAATAAAAATGTGGTTAAGTAATTTTGCTTTCAGGGCAGATATATCAATCCCTGTAATCCTGCTTGCAGGATTGCTTTCAGTAATCATTACAGTTCTGACAGTGCTATTCCACTCACTCCGCCTTTCTGGTAAAAACCCTGTTGATATAATAAGACAGGAGTAAATGGCGAAGGCCTCGGGGAAGAGGTTGATAAAGTTGATAGAGTTGATAGAGTTGATAGAGTTGATAGAGTTTATAAAGTTTATAGGGTTTATAGGGTTTAAGGTTTAGTTGTTGAATTTTACCGTTTACCGTTTACCGTTTACCGTTTACCGTACATAGCATACTGCTCGTATAGCTGTGATTTTTTGCCCTGAAAAATTTTATAACTACCTTACATCTGTCTAACCAGCCGTTTCCAGACATGAAAAATGCCCCTGCCCTGCTCCTGCTAGCCCTGGCAATAAGTATTAGTTCCTGTTCGAATAAAAAAAGCGATTGCATAAGCGTAAACAAAGATGGAATACCGGTAATCGAGATCGAAAAGATTACAGAAAAAGGTGAACTGTCATTCACCGATCTTATGAAAGACTTCCAGATCACCAGGCTCGAGACAAATGAAGAATGCCTGGTTGATGATGTATTCAGAAGGTATGTCACCGAGGACTATATAATTGTAGGGACCAGTATGAATGGGATTATGCTTTTTGGCAGAGATGGAAAATTTATCAGGAAAATTACCGGTCGCGGAACAGGCCCCGGAGAAGTAATCGGATCTTATCATCTTGAATACAATGAGCTGACTCAATCGCTGATAATTGCCTCCGATTATTATAGCGCAGGGTTTTTAAAGGCCTTTAAGCTGCCAGGCGGAAAATTCAGCAAGATAAAAATTAACACTGATGGAACTATTAATGACTTCTTAGTAAGCGACTCCCTTATAATTCTGTCGCCTCTGTCGTTTGAAGATAGCTGCCGTGTTATTTCTCAGACCTTATCGGGTAGAGAGTTATTCAGAATCAATCATAGCAATGATTTTAAGGCATATTATGCAAACGTATACCTGATAGATAATAAGCTTATGTTTAATTATTCTCATGGCGGGAATAAAATGTATTATATTGAAAGTGGTGAACTGGTACCTCACTCCATTTACTCCTTTAAGGGTAATATGTACACGGGAATCCAACAGGATATTGGTGATGTCCTTCTTTTTTTAATGCCCCTTAACACGAATATGGTAAGGGGAATATTCTCAAGAGTCTCGGGCCACGAATCATTCGATAACAGCGACTTTAAGCGAGCTACATTCGATGAGTATATAATATTTATTTTTAACAAAAGTAATGGTTCAGCTTACCTCATAGACAAGATTAAAGATGATTTCCTGGGTTCTGACAAAACTATTGAGTCAATACAATCCAACGGACTGTTCTCCCAGATTTACGAGGTGCAGGAGCTATTCAATCTCAGGGATCTGATCAATGATGACCCAGAAGCATCTGTCCAGATTAAAAAAAGGTTAAATTCTCTTTGCGATCAACTTGATCCAAATGACAATCCCGTTTTCCTTATTGCAAAAACGAAATAGTTTTAAAGATATCTTTATTCGTGTATAATACTCCTATTCTGTCTATTAATACATAATAATAACGGCATTAATGCCGTTATTAATGCCGTTATTAATTTACTGCCTGACTTAGATAAGGTGCCAGCACATCATTCTTCTTTTCTGTGGTGCCATCATATGTAATTGTCACAATTGGAATGCCGGTATGTTTCCATATCTCCTTTTTCATTGCTTCTGTAATAAGAGAGGGACAGCAGAAAGCTGGATTTGCCTGTACAAATAGTTTTGTTTCAGGATAGGTATGGGCTATGTAGAATATCTTGAGGAGATTATCATATGACTCGCCAGAATGATACTTATCGATATTAAACTTATTGAGGTTTTTTTCGTTTACCGATGGTTTAAGTCCCTTTCTCTGTGGCCCGAGGAAGGGCTCAAAATGCCTGTAATATTTTCTCTGGATTAAATTCAGTCCGCCGGCCAGTGCTCTTAGACCGGCAACAACCAGCTTTCCGTCTTTAACCTCTCTTCTTCTCATAACGTTATGTGATGATAGATAGTAGAACTCATTATAAGGTGTTGTATGAACCTCGCCTCCATAACGCTCAATATCATAAATAAGTCCCTGGTTCATTACATCATTATCCCTGACGAAAAAATCGCCAAATATTGCTACAAGTGGTCGTGGGGTTTTCTCAGTCTTAATTTGATGAAAGGGCTTCATGGCTTCTTTCAGACTCGATTCAAGGCCTGCCTTTCCTTCAAAGGCAAGGGTCAGGATATCAATGGCATTCGCAATTGCCCTGTCTGTTTCTCCGGGATTAAGCTCGTAGGGCCTTAATTTACAACCCACTCTTCGCAGCAGCCCTGAAAACATATATGCAAAATATGCATAATAAGTAATAGCCAGCGATAATTCATTATGTGCAATCTCACCAGAGTAAACATCCACCTTTTCCAATCCACCTCCCTGGTTTTCAAAAATAGTCTTAATAAACTGGGGATACATCCTGATATTGCATGTCAGTCGGGTTTCGGTAATCCATAGTGAAGTACTTTCCGGAAACAGCTCTTTATTCCTGATATATTCTATTCCATCCTGTGCAATAATATTAAGTGGCAGACACTGCCCGGTATTAGTGGACATTGCCTTCTGTATTCCCAGCATAGTATGTTCCAGGAGCTCTGCCCTGTATCCAAACCTTCTCAGGTTGGCCGTAAGTAAAGGCCCGGCAAGCTGGTCCCAGTTAGGAAAGAGAAGCGTCTTATTCTTATCCAGTTTTGTAGTTGGAAATCCAGGTTTACCTGCTCCGTATTTTTCGGTTTTTTCATCATTATAATGGCCTCTGAACGACCTGATGGCGGCCTCTATTCTTGTTTCGTATCCAACATTCGAATCATGCTCATCAATCTGGAGAATCAGGTAGGGTTTAGCCGAGGCATCCATAAGTTTCTGAAAATATTCCAGCACAAAGGAATCAGGAGCGCATTTAAACCCGGTAACAAATACCGGGTAAAGTCCACTGGCCCGGGCTATCGTACTGGCTTTTAAAAGTACATCTACTGCAAAATGCCAGGGCATCGATTTTAGCAGCCTGGTCAGATCTTTATCTGTTTTCTCAGGCTTTTCAAGCATATCCTGGTAGAAACATTTAATACCCAGGCTGCCAAAGATTTCGGGAATTCCTTTATTAAGCGAAGGTGCAAGCACAAGGTATGGCCTCCCCAGCAGTACTACTGAATAGCCTTCTTCTTCGTTGAAATTCGAGTGAAATAGTTTCCTGAGTTCTTCCATCTCCAGCCTGGTCCAGGATTCTGATTTTTGCCATGCTTCCCGGATTTCTTTCAGCGAGGCAGTAAAACCCCTGATATTTTTTAATGACTTGTGCAGGTTTTTAAGAACATATTCCCTTCCCTTATCAAAGTACAGCAGTGGTGTAAGTGTTTTCTGCTTAATTTCTGAATTAATCAGTGAAACAACCTGGGGGCTGAACTGGGTATAGTAGCAGTAATTTTCATAGAAGGGCTCGTCGGCACTCCTGTTCTCAAGAGAACCCGGCAGGAAAATATAATCACATTTATCCTTCAGCCAGTTTACATGTCCGTACATTGAGTGCATTGGGGCACAAAACTCAGCTCCTGAGAGCATCTTTCCCTCTTCAAGGGGATCATGGAGATTGCTGCTTGTTACCACCGGGTATCCAAGTTCATGGAAGAACAGGGTCCAGAATTTCAGATCAGAAAACATATGGATTGCCGCAGGTAAGCCGATAATTATTCCTGATTTAACTTCATACTGTCTGATATTAATTATGTTCTTCCTTGATTTAATGAGATCGAAGCCTGATATGTTTTTGTCAACGAATTTCTGACTCTTATAATCACGACCACAGAGGAAACCGTAGGCAACCTTCTCCCCCATTACATCAGCAACAGATATCCTGCAATGATTATTACACAGCTCACAGATTTCGCCTTTAATTTCAATTTTCTCATCTATTATGCCGAAGCCTTTAAAGCTGCTTTTACCTGTGAACTCGTCAGCCAGAAGAAGGGCTGTTCCGAGGGCACCGGTAAGATGGCAGTAGGGAGATACAAAAATCTGTTTTTCCAGTTTAGCCTCAAAAGCAGCTACAAGTGCTTTGTTTTTAGCTGTTGCTCCCTGGAAGCAGACATTTTCTCCGATAAGTGATTCTACCGCAACTTTTTTAAGATAATTATCCCTTACTGAGTGTAATACGGCTGCAAGTATTTCACTTTGAGAATATCCCCTGTTGACATAGTAATTAATATCCCTTTCCATAAAAACCGTGCACCTGTCGCTGGCAAGGGGTGAAGGTGCATTTTCTGCAAGGCTCGAATAATCGCCAAGGCTCACATTCATTTTTTGCGCCTGTTCTTCGATAAAACTTCCAGTTCCTGCAGCACATACCGAATTCATTTTTGAGAATGTCACCTGCCCGTTTCTGAGCAGGGTAAACTTTGCGTCCTGCCCACCGATCTCAATTATCGTATCTGTATCAGGATTCAGATGAAAGGCCGCTCTTGCATGCGTTGTAATCTCATCAAGTATACTATCGGCCCCGATTATCGAACCGATAAATTTGCGACCCGACCCTGTTGTGCCAAGACCTTTAACAATAAGCCGGGATGAGCATTCACCGGCATACCACCTTATAGCATCCAGTATTATTTTAGTTGCACTTAGGGGCTGACCATGGGTATAGGTATAGAAGCCGGAGAGAGGTAAACCTCTTTTATCTGTTATTATGGCCTTGGTACTTGTTGAACCAATATCAATTCCTATAAATATTTCCTGTTCTCTGGCAGGAGGACTGTAAGTATCAACCTGTACCTTCCCCGGGTGATCGACAGATCGTGATTCAAAGATCAGTTCTTCTCCTTTATTGAACTCAGGGTAGTTACTCAGTTTTAATGAAAGTGCTTTATATACATATTCCTTTTTATAATCCTGGATCTTAATAATATCCACGGGATCAACAGCTTTACTGGCTGTTTGTATCTCTTTGGCATGCAGCAAGGCAGCCCCTATAGCAGGAAAGAATACCGACAAATCATGAATTTTCATGCTTGCCCCTGTAATCTTTTCAATATGCCTTGCAACGGCCCTGTTCAGAGAAACTCCTCCTGCAAATACTATCTCCTCAGGAATATTGCTATCTGTAAATACTGTGTCGCAGATATTTTTTGCCAGTCCCCTGCAAAGCGAATCGCAGATTGACTCGAGAGAGTATCCGGCCTGCTGGGCATGTATCAGGTCTGTTTTGGCAAAGACCGAGCAGCGCGATGCTATTTCAGGAAGGTCATCCCTGTTTTTATCAGCCCTGTCTGCCAGATCTGAGGCACTCCCTAAATCAAGCCGGCCCGCCTGCTGGTCAAGGAAGCTGCCTGTGCCGGCAGCACAGGAGGTGCTTGTTGATGAGTACAGGAACTTACCCTCGCTGTCGAAATTAAGCAGCTGGAATTTACCTGCTCCCACCATAAGTACAGCAGGAGGCTTATTATAATAGTACTTAGAAGCCTTTATCAGGCAGGCCTGGGAATCATAAACCCTGACAATATCAGACAACCAGTTATTTGCTGAAGGGCTTACTACATATTTAAGTCCATCAAGATCGAATTGCCCGAGCACTTCCGGTAATTTTGACTCAACCCTGCCATGGTGATAGCGATATAGCTTCTGATGCACACCTCGTACACTATCGTACAGCACAGCAGATATTGCAACCGAACCGATATCGATACTTAGAATCTTTGAACCAGAGCTTTCCATATTGCGACAGATAATATTCCCGGATTATTAAGAATATCAGATCAAGTGTTACAATAAAGATAAGCAATATCACTAAAAATCAATCTTAATTGAGCCCTTCTTCTTCTTGTCTGGATTCAGATTCATTATGAGCTCCCATTTATTTAAATCCGGATCACCCACCTCAATATTACAGGCAGTATTATTAAATACCCTGGGCCTGAACTTATTACCCTGGATTCTGAGCGAATAAATCAGAGCTCCGCTTTCTGCTTCCAGCACTTTAATAACAGGCTTATCTATGCCACTTATTATTATTTCAGGCAGGTAAAAGACTTCACTGCTGCCAAAGTTGTCCAGCTGATTTACAGTAAGCGGCCATCCCCTGTATGGCTTACCTCCCTCCTCCGGGTTGGCAAACCTGGGCCAGTTGGCAAAAGTAATTTCTCGCGTATTCCTGTTAAAATCGATTATACCATACCCGGTTGAACGGTCATAGAGTGCCGAAGGCTCTTTCCCTGAAAACACCGGGTTTGCAATAGCATACACAGTCATCTTATTCCCAAAGCCATCAATAAAGTTTCCAGTATAATCAGGCTCGCCTTCAAGTGGCTCACCGCCCTGGGGGTAAAATCTCCGTGGCCAGTAATTTGATATGGAAGGCACACAGATAGCAAAGCCTGCATCACCAAATTCCTCTACCCCATATTGTATTGTTGAACCCAGATGCTGATCTCCTGCTATATGAACAGCAAAGCCCTTACGTATTGCAGATACAGCCCTGTTTCTCCCGGTCTGCGGCCATGAATTTGAATCAAAGTCTGTCACCATCTTATCGTCTGAGGCATATTCATCTTCTCCGAAGATTGTAAGGCCTGGAACAACTGCATCACTTGTTGATGATGTAGGCAGTGTGGCTACGTTATTGAAAATTGTAGCCGACAGCAGAACCTTCATCCATGTACCCCTGCTCCAGTCAGATGACCATGCATCGAGAAAATCAAGCTGTTCCTTTCCAAGCAAACTGGCATCAGGATGATCGGCCTGGTTTTTTACATCAAAATCCATGTTCTGGGGCCATCCGTTAATAATATCCGCCGCGGGTAAAAGTTCCTGTGGTGCTGACTTAAACTTCCTGTCTTCTATAATCGCAAAACTTATCCCACCGTATTGTAATTCTGTATAATATGTTCCAATACCTGATGGCAGTACATTCTCAGACCATCCATCAGGAAGATGTGAAGTCTGTGTTCTTTCTACCATATTCACAAATACGGCAGGCATTTTGTAACCTCCGAAGTCCTGTCTTTCTCTCTCGCTTCCATTTGCCGGTGATATAACTCCTCCCTCACCCCACAGGTTGCCATGAAGCACATCATGATCGTCAGGAATAGATATACTGGGTACATTTCTTAAAAGATCGCCATACTCCCATCCGAATATATACCATTTCCTCAGGTAATCGAGCATCGCCATATTTACCGGTGATCGTTGCAGTCCGTAACCCGCAACCGGCTCATAGATCTGGTCGCCCGAGAAGAAAAGAATATCCGGATTTTGTTTTTTCACGTTTGACCAGAGATCATTATTAGGAAAGCCCAGGTCGTTATTCCCTGTAAATGCTGCTACACGGATTGATTCCTTATCTACAGGATCTTTTTTTATGGTTCCATAATAATAGCAGGTATCTTTCTCCCCATCCGACCGCAGGTATTTATATACAAGCCTGTATTTATGATCTCTCGAGCTATCCCAGTCTTCAACCCTGAGAAGAGCAGACCGCGAATGCGGATTAATTACTGATTCATCTGCCTGTTTCCATGTATCTCCTTTTCCTAGCTCCAATGAAACATACCTTGAATCTCCTTTCCCCATAGGAGGAAGTTGTGCACTCATTTTAAGGATGTCCCTGCTGAGAGTATGCTGGGCAAAAAGGATCGGACCAAATTCCCTGTCGGGATAACAGGCAAGCTTAGCACCCGAACCTGCAAAATTCATAAAAGCCACACTTGCATCATCCCTGCTTTCACTTTCGGGAAAATGGCTTACCAGGGCGATAGATCCGTTTAATGCTGAGGATGCAATATTTCTGTAACTGCTTTCAGTAAGCAATTCCTGATTATCGAGACGGTAAACACCTACTTTGATTGTATAATTACCGTCAGAATAAGAACCTTCAATCTTTAGAGATACTCCTTCTTTCAAATAGGGATATATACCGTCGGCATTTTTTTCATACTTCTCTGATGGTTTATCGAAAAAAATCTCGCCGTTTGCAGTAATCCCCACATCAAGTCCTTTGCCAAAAATTGCATCATCCCGATAATCGTTAAACATGCCTTTCGAAGCAAGCCTTAGACCAAACCAGTTACGTGATGACCTGAATGTATTAATAAGCCTTACATCAGCTGAAAAACTAAAATCACTCTCCTCCTCAGACAATCTCCACGTCAGCAGGCCCAGATTCCTGTTCCAGTCAGAAACCACACAGAGCAACTCATCGTTTGATATTTTCCAGTCCTGCAACCTGTTCGCCCATGTATCCTCACCTATCCAAATACGATCGGGACCCGACCACTTCATTTCAAATCCCTGGGAAAAAAGCATCAGACCCAGGTTCATGAATATTACTACTATAAACATTAATCGCTTCATAACAACTTTAATCTGATTAAACATTGTAAAACTAATTCAAATCCCGTTAAATGTTAAGTAATGTTATATTATGTTTAGAGAATCTTAATCTTTAAGATAAATAATGATTATTACAATATATTTACCTTTTCAAGAAACATATATATTATATTGCCAAACATTTTTTGGACAGTTAAATACAATAAATCATGATGAAATTAAACATTAGATTAGCTATAGTTACGGGCATTATATTATTAATGTCTCTACCTTTATCTGCACAGATTTACGACTGGCGTGGGCCAAACCGTACCGGAGTATACAGCGAAACAGGGCTTCTGAAGGTATGGCCTGAGAGTGGTCCTGAGCTGATCTGGGAATATGGAGAGTCAGGCTTCGGCTACGGATCGCCAACGATTACCGAAGACAGGATTTATATTACCGGCAGAGTTGGAGAGGAAGATGTGATAACAGCCTTAACACACGATGGTAAAAAGATATGGTCGAGCGTATACGGTAAAGCCTGGGTTTTAAATCATAATGGAACCAGGGGAATTCCAACTATCGTAAATAATCGTATTTACCTTGTTAGTGGTAGCGGTGATATTGTTTGCCTGGATACAGACGGAAAGATTGTATGGGAAAAGAATCATTTTGAATTATATGACTCAAAACCTCTGATGTTTGGTATCTCAGAGTCTCCGGTATATGTTGACGGAAAAATTATCGTTTCACCGGGTGGCAAAAAAGCTTCCCTGGTAGCCTTTAATGCAGAAAACGGAGACCTTGTATGGGAATCAGAAGCACTGGGTAAAGGCCCGCAATATGTAAATCCACTCCTGATCGAGCATAATAACAGGAAAATTATCGTTACTGTTCTTGATCCGGATTTAGTTGGAGTGGATGTCACCAACGGAAAAATTCTTTTTAAGGAAAACTACGACCTGCACCACAGGGCACCCGGAGGAAGAATGTCAAAGAACCACGCCGTAACACCTCTCTACAGGGATGGTAAACTGGTGGTGGCCAACGGCTACGACTATGTCGGACTGCAGTTTAAAATATCTGACGATGCCAGCAAACTTGACCTGGTGTGGAAAAACCCCGATCTTGAACCTCATCATGGTGGCATGGTACTGGTTGGAGATTATATCTATACCTCAGATCATATGAGCAACGCCATGGGATCGTGGCTCTGTGTCGACTGGAATACCGGTGAAACGAAATGGAAAGAACGCTGGATTACCAAGGGTCCTATTATCTCGGCAGATAATATGCTCTATCTATATGAAGAAAAATCAGGTAATGTAGCCCTTGCAAAAGTAAGTCCTGAAAAGCTTGATATTGTGAGCACCTTCCAGATCACAAAGGGTGAAGGCCCTAACTGGGCGCATCCTGTTATTGATAATGGCAGGCTTTATATCAGGCATGGCGAATTCCTGATGGTTTATAACATAAGCTCAAAGTAGCAAATCTTTGCAGCTTTCTGAGTATTTTTGAGCTTATCTTTATACCGGTATGGAGAGATCACATATATATAAGATTATCCTGCCTGCAATTATAATTTTTATTTTTGCTTCTGCCTTCGTCTGGTTTGTTGGTAAAGACCCTGTTAAAGACCTGGAGATGAGGGTTCCGGGAATGGACGAGCGGCCAAAACTTATAGGAGAGCACGATACTGTATATATTGGAGAGTACTTTGAAGAATTCGGTACAGGCGATTTTGTGTCAGAAAATAACTGGCCCCGCTTCCGGGGATCTGATTATGATAATATATCTAAAGACAATACTCCAATCATAGACGACTGGCCACCTGAAGGACCCGGGATTGTCTGGGAGATAAAACTTGGAGAAGGTCATGCCGGTCCGGCTATTCATAATGGCAAAGTCTATATCCTCGATTACGATGAGAAGATAAGGGCAGATGCACTCAGGTGTTTTTCGCTTGAGACCGGCCAGGAGATATGGAGAAGGTGGTATAATGTAGCCATAAAAAGAAACCACGGGATGTCAAGAACTATCCCCACCGTTACTGACGACTATATTGTTTCTATCGGACCAAGGTGCCATGTAATGTGTCTTGACACTGAAACCGGAGACCTCCTCTGGACCATTGATCCGGTAAGGGACTACGGAGCAGAAATACCGCAGTGGTATACTGCCCAGTGTCCGCTTATACATAATGATATTGCAGTACTCGCAGTGGGAGGTGAATCACTTATGATGGGTGTAGATTGCAAAAGCGGCGAGGTATTATGGGTAACTCCCAATCCTGATAAATGGAAAATGTCGCACTCCTCGGTATTCCCGGCACGAATTCATGGCAAACTTACCTATATATATA
>JAZBNV010000004.1:0-103546 GCA_036350795.1 Marinilabiliaceae bacterium
AATGACAAAATCGTTCGGAATGACAAAATCGTTTGGAATGACAAAATCGTTCGGAATGACAAAATCGTTTGGAATGACAAAAGCTAACTCTTAGCTGATAGCTGATAAGTGATAACAGTTAGCTGTTAGCTGTTATATGTTTAAGAAGATATCCATTTCGGGAGATTAAGATTATATTATTTTGTAAATTGATCTCATTAATTTTTCAAAATAATCAAGATGCTTAGAAGACTGAAAATAGGAATCCTGAGAGAGACAAAGAATCCGCCGGACAAGAGGGTGCCGCTTACTCCTTCGCAGATAATAAACCTTCAAATAGAATATCCCGACGTGGAGTTTGTGGTGCAGCCAAGCGATTACAGGTGCTATAAAGACGAGGAATACAGGTATCTCGAGATACCGCTGAAAGAGGACCTGAGCGACTGCGATATACTGATGGGTGTGAAAGAGGTCGAGAAATCAACCTTTATACCGGGCAAAACCTACCTCTTCTTTGCCCATGTGGCAAAAGAGCAGTCGTATAACAGGGAGATGTTGCAGAAAATGATAGAGCAGAAAATCCGCCTGGTAGATTATGAATACCTGACCCGCGATAATGGCGCCAGGGTGGTTGCCTTTGGAAGATGGGCCGGTATAGTGGGAGCTTATAACGGATTAAGAGCCAGGGGAATAAGGACTGACAGGTTCAGCCTTAAACCATGCCACGAGTGCCACGACCTGGAAGAGGTGTGGGCCGGACTGAAGATGATTGACCTGATACCCGGTCTCAAGATACTTGTAACAGGCGACGGACGTGTGGGCAACGGGGCAATGGAAACCCTGAACCAGACAAATGCCGTGCAGGTATCACCACGCGACTTCCTTACAAAAAACTTCGACGTACCTGTAGTATGCCAGCTGAACCCGGGCGATTATGTAAAACATGTGGATGGAAAAAAATTCGACCTCAGGCATTTCTTTGAAAATCCGAAGGAATATGTGTCGGCATTTAAACCCTATACCGAAGTGGCAGATATTTATATTGCTGCCCATTTCTGGGATCCTGATTCACCAAAATTCATTACCGGGGCTGACCTGAAGGATGAGAAATTTAATATATCGGTAATAGCCGACGTAAGCTGCGATATTGACGGACCAATAGCCTCCACGCTACGGGCAACCACAATCGCAGATCCCTTCTATGGCTATAACAGGACAACTGGCAAAGAAGAGCCTGCATTTAAGAAAGAAGGTAATATTACGGTAATGTCGGTGGATAACCTGCCTGGCGAACTGCCGCGTGATGCTTCGTCTGATTTTGGTGAACAACTTACCGAGTATGTGCTGCCCGACCTGATTTTCGGCAGAAAGGACGGCATGATTAAACGAGCTACCATATGCGAAAACGGAGAACTGACCGACGACTATAAATATCTTACAGGATACCTGGCAGGGAAGCAGGGGGGGTGAGTACCGCCTTCACCGGGTGCTTGTGTTTTGCTTTGTGAATAAGGACAATAGATTCCTCACTGTCGTTCGGAATGACAGGGTCTGATTAAAACCTGAAATAAATATTAACATATTATTCCTATGAAGAAACTAATTCTACTTATGGCGGGCCTGGCATTCCTCTTCAGGATTGCGATGCCCCAGAACAATTACCCTGTTGTGGGGGTAAGCGACGAAAGGATTGAAGTATACGGACTTAAGAATGCCAGCGTTTATGTGGATTATGCTAATGTTCTTAGAAACACTGATATTCTTATAGTTAAGGGAAGGATCGCTGCAGTGGGCTCCGGCCTGGATTTTCCTGCCGGGACAATTGTAAGGGATATGAGCGGAAAAACAATCTATCCTTCATTTATAGATATATGTTCTGCCTACGGAGTAGCCCAGGAGCAGCGTGCACAGGGGACTAACCCCTATGCTGCCATGATGGGTGGTGGCAGGGGAGGAGCCCAGGCAGAAGAGAAGCCTGTGGTGGCCGATTACTGGAACCAGAATATCCATGAAAGCTATGATGCCGTATCCGAATTTAAGCCTGATGCCGGGGCTGCAGAGAAACTGAGAAAGGCAGGCTTTGGTGCTGTTGCAAGCCTAAAGCAAAACGGCCTGGCCAGGGGGACTGCTGTGCTGGTTAACCTTGGCGATGATAAGGCAAATAAATCTGTACTGATAGACAAGGTTTCTTCAAATTATTCGTTCGACAGGGGAATATCGGAGGAAATGTATCCCCTGGCTCAGTACGGTTCAATAGCCCTGCTGCGCCAGTTCAACTACGATGCACAGTGGTACTCAAAGCTACCCGGGGGCTATTTCTTTGATGCCGGACTGGAGGCAGTGCTTAAGAATAAAAACCTGCCAAAGATATTCGAGGTAAATGATAAGTATGAAATACTGAGGGCCGATAAGATAGCCAGGGAGTTTGGATATAAGTATATTGTTAAGGGCGGTGGCAACGAGTACCAGTTGCTTGACGAGATAAAGAAAACGGGAATATCCCTTGTGCTGCCTCTTGATTTCCCGGCGGCTCCCGATGTAAAAGACCCATACAGTGCTGCTGCTGTGCCCCTGAGTACGCTGAAGCACTGGGAGATGGCCCCTGCTAACCCCTTTATGGTGAACGAGAAAGGAATAGAATTTGCATTTACAGCAAGCGGACTCTCTAACCAGGATGATTTCATGAAGAATATCAGGAAAAGTATTAAGTACGGACTGCCCGAAGAAGCAGCCCTTAAGGCTCTGACCTTTACACCGGCAAAGCTGCTTAGTGCTGATAAGATGCTGGGATCGCTTAAAAAAGGGATGATCGCCAATCTCCTGGTAACATCGGGCAATATTTTCGATGAAAAAACTGTGCTTTACGAGAACTGGGTCGACGGTAAGCCCTACATGATAAGCGATATGAACCTGCCTGATCTCTCGGGCTCGTATAAACTTGAGCTTGGAGACTCGGTATATAATATTGTAATATCGGGCACTGCTGAAAAACATACTGTAAAGGTTAGCTCAGGCGATAAAGACCTAAAGAGTACCATTGAAGTCAAAAACAGATTGCTTAATATTTCAATAACTACCCGGGGCGGCGTTATCCGTTTGAGTGGTATAGCTGACCCGGAGAGCTTAGAAGGTGATGTGGTTCTGGCAGGAGGCGAATGGGGGCGATGGAAGGCCGATAGAGTGAGCGAAGAGGAGAGTGGGAGAGAGAGAGAAGGTGAAAAGGGGAGAATGAGACCTGGACAGAAAAAGGAAGTTGAAGAAAAACCGTCTTTTGGAAAGGTGATTTATCCCTTTGTGGCCTATGGATGGGAAGAAAAGCCGGTACAGGAAGATGTACTGTTTAAGAATGCAACTGTATGGACCAACGAGGATGAAGGTATACTGCAGGAGAGCGATGTACTGGTAAAAGATGGCAAAATAGCAAAAGTGGGTAAGAACCTTAACGCCGGTAAGGCCAGGGTAATTAATGCCACGGGGATGCACCTCACACCCGGTATAATGGATGAACATTCGCATATAGCAATGTCGTCGACCAACGAAACCGGGCAGGCCATTACTTCAGAGGTAAGGGTTGCTGATATTATCGATGCTTCTGACCTGAGTATCTACAGGCAATTATCGGGTGGTGTAACTGCCGCCCATATACTCCATGGTTCGGCAAACCCTATAGGCGGACAATCGGTACTGATAAAGCACCGCTGGGGATCATCGCCAGAGGAAATGAAGATAGACGGGCAGGTTGGCTTTCTTAAACATGCACTGGGTGAGAACGTTAAGCGCACAACAACGAGGTTCCCGAATACACGTATGGGTGTTGAGCATATTATACGTGATGCCTACCAGAGAGCCCTTGAGTACAATCGCGAATGGGAAGAATACTCTGCCCTGGGCGAAAAGGAAAAGGCCGGTAAAATACCTCCGCGAAGGGATCTTGAGCTGGATGCCATTGTGGATGTGCTTAAGAAGCGCAGTTTTATCAGCTGCCATACCTATGTGCAGAGCGAGGCCAATATGATAATGACCCTGGCAGAAGACTTCGGTATAAAGGCACATACGCTGATCCACTTTAATGAAGGTTATAAAATGGCCGACAGGATGAAGGAGCACGGGGCAGCAGGCTCAGTGTTCAGCGACTGGTGGTTTTATAAGTACGAGGTGTACGAAGGAATACAGTATAATGCTGCCACCTTACTTCAGCAGGGAGTGCTAACCTGCCTGCACTCCGACAATGCCGAACTGGCCAGGAGACTTAACCAGGAGGCCGGGAAAATAGTAAAATACGGAGGTATTGAGCAGGAGGAGGCCCTTAAGCTGGTAACCCTCAACACAGCAAAGATATTGCATCTCGACAACAGGATGGGATCAATAAAGGTGGGCAAGGATGCCGACCTGGCTCTGTGGACAGATAATCCGCTTTCAGTTTATGCCAGGGCAAACAAGACTATGGTAGACGGAATAATTTATTTTGATGAGGAAAAGGATGCCATGCTGAAGCTTAAGATAGACGAGGAACGGAACAGGATTATCCAGAAGATTTTAAATGAATCACCTGCCGCAGCATCGGCCATGATGCCTGCAAGGATGAGAAGAGGTGCAAATAATTAATAGCGGAAATCATGAAAAAAGTAATATCATATATAGTATTGGGATTTTTAAGCGTGCAGTTGCTTAACAGCCAGGCACTCCCTGTTGTGGCTCCCGCTCAGGGTGAATCAGTAATGATCAAAGGTGCCACTATCCATACAGGTAAGGGAGAGGTAATTGAGAATGGTGTTATTACCTTCAGAAATGGCAGGATAACAGCTGTGGGCAAGGATGGAGAGACAGCAATAAGCCGCGAGAGTCACAGGGTGATAGATGCCACGGGAAAACATGTATACCCCGGGCTGATAATGACCATGAGTAACCTTGGCCTTTCTGAGATTGGTTCTGTTGATGTAACGCAGGACAGTCGCGAACACGGAACAATAAACCCGGGAGTAAGAACCCTGGTAGCCTATAATACCGATTCGCATGCAATACCCGTGGTACGCTCCAACGGGGTACTGCTGGCACAGGTAGTGCCTTCCGGAGGATTGCTTTCGGGAACATCGTCAGTTATGCAACTTGATGCCTGGAACTGGGAAGATGCGGCCTATAAGACTGATAATGGTGTGCACCTGAACTGGCCCAGGATGAGCGCCCGTGCAGGAAGGAGATCGATGTATGAAATGTATATGGGAGAAGGAGCCACGGGTGGTTTTGAAAGCAGCTTTAAAGAACTTGATAAACTCTTTACAGATGCCGCCGCTTATGCCGAATTGGATAAACCCGAAAGAGTAAACCTCAGGCTTGAAGCAATAGAAGGACTTTTTACCGGCGATCAGATACTGTTTATTTCTCCTTCTGATGTCCAGGGAATACTGGCATCAGTAAAGTTTGCCCGGGAGAAGGGAGTAAAGAAGCTTGTACTGGTAAATGCCGGCGAAGATGCTTTTATGGTAAAGGATTTTATCAGGGAGAATAAGATACCGGTAATCTTAAGTACAGTGCAGGCCATGCCCGCTCACGAACACAGCGATACAAGGCTTCCGTTTAAACTGGCAAAAATGTTTATGGACGAAGGTATTACTGTTGGGATTACCTTTCCCTCGTCCGATAGCGGCTTTAACCTTCCCTTTGCAGCCGGGCAGGCTGTGGCTTATGGACTTACAAAGGAGGAAGCCCTGCAGATGGTAAGCCTGAATAACGCAATAATTCTTGGCATTGATGATGTAACAGGCAGCCTGGAGAAGGGCAAGGATGCCAATATCCTCGTTTCTTCGGGCGACCTGCTCGACATGATGACAAATGACGTGGTGCATGCCTTTATCCAGGGCAGGGATATCGACCTGGATAATAAGCATAAGATGCTCTACAGGAGGTTCCAGGAGAAATATAAAAACGGTGAACGGTAAACGGTGAACGGTAAAAGGTAAACGTGAACCTGCCAAAGGCAGGCAGGCGGTAAACGGTAAACGGTGAACGGTGAACCTGCCAAAGGCAGGCAGGCGGTAAACGGAAAGGCTTGTAGGGGCGTTGCATGCTACGCCCGCACCTGGTGAAAAGTCTCAATAAATTTGGAAGATCATATGGGATTGATTATTGCTGGTTTAGTAGGATTGTTTTTATTGGTCTTCTTCTTACCGATCAGGGGGAAGCGGTATAAGAAAGCTGTGCCTGTAAGGCACCTGGACGAGAGGGATACGATGTTCTCCCGGAACGAGATCAAGCCAGGGGAGGACAGGTTTGATGAATATTATAAGCTCAGACCCGGAAAGCTTGAAGAGGATAATAAGTTCAGGGCTAAGCCGGGACTGCTGAAAGAAGGAAGCACTTACTATAACAGGATGGCCTTTGCAGCGGCTGATGCAAGCTTTGAGGCTGTGGAGGCCTTCTTCGACCTCAGGTCGAAGAGCATGGAGCAGGGGGCAGGGAGCAAGGGGGAAGAGGTGGAGAGCGTGAGAGTGGGAGACGAAGAGAATCTGACTCCTTTTATTAAGGAATGGACAAAGAAGATGGGGGCTCATTCTGTAGGGATTGCTGAGATGAAGGATTATCATTTCTATACCGTGGCCGGGAGGAAGGAGAGGTATGGAAAGCCGGTCGTAAACAATCATAAATACGGTATTGCCCTCTGCGTGGAGATGGATTATGAACTTACAATGAGCGGTCCGCAGGCACCTGTTGTAATGGAGTCTGCACGTCAATATCTCAACTCGGGCATGATAGCTACCCAGCTGGCGCTGACGCTCAGAAACCTGGGCTACGAAGCCACCACACATATAGATGCCAACTATGATGTTATCTGTCCGCTGGTGGCAAAGGATGCCGGGCTGGGGGAGATAGGCAGGATGGGCCTGCTTATGACACCAAAACTGGGTCCCAGGGTAAGAATAGCTGTAGTGACAACAGATGCCCCCTTAATTCCTGATAGTCCAACCCACTCCGATTCGGTACTTGATTTCTGCACTGAATGTAAGAAATGTGCACGTGTATGCCCGTCGGCTGCCATACCCGGGGATGCCAGGAAGCAACATAAGGGAGGCCTGCACTGGCAGGTAAACCAGGAAGCGTGTTTCAGCTACTGGTGCCAGGCCGGCACCGACTGTGGCAGGTGCATGGCGGTATGCCCTTACTCGCATAAGAGCAACTGGCTGCATAAGATCGCCAGGTGGGGTATTAATAATAATGTCTTCTTCAGGCGGGCAGCAATCAGGCTTGATGACCTGATTTATGGAAGCAAACCCCGGTCAGCTAATCCGCCGGTTTGGGTATAATAGGCTGCAGGTGATGTACTTGCAGAATTATGGTTATTCTTTTGTACCGCTCCAGGTACCGTCTATATCATAATAGTCGTTCGACCAGGTGCCACTTGCTGTTGATCCGTTAAACTGACCCACAAATTCAGAGCCTGTTGAGGCAGATCCTACTGTGGCTGTGAATGTTCCCTGCGGGTCGATTGTGCCTGTAAGATCGAAAGTTGCTACAACCACAGATGAGCTTGCGGTTCCGCTTACTGCACCATCTGAGTCGATAATCGCTGTCCATGTACCCCTATCACCATCTCCAAGGTATACCCCGCTCCATGTTCCGGCATATTCAATAGGATCCGGGTTATTTTTTTTGCAGGAATAAAGGCTTAAAGAAATAATAGCAAGTGAGACAATAAGAAGTTTCTTCATTTTAAAGTGTTTGTATTAATATATTATTTATGGAATTTACAGTCTGGCCTGACTAATGATTTCGTGATACTGCTAAATACTTTCTTTTATAAGATATTCGTTGCGGGTAGTTGAGTTACGTGTAATCAGTTCGCCGATAAAGCCGGTCATAAAGAGCATGGTTCCAATAACCATTGCTGTAAGCGCTATATAAAAATATGGACTGTCGGTAACCAGTGGTGCCCTGAGACCCTTACTTATAAAAACAAGCTTATTTATACCCAGGTAGGCAGCCAGTGCAAAGCCGGCAAAAAACACCAGTGATCCAAGCAGGCCAAAGAGGTGCATGGGGCTTTTGCCAAAACGGGTAATAAAAGTTATTGTAAGCAGGTCGAGATAGCCCTTTATAAACCTGTCGAGGCCATACTTGGTAACTCCGTATTTACGGGCCTGGTGCTGTACCACTTTTTCCCCTATCCTGTGATAACCGGCCTGTCGTGCAAGCATAGGTATATAGCGATGCATCTCGCCAAATACCTCTATACTTTTAATAACATCGTTGCGGTAGGCTTTTAGTCCGCAGTTAAAGTCGTGTAACTTTATCCCTGATGCACGGCGTGCTGTGGCATTATAAAACTTACTCGTGGTTCTTTTGATAAAGGGGTCGTACCTTTTTTTCTTCCATCCCGAAACAAGGTCATATCCGTCTTCCTTTACCATCCTTACCAGTCCGGGAATCTCGTCGGGGCTGTCCTGCAGATCGGCATCCATGGTAATAACAACCTCACCCTTTGCCATAGCAAAGCCCGTATGAAGGGCAGCAGCCTTGCCGTAGTTGCGCCTGAAGCTGCTGGCCCTGATGTTTTTATTCTCTGTGGCGAGCTCCCCTATAACCTTCCATGAACTGTCGGACGAACCGTCGTCAACCAGGATCAGCTCATAGCTTAATTTGTTCTTATTGCATACCGAATCTATCCAGCGCGAAAGCTCAGGGAGAGATTCATCCTCGTTATAAAGGGGAACTACAATTGATACGTCCATGCTTATTCCTTCTCTTCTATGGCATCGTCGATTAAAGGATTGCCTTCCTTGCGGGTGAAAATACTTATAATAAGTGAGAATACTGTGCCTGAAAGAACACCGTTAAACAATCCACTTAAACTGAGCACCCATGGTACCATAATCTTTTCCTGGAACTTCAAGGATTGTTCAATCATACCTTCCGACATTCCCCTGTCAAGTAATCTTTGCTCTGTGGCAGCGAGCATCTTTTCCGGCATGGCAGGGTCGATAAATGAATACATGATGTAAGTGAAGACAGCTGATATAATGCTGTAATAAAGCATTATTATTACGCCTGCTCCCAGCGACTGACCGTAAGTGATAAATCCATTCTTGTATTTATCCCTGTATGACCTGATTCCAAGCACCAGGCCAGCAATTATTACAACCAGGAATACCAGTCCGAGGGTCTGGTTCATAGATTGATCGATAAACCACAGGAACAGGGTCCATACTACACCCAGCAGACCAAGAATAAGACCTGTGTTAAGATTCGCTTTCCATACCGATACTTGATTTTCCATGATTTTCTAATTAGGTTATAGATTATTCAGTTAACAGACAAATATACTTTATTTATCTAAATTTTCCTGAGGAGGCATTTTGATTTATAATTTTGTGTTGATAGTTATTCTTTGTACTTTTGTCTGCGGGTAAGTCTTGTACGACCAGCTCCTGCTGAACTCCCCCAGGACCGGAAGGTAGCAAGGGTAGGTGGTTGTAGCGGTGCGATGCAAGTAGCTTACCCCTTTTTTTATTAAGAGATTTCACGGATTAACAACGAATTTCACAGATTATTATAGTCAGCAGGATTAATCTAAACCCCTAAACCCCTCAACTCTCCCTGTCCGCCGAAGGCGGAAACCCTGAGCTCTGAGCCCTGCGCTCTCCCCATCCGCCGAAGGCGGAAACCCTATGCCATACGCCTTCTAAAATACCCGGTATCCCAAATTTGAGTATATTTGACCCCAAAAGTCAGAAATATGCTGGTAAAGCTATACGAGTCCAATCCAAATTTAAGGCAGCTGCGCAGGGTGGTGGAGGTGCTTGAAGGTGGAGGTGTGGTAATATATCCCACCGACTCGGTATATGCTATTGGCTGTGATATACGGAGTAATAAAACAATTGAGAAGATTGCCAGGCATAAGGGCTTTGATCCTTTGCGTCCGAATATGTCGATAATTTTCCACGACATGAGCCAGCTGGCAGAATACACGATTATACGCGACAATAATATTTTTAAGCTGATAAAGCGCAATACTCCCGGTCCTTTTACCTTTATTGTGCAGGCTAATACCCAGATACCCAAGCTGTTCAAGAACAGGAAGAAAACAGTAGGGATAAGAATCCCGGCCAACCAGGTAGTACTTGAGCTGGTGAGGGAACTTGGTGCTCCTATTATTACCACATCTGTTCACGACCAGGATGAGATAGTTGAATATACAACTGATCCCGAGCTTATTTACGAGAAATACCGCAACTTTGCCGACCTGGTGATTGATGGAGGCTATGGCAATAATGAACCTACTACAATAGTAGACTGTACCGGGGATGAACCCGAAATAATAAGGCAGGGGATAGGTGACCTGGAGTTCTAGTGCTTATAGAATGAGGCCTGGAGCAATACCAGCACGGTAAATAATTCGAGCCGGCCAAGCAGCATAAGAAAAGAAAGAAACCATTTACCGAATGCAGGGAAATGGGCATAATTTAGAGATGGCCCTACTTCGCCGAGGCCCGGCCCGATATTGCCCAGGGTAGCTGCAACAGAGGTAAGCGAGGTAATAAGATCGTAGCCCATAATCGAAATAACCATTGCACTGAGCCCGGTAATTATAAGGTAAAAAACAATAAAAGCCTGGATATTGTAAATAACCTGCTGCGGAACGGCTTTATGATTTAGCCTCACCGGTATTACAGCATTTGGATGAATGAGCCTGCGAAGCTCACTTCTGCTGTTCTTGGCAAGCAATAAGAGCCGTACCATCTTTACACCACCACCTGTTGATCCTGCCGAGCCACCGGTAAACATAAGCAGGAAGATAAACAGAGTCAGGAAGGGACCCCAGAGGGCGAAGTCGGCTGTGGCAAAGCCGGTTGTGGTTACTATGGATACAACCTGGAAGGCAGCTTCCCTGGCAGAACTTCCGGGGCTGAGACCTACCTGGTAGAAAAGTACCAGGGCTATAACAACTATCGATATAAACAACAGGGAAATGTAGAAACGGAACTCTTCGTTTTTTACCACTTTCGGAAATTTGCCTTTCATACCCAGGTAGGCAAGAGTGAAATTGGTACCTGCAATTATCATAAAGATGGTTATTACCCAGTGAATATAGGGCGAACTGTAAGCTGCAATACTGGCATTCTTTGTTGAGTATCCGCCGGTTGCCATGGTGGTGAATGAATGGCATACGGCATCGAAAAGGTTCATCTCGCCTGCCCATAGCAACATGGTTTCGGCGAATGTGAAGAATATATATATTAACCACAGGCGTTTGGCTGTTTCCTTTAGCTTGGGGTGAAGCTTATCGGGTGTGGGGCCAGGCACCTCTGCATTAAAGAGCTGCATATTGCCAATCTTAAGCAGGGGCAATACTGCAATGGAAAGAGTAATAATACCCATTCCACCGAGCCACTGTGTCATACTTCTCCAGAATAGTATACCATGAGGCAATGCCTCAATATCTGTTAGTATTGATGCTCCGGTTGTGGTAAAGCCCGACATGGTTTCGAAGAAAGCATCGCTTACCGAGGGGATGGTACCGCTTATTAAAAATGGCAATGATCCGAAGGTTGAGAAGATTATCCACGAAAGCGTAACAATAAGAAATCCTTCTCTTTTCCCTATGTTCCTGGGATCTGCCTTAAGCGGCCAGTTTGCAAGGGCACCTACAGTAATTGCAATAGAGCCTGAAATTACGAATGCCATGGCATCACCATCGCCATACCACAGCGCTACCGGTACACACAGAAACATAAATATACCGAGCAGGAGGGTGAGTCCGCCCAGTATCTTAATTATTATTTTACCCTGTAGCATTGCTGGTTATAGGAAGAATTTTGACATTTTCTCAAAGGCTTCGGGAAGAGTAAAGACAACAATCCTGTCGTTGGCCTGTATCTGAGTTTCGCCGGTTGCAATAAAGGGTCTTCCGCCCCTTGTACCACCACCTATCAGGGCACCTTTGGGAAAGTTTATATCGCGTAATTTGCCCTTTGTTACCTTTGCACCTTCGGGAACCCTGTATTCGAGCACTTCAGCATCGGTACCCGTCATGCATTTTACCTGTGTGACATTAGGATTGGTGGTATGCCTGAAGATACGACTGGCTGCAGAAAGTTTCTTATTGATAATGGTATCAACACCACTATTCTCGGCGAGGTTGATATACTCAACATTTTCAACTTCGGCTATGGTTCTTTTTACTCCAAGTTTTTTGGCAAGAAGGCATGATAGTATATTGGTTTCGGAGTTTCCGGTTACTGCCACAAAGGCATCTATACTTTCTATACCTTCTTCAATAAGCAGGTCGGCATTCCTGCCGTCACCATTTATAACAAGGGTATTTTCGAGTTCATCAGCCAGGTCAGTTGCCTTTTCGCTATCCTGTTCAATAAGCTTAATCCGGCAATCTTTCTCGAGCGAGAGACAAACCTTCCGGGCTATGCGGCTGCCACCCAGTATCATTATATCTTTTGCAACGAAGTTTTCCTTTCCTGAAAACCTCATCATTTCCTTTATTCCCTCGCGGGTGGATACAACATAAACAAGATCGTTTTCCTCGAACATTTCATCACCCCGGGGGATAATGGTTTTTTCGCGTCTTTTTATTGCCACTGCCCTGTATTGAGAAAATTCGGGTGCCGAAGCTATCTCCCTCAGACTGTGATGCAGAACCGGTGCATTATTATCGAGCTTCTGAACATATAGTGCCAGTATGCCCCCTGAGAATTCCATAAACTCGGTTGTGCCGGTCTCATGCAATAATCCCAGTACTTCCTTTGCTGCAATCAGTTCGGGGTAGACCATTGAGTCAATGCCCATCGACCTGAAAAAGTCGCGGGTTGAATGTGTAAGATACTCACGGTTGTCGATCCTGGCAATGGTTTTAATTGCACCAAGTCGTTTTGCCAGCATGGCTGAGGTTATATTTGTGTCCTCCGAATGGGCAACAGCAATATAGAGATCTGTTTTCTTTCCAAGGGTCTCCCTGAGCAGGTTTACCGAAGTTGCCGATCCCAGTCTTGTCATCACATCGCAGGTAGCATCAATAGGCCTGAGCCTGCTTTCCTCTTTATCAATTATTACTACATCGTGGTGCTCGTTACTCAGCATCTTTGCGAGATGTGTTCCAACTTCTCCTGCACCGGCTATTACAATTCTCATTACAGAATATTTTGGGAAGATTCGGCAAATTTACTAAATAGCTGGATAGGATTCGGTTATTTTTAATAAAAAAGCACAGCCCCGGCAGATTAAGCAATAAATGGCTGGCAGGATGACTGAGGCTCTGGCCCCTGGATTTGAACCGCAGGATTTATATTCTGATTACACTATAAGGCAGGGAGGCTATCCACCCGGCAACGGCAGAGAGTATATATACTTCGATCTCTATAAGGCGGGCAAGTAAATCTGCAAGGACGAAGTTGGCAGGTATAACAAGAAAGAGGAGACCACTGATTAATATAAGGAAGGCAAGGGGAATTGCAAAGAGATTGCTGATAAGAGACAGTAAGGGCAGCTGCCTGAAATGAGCCAGCACAAGGGGCATGGTGCCCAGCTGTGCAAGGATGGAGAGGGTGCTAAGCGACCATGCACCTGAGAGAAGGACTCCGGAGAAATTGAAAAGCCCGTTAAGCGGCCGGTAGAAAAGAAGAATAAACAAAACAGCCGAGTAAGATAACTGGAAACCTGCGGCGAAGAGCATAAAGGGATTAAGTAAAAGGAGGACAAAGGCAGATGCGAGCAGGGAATTAAGGGGATTGACATACCTCCCTGATAATTTACCTGTATAAAGAAAGGTAAACATAAGGGCTGCCCTGCATACCGATGGGGAGAGCCCGGTAACAAGGGCGAAGAACCATATGCCGGCAAGCATGATAAGTATCCTGGCATAGCTGTTCCTGATTCTTATAATTCCTGTAAACCAGCTTAATACCAGGCATATAATACCTACGTGCAAGCCCGATACTGCCATGATATGACTGATGCCTGCCTCCCTGAAACTGCTTACAACTTCCTCGTCGAGAAAATCCCTGTAGCCCAGTGTAAGAGCCGAGGCAACAGCCATGGCCTGCTCCGAATCGAGGCCACTTTCATATTTCTCAAGCAGTAATTTCCTGAACCTGAGAGCTCTGGTCCTGATGTTAGTGTGAGTTTGGCCTGTAAGGCTGTAGTCGCTTACCCAGGCCGAAAATTTATACCCCCTGTATAACATGTACTTTCTGTAATCGAAGCTGTCGGAGGTATTAAAGTCGATAATTTCCCGCGGCCGCAGGTCTGCAGTAATAATATCTCCCGGCTGCAGGCCTTTCACCTTATCCTCTGCGGGGAAATATAAGAGCAGCCTTGATCTCTTAATATTCTCAAGGGTATCGTTTTTGCAAATAAGAGCATCTATTTCAAGTGAGGATTTTTTTTGAAGGGGGTAGTCGCTAATAATAAGCTTATAACTTCCCTTATCTATATAAGTACCTGCTATCCTGTTAAATGCCGATTTATAGAGGCTGTAGCCTGCACTGAAGAAAAACAGTAAAAGTAAGATCCCCGGTAATAGTCCGTTTTTACTACTGGCGCTAATAAAATATGCTGCAAGAGTGGCAAGGAAGGAGCACAGGAGTAATGCTACATGGGGAAGGTTCCAGGTTAAAGATCCCGCAATGATGCCGGCGGCAAGCGGAAGTGTGATTCTTAGAAATGGTATCTCCTTATACAGCACCTGTAAACAGCTAACTGTATAAAGATAGAAAATATAGAAGAAATACTACCTGGCTATTACTGTTTTATAATCGGCGTTGAATTTACCCTTGCTCATTGCCGAGAGTTTTCCCTTAAGTAGTCTCCTGCGGATAGGACTGACCTTGTCAGTAAAAAGGATGCCGTCGAGATGATCATATTCGTGCTGGATTATTCTTGCCTTAAATCCTTCCATTACCTCGTCGTGGAAATTCCAGTCAGCATCATAATACTGTATCCTGATACGCGATTCCCTGTCGACATCTTCCCTGATATTGGGAATACTGAGACATCCCTCGTTCATTGGCACCAGTTCGCCGTCCCTTTCAATAATATTTGCATTGATAAATACCTGTTTGGAATCGGCCAGGTCGGGTTCTTCATCTTCGTAGATTGTGCCATCCATCACAAAAAGCCTTATGTTCTTTCCTACCTGTGGTGCCGCAAGTCCCACACCCTCAGCCTTATACATTGTTTCGAACATACTTTCGATAAACTCATCCAGACCATCATAGTCTTTATCAATATCTACTGATTTCCTTCTCAGTACCGGGTGTCCGTATATATATACCGGGTAAATCATTGTTTAATCCTTTTTAATATTTTCCTGTAATTTAAGCCACGACTGGAGAATAAGTGAGGCACTAATCTTGTCGACGTTGGTTTTATCCATCCTCCTGCTCTTTTTCATTCCTCCATCTATCATGGCCTGCTGGGCAATAGACGATGTAAATCGTTCATCAACCCTTGTAATACTCATCCCCGGGAAATTTTTTTCAAATCTCCTTATAAAGGGATCTATATGCATAACCATTTCAGATGGTTTATTGTTTAATTGCTTCGGGTAACCAATAACAACCTCATCCACTTCCTCCCTGGCAAAATAGTCTTTCAGAAAGTCGAGCAGATCATGCGTTCTTACCGTTGTAAGTGGCGTCGCAATTATGCGGGAGTAGTCGGTAACGGCTATTCCTGTTCTTTTTAATCCGTAGTCTATTGCTAGTACTCGTGGCATGACCCGGCAAAGTTAATAAGAAGAAGGATTATTAGGTTTATAAAGTTGAGAAAGTTTATGAAGTTGATAAAGTTGATAAAGTTGATAAAGTTGAGAAAGTTGATAAAGTTGATAAGGTTGAGAAAGTTGATAAAGTTGAGAAAGTTGATAAAGTTTAATGGTTTAGTGGGATAGGGCGTAAGGCGTAAGGCATAAGGCATAGGGCGTAAGGGTAGGAGGGTGGAGGGTTTCCGCCTTCGGCAAGCCTACGGCGGACGAGGGAGGGTGGATGGGTTGAATAAGAGATTGAGAATAATATAAAACAGGACTGATTACCGACCCCTTGGGTTAGATAAAATAACCACCCCGTCCCTGATGAATTTTCCCTCTGCTCTGTCTGGCTCCTCCTTAAATTGATCCACCGGATCAATTATTAACAGTCGGCCCCCTTTTCTAAAAGGAGGGGAAAAGAGTGCCTGGAAACATGATGTTATATACAAAAAAAAGAGGGAATCCAGCTGAATTCCCTCTTTTTAAAATGTATTTAAGCTTACTAGTACTCCAGGCTTGCCAGTCGTTTGTAGGACTTATATCTCCACTTTGCATTTTCCTCGGCTGCTGCAAAAAGAATTTTTGCTTCTTCGGGGAATGATTTAACAAGCGAAGTATACCTGACCTCTGACATCAGGAAGTCCTGGAACAGGCTCCAGTCTGGTTCTTTAGAGTCGAGCTGGAAGGGATTTTTTCCTTCTGCCTCGAGTCGTGGATCGAACCTGTAGTTGTGCCAGTAACCTGCCTTTACAGCATTTTCTTCCTGGGCCTGTGCTTTACCCATACCGGCCCTCAGACCGTGGTTGATACATGGCGAGTAGGCAATTACCAGTGACGGACCCGGGTAAGCCTCTGCTTCCCTGATAGCCTTAAAGTATTGTGACTGGCTTGCTCCCATTGCAACCTGGGCAACATAGACATAGCCGTAGGTCATAGCCATCTGGCCAAGATCTTTTTTCCTGATCTTTTTGCCCGATGCAGCAAATTTGGCAACTGCTCCCACTGGAGTTGACTTTGATGCCTGGCCCCCGGTATTTGAGTAAACCTCTGTATCAAGCACCAGTACATTTACGTCTTCTCCTGATGCCAGTACATGGTCGAGTCCGCCATAACCAATATCATAAGCCCAGCCATCGCCACCAAAGATCCATGTCGATTTCTTAATAAGATATTGTTTCAGGTCGAGGATATTACTGAGTCCTTCTTTTTTGGCCGACTCAATAACTTTAACTGATGCAGTTTGAGACCCTTCTGCATTTTCCCTGTTAGCAATCCATTCCTTAAATGCTTCTTCGCTGTCTTTACTTACACCTTTTTCAATAGCCTCATTCATATACCGTTCTATCCTGTCGCGGAGCTTGTTGATTCCGGTTGCAATACCGAAACCATATTCGGCATTATCTTCGAAGAGCGAATTTGCCCATGCTGGTCCGTGACCGTTTTTATTTATGGTATAGGGAGTAGAAGGAGCAGAGCCACCATAGATAGATGAGCAGCCTGTAGCATTTGCAACAATCATGCGATCGCCGAAGAGCTGTGTAATTGTTTTAATATACGGAGTTTCCCCGCAACCGGCACATGCACCCGAGAATTCGAAGAGGGGCTGTGCAAACTGGCTGTTCTTTACAGTTTTGTGCTTATCAACCACTGTGTCTTTGTATCCTACTTCCTCGTGCATATAGGTCCAGCGATCGGCTTCAGCCAGCTGTGTTTCGAAGGGCTTCATAACAAGAGCTTTCTCTTTCGAAGGACAAACATCGGCGCAGTTGCCACAGCCGGTACAGTCCATAAGGCTCACCTGGATCTTAAACTTATACTCTTTAAGCTGTCCGATACCCTGTACAGTTACGGTTCCATCGGGTGCTTTTGCTGCTTCTTCGTCGGTAAGCAGGAATGGCCTTATTGCAGCGTGCGGACATACATAGGCGCACTGGTTGCACTGGATGCAGTTGTCGGCATTCCACTCGGGTGTCCATACTGCAATTCCTCTTTTTTCGTAAGCTGTTGTACCTGATGGGAAAGTACCATCTTCCCTGCCTTTAAAGGCACTTACCGGAAGGTCGTCACCTTTAAGATTGTTGATGGGCATGGCAACATTCCTTACAAACTCAGGAATATTTCCGTTGACTTCTATCACTGCTTCTTCTTTGGCGTTCTTCCATGCATCCGGCACTTCAACTTTAAGAACATCACCTCCCCTGTCAACGGCAGCATAGTTCATTTTAACTATATCCTCGCCTTTTGCGCCATAGGACTTAACAATGAATTTCTTCATTTCTGCAACGGCCTGTTCGTAAGGTATAACCTCGGCAACCTTGAAGAAGGCTGACTGCATAATGGTGTTTGTTCTGTTTCCCAGACCAATCTCTTCTGCTATTGCAGTTGCATCGATCATATAGAAAGCGATATTATTGGTGGCCAGGTATTTCTTCACCCCGGCCGGGAGGTTAGCATCCAGATCCTTAACTCCAAAAGGAGCGTTCAGCAGGAAGGTACCTCCTTCTTTAAGGCCTTTGAGCATATCGTACTTTTCGAGGTACTGGCTTACATGGCATGCCACAAAATCAGGCTGGTTTACCAGGTAGGTTGAACGTATCGGTGTATCCCCGAAGCGGAGGTGCGAGGTTGTTACACCTCCCGATTTTTTTGAGTCGTAGGCAAAATATGCCTGGCAGTATTTATTTGTCGACTCCCCGATAATCTTGATGGAGTTTTTGTTTGCACCCACCGTGCCATCAGAGCCCAGTCCGTAGAACTTGGCTGAATAGAGAAATTTATCGCAAACATTGATCTCGGGAAGGGCAGGTAAAGACTGGAAGGTAACATCGTCATTGATACCTACAGAGAAAAGATTTTTAGGTTTGTCGAGGTCCATATTCTGGTACACCGACATTATCATTGAGGGGGTTGTGTCTTTTGATGACAGTCCATAGCGTCCGCCAAGTATAAGAGGCTGCTTTTTGCGATCGTAGAACATATCCCTTACATCCAGGTACATTGGTTCGCCATTTGCACCTGGTTCCTTGGTACGGTCGAGAACAGTAATTTTTTCCACTGAGTCGGGCAGTACATCAAAGAAGTACTTTGAGGAGAAGGGGCGGTAGAGATGAACCGAGATAAGTCCGACCTTTTCGCCTTTTGCTATCATATAGCCCAGGGTTTCCTTAATTGTATCCGTAACAGATCCCATTGCTACAATTATTCTGGTAGCATCGGGTGCTCCGAAATAAGTAAATGGCTTATAGTCTCTTCCGGTGATTTTCGATATTTCGTCCATATAAGCTGCAACGATATCTGCAAGCGGATCATAGAAGCTGTTTACAGATTCTTTTGCCTGGAAGAAGATATCGGGGTTCTGAGCAGTACCTCTTGTAACGGGATGCTCAGGGTTAAGGGCATTGTCGCGGAACTTCTGAAGGGCTTCGGTATCGATAAGATGCATCAGATCTTCATTCTCAAGAACTTCGATTTTCTGAATCTCGTGAGATGACCTGAATCCGTCGAAGAAATGAACAAAGGGAATCCTGGATTTAATTGCTGAGAGGTGAGCAACACCTGCAAGGTCCATTATTTCCTGTATGCTTCCACTGGCAAGCATTGCAAAACCTGTTTGCCTTGTTGCATAAACATCGCTGTGGTCGCCGAAGATCGAAAGTGCATGAGCCGCAACAGACCTTGCGCTGACATGAAATACAGCCGGCAGTAGTTCGCCTGCCATCTTGTACATATTGGGGATCATAAGTAAGAGCCCCTGCGAAGCAGTAAAGGTTGAAGTAAGGGCCCCTGACTGTAATGAGCCGTGTACAGCACCGGCAGCACCGGCTTCTGATTGCATTTCAACAACTTTAACTTCTTCGCCAAAAATGTTTTTCTTACCATTGGCAGCCCATTCGTCGATGTTTTCTGCCATATTGGATGAGGGTGTGATTGGGTAGATACAGGCAACTTCACTGAACATATATGCTACATGAGATGCTGCATGATTACCGTCACATGTTATGAATTTTTTCTTTGCCATTTTTGTAAGTAGTGTTAAATATTTAACAAAAGGTTATATTATTTTTAATTTGCGTATTAAGCGATGGCCGGCATCACTTACTCACCATTCATTGAAACAAGAAATTCTTCGTTTGAATTTGTATGACGCAGCCTGTCCCTGAGGAATTCCATTGCCTCAACCGAGTTCATATCGGTGAGGTAATTACGAAGCACCCAGATTTTATTAAGAGCCTGCTTATCAAGTAGGAGGTCTTCTCTCCTTGTACTTGATGCAGGGATATCTATCGAGGGGAATATTCTCCTGTTGGAAAGTTTCCTGTCGAGCTGAAGCTCCATATTGCCTGTTCCCTTGAATTCCTCAAAGATTACATCGTCCATCTTTGAACCGGTCTCGGTAAGTGCAGTGGATATAATTGTAAGTGAGCCGCCATTTTCTATGTTACGGGCTGCTCCGAAGAATCTTTTGGGTTTATGCAGTGCATTTGAATCTACACCACCTGAGAGTACCTTGCCCGAAGCAGGAGCTGTAGTGTTAAATGCCCTTGCAAGACGGGTTATGGAATCGAGAAGAATAACAACGTCATGCCCGCATTCCACCATTCTCTTTGCTTTCTCGAGCACAATGTTTGCCACTCTTACATGGCGGTCGGCAGGCTCGTCGAAGGTAGATGCTATAACTTCAGCATTTACACTGCGTGCCATATCTGTAACTTCTTCAGGACGCTCATCGATAAGCAGTACCATAAGGTAAACTTCGGGATGATGTTTGGCAATGGCATTGGCAATTTCCTGCAGAAGAATTGTTTTTCCTGTTTTTGGCTGGGCAACAATTAGTCCACGCTGGCCCTTGCCAATAGGCGAAAACATATCCACCACCCTTACGGATATTGTACTCTCGCCGGGAGAGCAGAGGGTAAATTTTTCATTCGGGAAAAGAGGGGTAAGGTAATCGAAAGGTACCCTGTCCCTGATAAAGTCGGGGGTACGCCCGTTTATTGAATCAACCTTTATAAGCGGGAAGTACTTCTCGCCTTCTTTTGGAGGACGTATTGTACCCTCTACCGTGTCGCCTGTTTTAAGGCCAAATAGTTTTATCTGCGATTGCGAGACATAAATATCGTCGGGTGAATTAAGATAGTTGTAATCGGCCGACCTCAGGAAACCATATCCGTCGGGCATTATTTCAAGAACACCTGTATTTGATACTATACCTTCAAATTCGTAAGGCTTCTCTGCAGGTTCTTCCTTTATTTTAGGTACTTCGGCAGCTTCTTCCTGGTGCTTTTTAACTGCTTCAGGCTTATCAGGCCTCCTGTGATCAGGCCTTTTTTTATGCGGCTCATTCCTTGAAGTATCAGGTGCAGATGCCACAGGAGTTACCTGTCTTTCTGTTCTTTGTTCATTTACCCTGACCTCCTGTTTCTCTTTCCTGACCTCCTGTTTTTCCTTTATATAGGGTTCGGGCTTATAATGATCGTTTCGGTCGGGCCTGGCCTTTTTCTTATCCGGGCTCTTTTCATTGGTCGAACTTTCTCCTTTTATCGTGGAGCCGTCAGGGGAAGCCTTAAAATACTTCTCGTCTGATTTTGTGCGCGGGCGCCTTGAGCGCTTTCGCGAATTTTCGCCCATTTTGTCGGAGCCGGGCGTTCCCTTCCTGGCAGAAGAGTTGGTGTCTGAAGCTCCTTTAATAGCTTGCTGATCAAGTATCAGGTAGATAAGATCCTGCTTGCGGTAGGAGTCTACCTTCTTGATATTGAGCTTTTTAGCTATTTCCTTCAAATCAGGAAGAAGCTTTTTGTTTAACTCAAGAATGTCGTACATATGTAATAATTATAGGAAATATTGTTAGAAAATAATTCAGATTAACAACTTTTTTGAAAAGCCTGCAACAGAGTAAGTGGCAGGTTAGCATGGAATTATAAGTACTATACTTCCAATTCCGATGCAATATTAAGCAAATACTGGATATAATACAAGGTAATTATGCCAAAAAAACGTTAATATATTACCTGAATATGAAAAAATCATATAATAACCAGAAAATCAATACTATAGATACATATTTTAGAATCATTTTAATTTGTGCAATAGTTGTTGATAACTTTTTTTTTTACTATAATTGTAGGCTAAGCTAACGTGTCTAAAATATTGGGGGCCAGAATGCGACAGTTGAAGATTACCAAACAGGTCACTAACCGTGACACACCTTCTCTTGATAAATATCTTCAGGAGATAGGTAAGGTTGATCTGATCAGCCCCGAAGAAGAGGTTTTACTTGCAAGGAGGATTAAGCTCTCTGATAAGGACGCCCTGGCAAAACTGGTTAAGGCAAACCTCAGGTTTGTTGTTTCTGTGGCCAAGCAATACCAGAACCAGGGAATGAGTCTTCCGGACCTGATTAATGAAGGTAACCTTGGCCTGATGAAAGCTGCCCAGCGCTTTGATGAGACACGGGGATTCAAGTTTATTTCTTATGCAGTGTGGTGGATAAGGCAGGCTATTTTGCAGGCACTGGCAGAACAGGCCAGGATAGTAAGGCTCCCGGTTAACAAGATAGGCTCGATTAATAAGATTAACCGTGTATTTGCAAAACTTGAACAGGAGTTTGAGCGGGAGCCAACGGCAAATGAGATTGCAGATATCCTTGAAATGGCGCCCGAGGAAGTGAAAGATGTTCTGAAATCCAACGGACGGACTGTAAGCATGGATGCTCCCATAAGCAATGAGGAGGATAACAATATGTACGATGTTATCCAGAGCGACGATAATCCCAGTCCCGACAGGCAGCTAATAAACGAGTCGCTCGCATACGAGATTGAAAGGGCATTGAGCACACTTTCGCTGAGAGAAGCCAGGGTAATAAAACTTTATTTCGGAATAGGTCTCAAGCACCCGCTTACGCTTGAGGAGATTGGGGAGGAGCTTGGCTTAACGCGCGAGAGGGTAAGGCAGATAAAGGAAAAGGCTTTAAAAAGAATTCAATATACCACCCGAAGTAAAATATTAAAAACTTATCTTGGCTGATCATTTTTAGACAGAGGAGCAGATGAAGCACTTAATCTCACCATCGCTGCTGGCAGCTGATTTCGGAAATCTTGAGCGTGATATTGATATGGTAAACAGGAGCGAAGCAAGCTGGCTGCACCTTGATATTATGGACGGGGTATTTGTTCCCAATATATCTTTTGGTTTTCCTGTAATTAAATATGTTAAGAAGCTAAGCAGCAAAGCACTCGATGTACACCTGATGATAGTTGAGCCCGACAGGTACCTTGAGAGGTTCTGCAGGGCCGGTGCAGAAATCCTGACAGTTCATTATGAGGCTTGCATGCACCTCGACAGGACGGTTAACGAGATAAGAAGGCTTGGCATGAAGGCAGGGGTTTCGCTTAATCCTCATACTCCGGTATCGCTGCTTAAGAATGTGCTTCCCTATATTGATATGGTTCTGCTAATGACGGTTAACCCGGGGTATGGCGGACAATCATTTATTGAGAACAGCTATAACAAGATAAGGGAGTTGAGGGAGATGATTGATAAGGATTCAAATGATGTTCTGATCCAGGTTGACGGAGGTGTGGGCCTGGAAAATGCTGCAAGACTGGTTGATGCAGGTGTTGATGTGCTTGTTGCCGGCAGCTCTGTGTTTGGGTCTGATGATCCGGCTGATACTATCAGGAGGCTTAAATACCTGGAATAAGATCTGACAGGTAATCCAGTATTTCATTTTTTTGTCCCGGGGCAAACCATTTTATCCCGCTTTCGCGCGACCACCATGTAAGCTGGCGCTTGGCATATCGCCTGCTGTTTCTTTTAATAAGCTCAATAGCTTCATCCCTGCTTATACTGCCATCAAAATAACTGAACAGTTCCCTGTAGCCAACAGTATTAAGTGCATTGAGATCTCTAAGTGCGTAAAGACTCCTTGCTTCCTGCTCAAGCCCTGCAGCCATCATGGCATCAACCCGCTTGTTTATCCTCTTATACAGAGTTTCACGGCTGTCAGTAAGCCCGATCCTGATAATCCGGAAATCTCTTTTTTTTCCTCCCTTACCGAGATAGGATGAATATTTATTGCCGGTAGAGGCAAAAATCTCAAGGGCCCGGAGGATGCGTTTAGGGTTTCTGAGATCGCTGATGGAATAATACTCGGGGTCAACCAGCTTAAGCTCATTCCTGAGGCTTTCAATACCTTCCTTTTCGAGACGCTCAAGGTATTTAAGCCTGGTATCCTTATCTATATCAGGGATATTGTCTATGCTGCCACAAACTGCATTAATATACAATCCTGAACCTCCGGCCATGATAACCACTTTTTTTTTCCTGAAAAATTCAGTCAAAAAGGCCAGTACATCCTGTTCGAAAATGCTGGCACTATAGTAATCATGCACAGAGATATGTTGAATAAAATGGTGCTTTATGCGCAGGAGATCTTCTTTTGCAGGGACGGCCGTTCCAATTGTCATTTCGCGATAAAACTGCCTTGAATCGGACGAAATAATCTCAGTTCCCAGGTGTTCTGCCAGCTCAATGGCAAGCCGGGATTTTCCTATACCGGTGGGACCAAGAATTGTAATAAGGGTGTTCTGCATTCACTAAAGATCGTCAAAATCTTCGAGACTGTCGAGGTCAGGCATATCCATATCATCATCTATCGTAATGCCTGTGTCAGAAAGATCATCATCTGAAAGGACGGTATCAGAAAAGCCATTTATATATACCTGTTGAGGTGGCTTACCCTGCGACTGTGTGCAAATGGGATATTCCCTCCCCACTATAAGTTCAACTTCTCCAACACATTCAATAAAGAGTGCCCGCTCGTTGAAGAGATCGAAAATATAGAGTAGTTTCTGGTTTACATTTATTATAATGTCGTCGATTATCACATCCTCCATCAGTGTGGTGTTAGAACCCATATCAAAGAGGGTGAATTCTTCTTCTTTTTCCCACTTGCTGGTGGTGGTAAAGAAACTTGCAAGATGAGACTTATCATACTCAAGCTCTTCCTGTATGGCATTATGAAAATCAAGCAGGGTATTGTTCTCATCAAGTTCAAATTCCCTGATAAATGATTCTTCCTCTCCCGATATAATTACAAATTTATATATCATCCTGTGTTCAGTTTTCGACCTTTGCAATGTAATTATTTTTTCAAAAAAAAATCAGAATCAAATAAAAATTTACTTCACTATTTTAACAGGCAGGTTTCTGACTGAAATCTCCGGGAGGGCTAAGCTGTTAATATCTTATAAATGAAAGATATATAAACCAGGTAAAGTATAAAAACCGGCTTGAAAAATATATTACCAGGCTGGCGTTTTAACTGCTGAGTGAGAGCAGGAATTCAATGGTGTCGACATTATCGGCATAATCAGGGAGTTGCGGAGATTGTGCACTTCCGAATTTATGATAGCCTTTGCCTATTAGCACCTGTATCTTTTCTGAGTTTAATTCCAGTTCTCTGGTGGCTGTTTCGGCCCTTGAATAGCGCCTGTAGTGAAGCACGGATACAGGTGAGTTAAAGACAGCTGATTCTTTAAGGATAATATGCCCTGCATCATAAAATTCTTCCCCTCCTGTTGTGTAAAGAGCACGGTGATAGTTATAGTTAAGCCGATAGGCATCGTTATCCATAGCATGGGAAAATTTCTTCCACGGGGCGACCAGTTGATACAGGCTGAATTCTTCGGGGATATAGACCATTGACACGCTCCGGCAGCCCAGTCCGAAATAATCAAAAATATCAGAGCCCAGGTCTTCGAGTTCGCTTTCTGAAATCCCGCGGTGGATAAGCGCCACGCTGTTCCTGTTTTTTCTGAATATATGTGGTAAATGCCCGTAATGATAATCGAAATACCTTGCGCTGTTGTCGCTGCCCGTTGCAATAAGGGCTTCTGTGTTTGATGGAAGTGAATCTTTAAACTCAATCAAAGCTGCAAAGCGGGGCTCAATATCAATAAGCTTTGCTGCCAGGTACTTTAACAGCACAGAGTCCTTTGAGCTCAGTTTGGCCGAAACTGCATTACCTGATATAAGGATGCATAAAAAATCGTGGAAACCCACCATGGGGATATTCCCGGCCATTATAACTCCAATCCTGAGGGGTGAATTATTGAAAGCGGGGATTTTGTATGCAGAAAGCCATAAGCGCAAGATCTCACTGTCCAGCAGTTTTGCGATTGCGTCTATGCTCTTTATTACCGATTCGGCAGTAAACCAGCTGTTCTGAGCCCGGGCCTGTACTAATACCTTTGAAAATAAATCAGAGCCCGGAATACGCAATTCTTCCTGAAGTAGTTTGCCAAGCTCACTGAAGGCCCTGATCCTGTGTTCGAGGGATATTGCTTCCATACCTGGATGCAAAGCTACAAAAAAGAAGGGTGCCCCTACTGAGACACCCCTGCGAAAATTGATGTTTTAATAATTTATTTGAGTTCGAAGTTGACGGTTATTTCGAAGCTCACCCTCACAGTTTCGCCTTCCTTGTTTTTGCCGGGGGTCCATTTAGGGGAGCTTTTAATTACCCTGATTACTTCATCGTCGAAGTATTCAGGTACTCCTTTAATAATCTTTACTTTCTTTACGCTGCCGTCTTTTTCCACAATAAACCCGGCCCGCACCCTGCCTATTACTTTATCCTTTCTGGCTGCCTCTGGGAATTTAACATTCTGCATTACCCAGTTTCTGAAGGTGTTTACATCACCGTCCCTGAATATTGGCATTACTGCCACCTCTTCAAAAACTTTTTCCTCTGCCTCCTGGGCCTGTACCAGGCTTCCTGCCAGCAGGGATAATAATGCGACCAGGAGAATCTTCCCTGTCCGTTGATTCTGTCCATTCTTTTTCATTTCAATATGTTTTAATTGCAACTTAATTATTGTGCCTATTCAAGCTGGAAGTTAACTGTGATTGACATTTTAACTGCTACCTCGGTTCCTTTTTGTTTACCCGGCACCCACAGGGGTGAAGTTTTTACAACCCTTATAACTTCGTGGTCGAGTACAGGATCAACTCCTCTCATAATATTAATATCAGATACCGATCCATCGGGATTTACCAGGAACAGGACAAAAACCTTACCCTGGATACCGTTTTTTACAGCAATTTCAGGGTATTTAACATTCTGCTGCACCCATTCCCTGAATTTATTAACATCGCCTCCCATAAAGGTGGGCATCTCTTCAACCACAACAAATGCATTCTCCAGGGCTGAATTATTTATATCATCTGCCCCGGCCATATCCTGGTCGGATTGTATCAGCCGGATATCTTCAATATCTTCAGCTGCATTTGAGTCTGTTATTACTCCCTCATTCTTGGAACATGAGAATAAAAGTGCAAGGAAAACAATAAGCGGTATAATAAGCAATAGCTTCAATACTGCCCTGATTGGTGTTTTTTGCTTGGTCATCATGATTAGTCGTTTTTTGATTAGTGTATTGCCCGCAAAGGCACTCTGAACAGAGAAAATACTGGTCCTGAAAAGCTGGTTAAGAAGAAGCTTCTGGTATTCGAGGATATTTTCGCCGTCTGATATTATTTCGTTATCGGCCTGGAATTCGTGTATGGCCCTGAGCGATCTCTCGTAGAGGTAAATAAAGGGATTAAACCAGAACAGGATGCTGACTATCTTTATAAAAGCCAGGTCGCTGAAGTGTTTATTATTTATGTGCCTGGCTTCGTGCTCGGTAATTTTTGCTCTTTCTTCAGGGCTGAGGCTTTCTGACAGGAAGATATAGCCGAAAGCGGAGAAACCTGATACACCCGTGGCATTTGTCATTACCACTTTTGAATCCTTAATCCGCCCTTGCTTAATCATGCGCCGGATATTAAGGAGGCTGTTTAAGGTAAGGCTGAATGAAATAAGTACTCCTGCAAGGTAAACAATAAGCAGGGGGTGTATTTGATTCGCCGGGGCCGCGCTTCCTGGTGTGACAGTAATATTGCCCAGGTTGAATATGCCCGGCAGGTTTGCCTGGAGACCTGCAAAGGTATTGTTACCGATATTAATATTCAGGGCCGGCAAAATAAATGATACAAGCAGTGAAGATATAAGGTATATCCTGTTCCTGTTATAGTGAGTGTCGCGGCTCAGGAAAGCCAGGTAAAAGAAGTACAGAGTGGCCATTGAAACCACTGCTCCGCTGATATAAAACCCTATAGCTGTCATTTTTTAATATTTTGCTTTGAAATTTCCTGCTCCATCAATTTCATTATCTCTTCCATCTCCTTTACGGAGATCTTGTTTTCGCTTGTAAAGAAACTGACCATATTCTCATAGGAGTTTGCGAAATAATTCTTTACAAAACTCGACATATGAGACTTTTTGTATTCATCCCTTGTTATAAGAGGGTAGTATTCGTGGGTTCGTCCGTAGGCTTTATGACTTACAAAACCCTTATCCTGCAGTATGCGCACAATGGTACTTACCGTATTGTATGCAGGTTTCGGGTTTTTGAATTTTTCAAGTATATCTTTAACAAATCCTTTTTCAATATCCCAGAGAATCTGCATCACCTGTTCTTCTGCCTTTGTAAGATCTCGCATAAGTTTCGTTTTTGCTTTTTGTATACTACAAATATATAACGAAAGAATTAGTTATGCAACTAAAAACTTAATTTTATTCAAAATTTCCTATATTTTTCAATACATACGGGGGTGTACAAATAAAAAAGTGTAATTTTAGAATTCACAACTTTGAAGCACATAATGAAGAAAATAGCTTTGTTTTTAGAGAACCTGAAGGTTTCATTGAGGGCGATCAGGTCGAACAGGACAAGGGCCATCCTTACAATGCTGATAATTGCTTTTGGTATTATGGCGCTGGTTGGGATACTTACAGCCATAGATGCAATAAAGGGAGCTCTTACCAACCAGTTTGCCATGATGGGAGCAAATACCTTTACAATAACCAGTCGCGGATTCAATGTTGTGATAGGATCGAGCGAGACCAGGGTAAAGAACCATTCCTATATTTCGTTTCGCGAGGCCCAGGAGTTTAAGGAAAGATTCCAGGAGCCTGCCCTTACTTCGGTTTCGGTAATGGCAAGCGGGATGGCAACGGTAAGTTACAGGGGAGAGGAAACAAACCCGATTGTGCAGTTAAGCGGGGTAGACGAGAACTACCTCGATGTTGCAGGCTATGAAATTGAGAACGGCAGGATGTTCAGCAAAGAGGAGGTGGAATCGAACCGGATGCTGGTAGTTATCGGGGCAGATATACAGAAGGAATTATTTTTACGGGATGAGGATCCTCTTGACAAGATTATAAATGTGGCAGGCGTAAAGCTTAAAGTGATAGGTGTGCTGAAATCTAAGGGTGCCAGCATAGTGTCGAGCGATAATGTTTGTTTTATGCCGCTTACCACCTCGCGTCAATATTTCAGCCGGCCAAATATGACCTATGGTATTTCGGTAATGCCCCTGAAGGAGACAAGTATGGACATGCTGGCAAGTGAGGCTGAAGGACTCTTCAGGATAGTACGCGGACTGGATCCAAGGGATGAAACAGACTTTAATATTTCGAAGAGCGACCAGATAGCCAGTTTGCTGTTGGAGAACATTAAGTTTGTGACAATTGCGGCAACACTGATAGGTTTTATTACGCTTTTTGGGGCTGCAGTGGGACTGATGAATATTATGCTGGTTTCGGTAACCGAAAGGACAAGGGAAATAGGTGTAAGGAAGGCTATCGGAGCTAAAACATCTGTTATAAAACAGCAATTTTTATATGAATCGATACTGATAGGGCAGTTTGGGGGATTTTTAGGTATATTGCTTGGGATATTAATAGGTAACCTGATATCGTCTGCACTGCAAAGCAGTTTTATAGTTCCATGGAAGTGGGTTCTCGGAGGAGTTGGACTATGTTTCCTGGTCGGAGTGATTTCGGGCTACTTCCCCGCGGTAAGGGCAGCCAGGATAGACCCTATTGAAGCATTGAGGTACGAATAATTTTTACAGACTATAAACATGCAAATTATCCAGGAACAAACTAAAACCAGTCCCGGGATATCGTATAACCCGGACACAGAAATTCTAAAGATTATTGGCAGGTCTATCCCGGAAAACCCGGAGATTGTTTTTAAACCATTGAAAAACTGGATTACCGGTTTTTTTGAATCCGGCAACAAACTTAAACTTTCGATAGTGCTTGAGTATATAAACAGTGGCTCATCAAAGCATATGATTGAGATACTCAAGCTGCTGAAAAGCTACCAGGCAGATGGTAAGATCCTTGATATTACATGGTTCTACGAAGAAGATGATGAAGCCATAATGGAACTTGGAGAGCATTTCAGAGATACCTCGGCACTTCCCATCAAGATTGAGATGCTGCTTGATGAGGATGAGTAGGGAAGAGGGTGGAGAGTGGATGAGTTCCTCCTTCGCCAGAGGCTATGGAGGACGGGGGAGAGTGGATGGGTGGTAATGGCCTGTAGAAGATATTTGTAAATTAAAAAGAGGCTGTCTCAAAAGTATAATATTCTTGTCATCCCGAGTTCAAACACCTGAATATCAGGATCACAAACAAAGATGACAATTATAGTTGTCATTAGTAGCGAATGTGAGGGATCTAATCATCTGATAATCAGAATCCTGATTCCTCGCATTCGCTCGGAATGACAAAGTTATATAATTACGGTCTTTATTGCTTTTATTTCATCATTTTTTCAGCAAGGTCGATTACCCTTACCGAGTAGCCCCATTCGTTATCGTACCACGACAGTACCTTAACCATTTTACCATTTACCATGGTGCTGAGCGCATCAAATATTGATGAGTGCGGATTATGAATAACGTCAACAGATACAATGGGATCTTCGGTGTATTCAAGAATACCCTTCATCGGTCCATCTGCAGCTTCTTTCATGGCAGCATTGATTTCCTCTGCTGTTACTTCTTTCTTAAGTACTGCCACCAGGTCAACAAGCGAGCCCGTGGGTGTGGGTACCCTTACTGCCATTCCATCCATTCTACCTTTAAGTTCGGGGATTACCTTGCCAACCGCTTTTGCTGCGCCGGTGGTTGTGGGTATCTGAGAAAGAGCTGCCGACCTGGCCCTCCGGAGGTCGGAGTGAGGAAGGTCGAGTATTACCTGGTCGTTGGTATATGAGTGAATAGTGGTCATAAAACCCTGCTCGATACCAAATTTATCGTTAAGTACCTTTGCAACCGGGGCCAGGCAGTTTGTTGTACATGAAGCATTTGAGATACACTCGTGCTCAGGTTTAAGATCATCGTCGTTAACCCCGAGTACTATTGTAGCATCAATTTCATCTTTTGAGGGTACGGTAAGGATTACCTTTTTCGCCCCATTCTTAAGATGATCGCCATAGCCGCCTTTGGCACTTTCCTTTGCCCTGAATACACCTGTTGATTCAACAACCACATCGGGTGTGGTCGACCATGGAATAGACAGCGGGCTTCTCTCGGAAGTAACCCTGATCTTTTTCCCGTTTACAATAATATTCTCCTCGTCGTATGTTACTCCTGGAAATCTGCCCTGGGTTGAATCATATTTTAGAAGGTGAGCCAGTGTTTTAGTGTCAGTAAGATCATTTATCCCAACAACCTCAATATCTGGTCTCTCGAGAGCAATCTTAAAAACATTTCTGCCAATCCTGCCAAATCCGTTAATGGCTACTTTTATTTTAGACATAGTTTAAAAAATATTAAGTTAAAACTAGAATCTGCAAAATTATAAATATTCGCGAAATCTGGCAATAAATAGCTTATTTTTGTCGCCGCGAAAAGAGCCTGGGTATTTTTGATGAATCAGGATCAAAGGGGTCTACCACGTAGCCAATCCTGTAACAAACAAAAAGGTTCAGGAACAGAGCCTTGTTATTGTCGCCGGCCATAATGGGAATCCTGTTTATGTAGGCTTCTGCAGAGAGCCCGAGTTCGATGGCGTGAATTATCCTGTCTTCTTTGCTGTACTCGAAATTAAATCCGCCTTTCGCGTAAAGGCCAGGTACAACTCCTATCTCGCGGGTTCCTTTAAAGAAGGAAGCCCTGCTGTAAATATCGGATGGCTGATGAATATCAATATTGAATTTCTCCTGTCTCAGTTCGTAGGTATTGCCTGCAACCGGGTAAAGAACATTATAATAGATAGGCTTGGTGAAGGCCAGGGTAGGACCGCCCGAATAGAAATATTTGATTGATATGCCACCAAGATCCTTCTTTTTGAATAATTCTTTCTGGTGACCGATTGAGCCTTTAAGTGTGAAAACGTTATTTAGTTTGCCAAAAACAAAACTGTTTCCGACCTGCACATAGGGGTTGGTGAGTTTGAGCTCTTTAGGATGTTTCAGGATTGACAGTTCAACATCGAATATTCTCTTGTTCAGAAAATCAAGTCTTTTACCCTCGCGATAGCCTATACCATACCCATTACTATTCAGGGAGATTGCCACAGTACGCTCATTTCTGTAAAAAACACGTTGCTGTTCATCGAGTTCGCCCTGTGCCCGAATAGTTACTTTTGTAAAGACAATTAACAGAATTAAAAACAGCAGCTTTTTCATGCCCTGCTGAATTGAACCATGTGGTTATATAGAAGGTTTTACCCTACAAACTCAGTGTTTGTATCTGCTTTGCTGTATGCAGGACAATTCTCTTTCCCACATGAACTAAGTGCAAGCGCAAAAACAAAAACCACTGCTGCCAAGATTACAAATCTCTTCATATCACTAGTTTTATCCATTACAAAAATAAACTTTTCAGTTAATATACAAGCTTTATACCAAAATTATGTTTTTTGGAATATATTTTAAAAAAACGAGCAGGCTGTTTCAGTTTCCGTCGGCAGATTGCTCGTTTTTTGTCTTTTTTATAACAGTTGTAAGCTGTTCTTGTTCAAAATAATCAGAAAACAGGGAACTCTCCTGTCATCCACAGTATGCCAACATCTTTAAGCTTTGCTTTAAAGTCAGGAACAGCCGAATCAACTATGGTCTTAAGGTTCTGGTATTCGACAGAAAATTTATCCCTTGCAATTCTTAGTTGTTCTCTCTGTGCACCGGTAACGTCATGTTCGGCCGATGTGTTGGCAGAAACAGCAAAGCGTGCCCTTGAAGAAATACTTGGCGCATCCGAGTCAGTTCGTCCTGCTGCCCTGGCTCCGCTTATATTCTCTACAATGTCCTTAATTTTTTCTTCCAGGGCCATTGCTTCCAGAAGCAGCTCGTTGGTATTTGCCGGAACTGCCATAAGGCTGTTCTTTGCATCAGCTATTTTTTTAAGGAGATCTCCGGCATAGCTTCCGGTGGCTGAAATTGTAAGGTTGAGATCTGAGGCATCCCTGAGGAAATCAAACTTCTCCTTGTAGTCGGGGGTTCCGAGTGCATTATTATTAAGTGTATTTACTTTAAATTTCACATCGTCAAGCAGGCTTGTAAAGCTCCCGTTTACAAACTTTTCCATTTTTACCGAGAATTCCCCCGGAGGAACTGCAGGCCCTCTTGCACTAAGATACCTCATATCCCAGGTCACTGAAGCGAGTCCGTTTCTGAGGGGTCTTTCAATCTTTCTCATTATATTACCCTCTGCATCATAAATCGTAAAAAGGAGTTTTGCAGCCAGCTCGTTATTTTCAGCCTCAAGCTCTTCCTTTGTGGGGAAACTTATTTCCCGGCCTGCCTTCTCTGCCGCTCTCTGTGCCTTTATCCTTTTTTGTTTGAGGGTTTCGTATCCTTCTTTAAGGTAGTATCCGATTTTTACCTCTGGCGAAGGGTTTGGAACAGAGAAATATACCTCGCCCTGGTAATTTGTGTTTGTTGAAGGATAGTAAAGAAGCCCGTCCTTAATATTAAAGATATGTGCATCCCTGTCGCTTATGTTCTCTTTCAGCTCTCTTATATAGGAGTAGTCTTCAAGAACATAGAATCCTCTTCCGAAGGTTGCCACAACCAGGTCGTTTTCCCTGCGCTGTATGGTAAGATCCTTAACCTGTATCGGAGGTATTCCTTTTTTGATCTGGTTCCAGTTCTTTCCTCCGTCCACGGTCAGCCATACTCCCCATTCAGTTCCGATAAAGAGGATGTCTGAATCCACATGATCTTCCTGGATTACATAAACAGTTCCCTGTGGCAGGTTGGAAGCAATGGATGTCCATGTTTTGCCCTTATCTGTACTTTTAATAATATAGGGGGTAAAGTCGCTGCTGTTTTTTCTTCCGTCGAAGCAGGCATATACCGTATTAAGGTTGTGCTGTGACGGAAGTACATAGTTAACGAAGGTCATATCAGGCACAGCTGTAAAACTATCATATTTTGTCCAGTTTGCACCGTCATCTTCTGTAATCCAGATAAGGCCATCGTCAGTACCGGCATAGATCATTCCCTGTTTTAATGGCGACTCGGCAAGTGCAAAGATATTACCAAATGGTGATGTAGACAGGTTCTTGGCAACTGCTTCGGGTGGCCATATCTTACCCATCATAGGCAGTTCGTCCATTCCTATCTGCCTGCTGAGGTCGGGGCTGATTTCCTTCCATGAGTCGCCACGGTCGGTCGATTTAAGAACCTTATTTGCTGCAACATACAGTGTTTTTGAATCAAAGGGACTTATAAAGTAGGGAGTGTTCCAGTTGAAACGGTAAATCTCGTCCTCAATGGGCTGAGGTTTAATCGAGACTGTATTGCCTGTACGCCTGTCGTATCTCCTGAGTCCGCAATACTGCGACGATGCGTAATGAATATCGGGCACATCGGGGTCGGGAGTGGAAAGGTAACCATCGCCGCCTATTGTATAAGTCCAGTCTGAGTTTACAATGTCTCTCCTGAGTGTTCTGGACGGACCAAACCATGATCCGTTATCCTGGGCACCACCATAAATATTGTAGAATGGGAGTTCATTATCCACCCTTACATGGTAATACTGGGTTATAGGGAAGTTTGATTTGAAGATCCAGTTCTGGCCCCTGTCCCAGCTCTCGTATATGCCACCATCGCAGCCGGCAAGGTAATAGTCGGTATTATCCGGATCGACCCAGAGGGCATGGTTGTCGACGTGTTTGTTCTTTTCTCCGAGTGCTTCCCAGGTTTTGCCGCCATCGTTTGATACCATATTTCTTACATCCATCGATATTATCCTGTTGGCATCAATGGGGTCAACATAAATTTCATTGTAGTACTGCGGACTTCCGGCAACCATATTACTCATTCTTGTCCAGCTTTCGCCCTTGTCGACAGAGCGGTAGAAACCTCCGCTGCTGCCAGGCAGTTCTATTATTGCATAAATTATATCGGGCTCTGACGGAGCCATGCCCAGGCCAATTCGTCCAACATCTCCCGAAGGAAGTCCATTACTCAGTTTTCTCCATGTTTTGCCGGCGTCCTCAGACTTGTAGAGGGCTGAGTTTGGTCCGCCATTTATTTTTGACCATACCCTTCTTTCTCTCTGGTGGGCCGCGGCATAAATTATATCCGGATTGCGGGGATCAATTTCCATGTCAGAAACACCGGTATAGGGACCAATTTCAAGTACCAGGTCCCAGGTTTTGCCGCCATCGGTGGTTTTATACAGGCCCCTGTCACCGCCAGGTCCCCAGGCCGGTCCCTGCGAAGCCACGTAAACTGTGTTGCTGCATCTCGGATCGATCATTATTTTACCAATATGCTCAGATTTTTTAAGTCCCATATTTGTAAACGACTTACCTCCGTCAGTGCTTTTGTAAACACCATCACCATAAGCCAGGTTTCGCTGCGAGTTATTCTCGCCGGTTCCAACCCATAGTACAAAAGGGTTATTGGGATCGAGGGCAAGAGCACCTATTGAGAAAACAGGCTGGCTGTCGAAAATTGATTTAAAGGTTGTACCCTTATTTTCAGTTTTCCATAATCCGCCTGATGCGGTTCCCACGTAATATTCGGAAGGGTTTTCAGGGTTAACAGCAAAATCTGCTATCCGGCCCGAATATGAAGCCGGGCCTACTGATCTGAATTCCAGGTTTCCGAACATTGATGAACTTATTGCAGCCGACCGGGCCGGAGTGCTGGCTTCATTGCTTCTGCGTCTCTGCGACGAGGCAGGCTGGATGGAGATAATAACTCCTGCCAGGATAAGCACTGGCATAAGCAGCCATTTTTGATTGAGTATTTTCATAGGTATATCTGTTTGTGAATTATTCTATAATGTAAAGCTAAGCAAATCTCTGCGCTTATTCCAAGGCATAGCAATTGTTAAATAACACTTTTTGATTTTTTTGGTAAAAATCCAAGAACCAAAACATAGGTCTGAGTGTTTTGCATGTAAGATAAATGTATAAGGTTATGAAAGGATTAAGTATATATTTGATGTTTATAACATCAGTTTTAATGACAGCTAATATGAAAGCACAGGAACGATATAATTCGCTTTCGGGTTTCGAAAAAAGCGTAATAGTAGAAAAAGCCACAGAACGACCATATACCGGTAAGTATACAGCTAATAAGGAGAGTGGTACCTACGTTTGCAAACAATGCGGAGCAGCCCTGTACAGCTCAGACAGCAAGTTCGACTCGCATTGCGGATGGCCCAGTTTTGATGATGAGATTGACGGAGCGGTACAGAGAATACCGGATGCCGATGGTTTAAGAACTGAGATAGTATGCTCAAATTGCGGAGGGCACCTTGGGCATGTGTTTACCGGAGAAGGCTTTACACCGCTTAATACAAGGCACTGCGTAAACTCCGTTTCCATGGATTTTGTTCCGGCCGAACTTGAGCCGGGCAGGTATGAAACAGCAATTCTTGCCGGAGGCTGTTTCTGGGGAGTTGAATATTTCCTGCAGAAAGAACAGGGAGTGAAATCAGTTGAATCGGGTTATACCGGCGGACACGTTAAGAATCCTGCATACAGGGAAGTTACAACGGGCAGGACCGGTCATGCCGAAGCTGTTAAGGTTGTTTACGATCCTTCGCTTATCTCTTATGAGAAGCTGGTTAAGTTATTCCTGGAGATTCACGATCCTACCCAGGTCGACAGGCAGGGGCCGGACGTGGGCAATCAGTACAGGTCAGAGATTTTTTATATGAATGATTACCAGAAGGATATTGCCGAAAAACTTCTGAAACAGCTTTCGGAAAAGGGATTCAGGATTGCAACCAGGCTTACAGCTGCATCAGAGTTTTACGTGGCCGAGGATTACCACCAGGATTACTATTTCAATAAGGGCTCACTACCTTACTGCCACGGCTATACCAAAAGGTTTTGAGACCTATATAGGAGGCGTAGGGCGTAGGGCGTAAGGCGTAAGGCATAAGGCATAAGACTCATGACTCATGACTCAGAACTCAGGACTCCATAAACCCTTGTTTCTTAAGAACTTCCAAAAGGACAGTTGAAAAATGCTCATTATCGGCTTTTTTATAGCGTACTTCGGTAAAAACCTGGGCAAGGGTATTAAGCTTGTTCTCGCTTACAAATTGTTGTGAGTCTTCCCTTGCTTCTTTTTCGCTGTAGTAAGTGTTAATATCACTGTCAGAGTACGGGCGGTATTTTTCCTTATGTACAATAGCTTCAAGCGGGAGTCTGTCTACCTGCCCGGGAGCTTCGCCCGGCCACCCGAGTGTAATGGTAGTAACAGGCACAACGCCCTTCGGGAGTTCAAGAATATCAATAATTTTATCTGCAGTATAAGTTGTTGTTCCGAGGTAGCATATACCCAGTCCCTTTGCTTCGGCGGCAATACAGAGTGTCTGGGCGGCAATAAGTGCATCGATGGCTGCTGTTATAAACGACAGGAAGTTATCATATCCCGGCACTGCCTCTCTTTGCCTGCACCAGGTATTAAAGCGGTTAAAGTCTGCGCAGAATGTCAGAACAACTGGCGCATCCTTTACCATGGGCTGGTTGAAATGGCAGGGTGCCAGTTTTTCCTTCATCTCACTGTCCCTGTTTACTATTATGCTGTAAACCTGCATGTTGCCTGTTGTGGATGTCCTGGAGGCAGCCTGGAGGAGCTCGTTAAGCAGAGCATCGTCTACGGCTTTGTTACTATATTTTCTGATTGTCCTGCGCTTGTTTAATACATCTAGCATAGCAATATATTTTTATTGCAAAGAAACCAATTCTCTGCCAAAAAATTATGTGATAAAAGTCAGATGCTGTTACCCGATTCTGAAATCCACTCCAAGCTCATCAGCCACCCCTTTAAATTCTTCTGCAACCTGGGGCACAAGTTCAATTCCTTCCCTCATAAGCCTTTCTTCAGCCTCTCTTTCAGGATCGCCCGGTATAAGAACCCTTTCGTTGCCCTCCGAAGGCCTTGAACTTCTGAAGGTTTCCATCCACTTATCCATCCTTGTCCTGAACTCATCAGCCGGCATAAAGCCATCAATTCTTATTGCCCCGAAGAAATGACCGGTGCCTTCTCCCACTTTCTCCCGGTCGTTTTCGAGATATGCTGCAAGTGCCGGTACAAAAGGACCAAATCCGGCACCCGACATAACACCTGAAAGGATGTCAACAATTGAACCAAGGCAATAACCTTTATTGCTGCCGAGTTCTCTTGTGCCACCCAGGGGAAGTATAGCTCCGCCAAGTCTCAGGTCGGACGGGTTATCCGTTGGATTTCCATCTTTGTCCTGGATATATCCGAAGGGTATTTTCTCACCTTTTTTTTCTCTTATATCTATCTTACCCCTGGCAACCGGAGTTGTTGCAAAGTCAGCCACAAAGGGAGGATTCTTTCCTGCTGGCACGGCAAAGGCAATTGGGTTTGTACCGAGCATTCTTTCGAGCGAAAAGGTGGGAGCCACAGATGCATTTGCATTTGTCATGGTAATACCTATCATATCGTGCTCAAGAGCAAGCATGGAGTAGTAGCCGGCAATGCCAAAGTGATTCGAATTCCTGGTTGCGACCCATCCCGAACCACAAACCCTGGCTTTTTCGATAGCAAGATCCATGGATTTTTTTGCAGCAACCATTCCAAAGGCCCTGTCGCCGTCAATTACAGCTGTTGAAGGGGTCTCATGTACAATTTTAAGATCCGGGGTACTGTTTATTCTGCCCTTCTGCCACAGGTCGTAATAGGTTTTGATCCTTAACAATCCGTGCGAGGAGATTGCCCTCAATTCTCCCTTCAGCAGCACGTCTGTAATAACTTCAGCATCCTGCTGGGGGCAGCCCATTTTTCCCAGGATCTTCATTGTTACATCGAAGAGGTAATCATACTTGAATGTCATATCTGTAAGATTAATTATTTCTGTTTACTACGGTGGCACTTGCCTGCGCTGTTGGCATAATAACCACATCGTTTATAGTGACGTGCCGGGGCAGGGTGGCGCAGTAATAAATTACATCGGCAACATCATCACCACTCAGGGGCTGCATGCCCTTATAGGGTACCTGTGCCTTTTCACTGTCGCCCTTGAATCGTACCAGCGAAAACTCAGTATCAACCAGGCCTGGTGCTATATTGGTAACTTTGATATTGTGATTTACCAGGTCAATGCGCATGCCCCTGGAAAGAGCATCAACTCCGTGTTTTGATGCGCAGTACACAGCACCATTTTCGTACACTTCCTTGCCTGCAATAGATCCTATGTTTATTATATGTCCACTGCCTCTCTCTGCCATTCCGGGCGAAATAATCCTGGTAACATAGAGCAATCCCTTCAGGTTTGTATCTATCATCCTCTCCCAGTCGTCGATAACACCATCATCTATATGGTTCAGACCTACAGCAAGGCCTGCATTATTTACCAGTATATCGATGTTTTTCCAATCAGCAGGCAGCTTTCCTAAATTATTCTCCACTTCGTCGATCTTACGTACATCGAAGGCAAGGGACAGAACCCTTATATTATTATCTTTAAGCAGCTGCTCTTCCAGGTGCTTTAGTCGTTCCATCCTCCTTCCGCATATAATAATATCGTATGAATTTTTCGCAAAAATTCTGGCAGTGCTGTGTCCGATGCCGGATGTGGCACCTGTGACTAATACAATTTTATTCATTAACCGAGTTTATTAAATCAAGGTAAAAATACTGATCTTTTCCGAGTAAGAAAAAACAAGATATTAAGCTAAATTTAATAATAAGTTTTAAAGATACGACTCTTGCCGCCGATAAAATTAAACTTTTATCTTTGCAGTCCCAAAATTACTTGATATGGCCAGGAAACAGGAAGTGAGGAGTATGTTTGATTCGATTGCATGGAGGTATGACTTTCTGAATCATTTTCTTTCGTTCGGGACAGATTATTTCTGGAGAAAAAAGGCTATTGACGAGATCAGAAAAAGAATAAAGCCTGATTCGATACTTGATGTTGCCACCGGAACATGCGACCTGGCAATAGCTGCCGTAAAGGGTCTGAAGCCTGAGAGAGTTACCGGGATTGATATAAGCCAGCGCATGCTTGAAGAAGGAAGGAAGAAACTGCACAGGAAAAAACTCGAGAAGATAATCAGCCTTGAACTGGCCGAGAGCGAGTCGCTTCCTTTTGATGATTCTGTTTTCGATGTATGCATGGTGGCCTTCGGTGTGCGTAACTTTGAAGATCCTCTGAAGGGCTTAATGGAGATGAGGAGGGTTCTTGCCGGTGGCGGAGTAATTATGGTATTGGAGTTTTCAAAGCCGGGCGGATTTCCATTCAGGGGTATATACCAGTTTTATTTCAACCATATTCTTCCTATGTTTGGAAGGCTGTTCTCAAAGGACGGGGCTGCCTATTCATATTTGCCCGACTCGGTGAATAAATTCCCGGAGGGAGAAGACTTTTTGAATATGATGGCTGAGGCCGGATTCAGCAGGCTTGCCCAGAGAAGGCTTAGCGGTGGAGTTGCAACAATATACACAGGTTCGAGGTGAGGCAGGCAATATTAGGATAAAGTTTAAGTTTAATATATTTGGAAGATTAAATATTACCACTTAAGTGAGCAGGCATTTTTTTAAGTACAGTGTTATTCTTATCCTGGTTGTATTAAGCTTTGAGGCTTATGCGCAGAAGGCTAAACCTAAAAATTCTTCGTGGTACGATGATAAGCTGCTGCATTTTGGATTCAGCATTGGCTTTAATTCACTCGATTTCATCACTACTGCCTCACAACAGAATTACAAAATCGACTCACTCTACCCTGAGGTGAGTTTTCTTAAGCCGGGGATCAATATACAGGTAATAATAGACTACAAGCCCTTTAAGTATTTTGATGTAAGGTTTCTCCCCGGGGTATCCTTCGGGCAGAGGGATCTTATTTTTTATAAAGGACAGGAGTTATACGATGATAAGCAGAAACTCGAATCATCTTTCCTGGAATTTCCACTTCTGCTTAAAACCAAGGGTAGTCGTTTAAATAACTTCAGACCTTACCTGGTTGGAGGACTTAATTTCAGGTACGACCTGGCAGGCAGGAAGGAATACGATGATTCAGAAGCTGTTTACCTGAGGTTGCACCGGGCAGATCTCTATTACGAGATAGGTGCCGGGCTTGATATCTACCTGCCATTCTTTAAACTGGCAGTTGAGCTGAAACTCGCCAACGGCATGCGTGATGTCCTGGTAAGGGATCCTGCTCCGGGATATCCGCAGTATGTAAATGCAATTGAGAGCCTCAGATCACAGATATGGGTCCTTGCTTTTCATTTCGAGTAATTATTTGCTTTTAAGCCCTTCCTCAGGTCGATCTCCTGCGAAATTCACTGCAAATAATCCCTGCTGCAGTGGCAACGTTCAGCGACTCTACCCCGGCCATCCTGACATCCCTTCCCGGGATATGTATTTCTTTGTCGACATACTTCAGTAGATCCCTGGAGATACCTCTTGACTCGTTACCGAGTAAAATAATTCCCCAGGGCTTCAGATCTGCCTGGTACACAGACTCTCCCGACAGGCTTGTGCCGTAAACGGTGTTTCCATGCTGCCTGGCCTCCGACAGGAAGTCCTGGAGACCGGTATAATAAACCCTGGTGCTGAGCAGCGCTCCCATCGTTGACTGTATTACTTTGGGATTGTATATATCTACACAATCCTGTGAACACACTATATCTTCCACACCAAACCATGCTGCAAGCCGTATTATGGTACCCAGGTTACCCGGATCCTGTACAAAGTCAAGGGCCATTGTGAGCCGGCCATCCAGGGCTTCATGCTTAAGATTATATTCTTTCTTTTCAATAATCGCCAGGGCCTTATGGGGAGTTTTAAGAGTGCTTACTTTTTTTAATTCTTCATCAGTGGCCTCTGCAAGGTAAGCTGCCTTTTTCAATAAATCTGCAGGCAGATCCTTAAGCCATTCGGCTTTTGCCACAAGCATTATTACTTTCTCTCCGGAATCGAGGTATTCCCTGACGATTTTATCTCCCTCAACGACATACTGGGATAATTTATCGCGGAACTTCTTATTACGGAGAGAGATAATAAGTTTGGTCTGCTTATTGCTAATCATGAGTCAAGGATAGTGCTTTTTGGATTATATTGATCTTAATTATTGATATATTTGCGAAATAGTAGTGCAAATTTTGGAATATTTTATCTTAAATAAAAATATCAGGTTAATTCTTCTAACAGTGGCCCTTCTTATGGGTCTCGTATTATCATCCTGTAATCCAACAAAATATGTTACCGGTGATGATAGCCTTCTGGATAAAAGCGATATCCGGATAGACAATAAGGAAGTAAAAAAGAACGACCTGGATCCCTATATCAGGCAGACTCCCAACAAGAGAATTTTTGGTGCGCGCTTTCACCTTGGTTTGTATAACCTTTCAAATATAGAAAAAGAGAAATGGCCTCATGGGTGGCTGAGGAGGATAGGAGAAGAACCTGTAATATTTGACCCCTTTGTTGCGTCAAAATCAACAGAGCAGCTCGAGAATTACCTGTTTTCAAAAGGATATTTCAATGCCAGCGTGGATGTGGATTACCTAATCAGGAAGAAAAGGGCTGATATAACATATGGTATTGCAACGGGAAAACCGTATATCATCCATGATATTAAGTATAATGTTCAGGATACCACCCTGCGTAAATTTATCTTTATGGATACCATAAACTGCCTTATAGAAAGGGGTGAAGTATACGATGTGGATAATCTTCAGACAGAAAGGTTAAGGGTTGAACGCCTGATCAGGGATATGGGTTTTTATAGTTTTTCGCGTGATGATATAAATTTCAGAATAGACTCATCAGGCAATAACAGGAACCTGGATGTTGATTTTAATATTGGCCTTTCAAGGGGGCAGGGGCCCGGAAACAGGATAATAGAATCGCAGCACAGGCGCTACAGGATAAAGGATGTATATATTTATCCTGACTTTAACCAGAGAGCAGCCCTGGATAAACAGACCGGGTATTTCGAAAGCCTTGATACAACTTCGGCAGGAGGATATTACTTTATATCTGATGAAGAAAAGCCCTCGGTTAAATACGAGGTAATCCTCCAGTCGATGTATATTAAACCCGGCGACCTGTACCAGGTTACCAATACAGAAAGATCGCAGGCGCACCTTTCATCCTTGCAGGCATACGGAAGGGTTAATATAAGGTACTTTAAAACTGATCCTGCTGAAATGAATGAGCGCGGCGAATTGTTACTGAATTGTATTGTACAGATTACACCGGAGGTCAGGCAGGCGTACAGGGTTGAGCTCGAAGGAACAAACTCTGCAGGGAACCTGGGTGGGGCAGTAAACCTGATTTACCAGCATAAGAACCTTTTCAGGGGCTCAGAACAGCTGAATATAAAACTGAAGGGCTCCTACGAGGCACTTAACGAGCAGATATCGGGCTCACGGTCGACCCAGGAATATGGTATGGAATCCAATCTTACCTTTCCCAGGTTTATGCTTCCCTTTCTGAAGAGCGAATCGTTTATAAAAAAATATAACCCGAAGACAAATGTCCAGGCTGCTTACAATTACCAGAAGATGCCTGTGTATACAAGAACTGTGGCAAATGCAACATTCGGATATAACTGGAAATCAGGGTCTTTTACCCAACATACAGTTAACCCGCTTCAGTTCAACATTATAAACCTGCCCTATATTGATCCTGAATTTGAAGAGGAGGTTGATACCTCCTCTTACCTGGCATATAGCTATAAGGATATACTGATACTGGGAGGCAACTATTCTTATACATATAACACACAGAATATAAATAAGGCAAGGTCGTACTGGTTTGTGAAGCTTAAAGCCGAACTGGCAGGCAACCTTCTTGCAGGTGCAATTAAGCTTTCAGGCAGTGAGCAGGAGGGAGGATCATATAAGATTTTTGGCCAGAGCTTTGCCCAGTATGTAAGGGGTGATATTGATATCCGTTACAACCGTAAGCTGAATGATGTGAGTTCGATGGTTTACAGGGTGTTTGCAGGGGTTGGTATACCCTATGGTAATTCTGAGGGTATTCCTTTTGAAAAGCAATTTTTTGGCGGAGGAGCAAATGGTATCAGGGCCTGGAAAGCAAGGTCGCTGGGGCCGGGCACATATTCACCCACCAGGTCGAGCTTCTTTAACGCCACTGCAGATATTAAGCTGGAGTTTAACGCCGAGTACCGTTTTAATCTTTTCTGGATTCTGGAAGGTGCCTGGTTTGTTGATGCCGGCAATATCTGGACCTATAACGAAGATGAAGACCGTCCGGGTGCCAGGTTTGAGTTTAACAGCTTTTACAGGGAACTTGCTGTAGGAACCGGCTTCGGTCTCAGGTTCGACCTTAATTTTATCGTTCTCAGAACAGACCTGGGCCTAAAGCTTCGTGATCCACAGCTGGCCGGTGGTCCCGACTGGATACTTAATCAACGCCCGCTGAACTGGAAAGACGATTTTAATCTCAGCCTCTCGATCGGGTATCCGTTTTAAGAACTCACAACTCACAACTCACAACTCACAGCCTGCCCTAAAACATTTGGATATAACAACTATTCTGCCGAATTTAGTCCGCTTAAAATACACCAATATTTATAAACTTATATGGCAAATATATCTACTTCACCCAGGGATGCCTTTGGAAGCAGAATCGGGGTAATTGCTGCTGCCGCAGGTTCGGCAGTCGGACTTGGAAATATCTGGAGATTTCCTTATGTACTTGGTGAAAATGGTGGAGGGGCCTTCCTTCTGATCTACCTTGGTTTTATACTGGCTATCGGATTCCCTGTAATGCTGGCCGAGCTGACTATAGGAAGAAGAGCTCAGAAGAATGCACTGGGGTCGTTCAAGAAACTGGCCCCCGGTAAACCATGGTATCTTGTCGGAGTTATGGGTATTGTTGCCGCCTTCCTGATACTGGCATTTTACAGCACAATAGCAGGATGGACCCTCGAATACCTTGTTCAGGCTATCGGGAACAAGTTCTCAGGAAGAAATTCTTTGCAGCTTAAAGAGTCGTTTGAATCTTTCCAGGGAGGGACATGGAGACCTGTAATCTGGCAGATGGTATTTATGTTTATGACGGCATATATTGTTTTTTCGGGTGTAAAGAAGGGAATTGAAAAGTACACCAAGATACTGATGCCTCTGCTGATTGTCCTTATAATAATTATATGTATCAGGTCGCTTACATTAAGCGGTGCCCGAGAAGGATTATCTTTCCTGTTCACACCTGATTTTTCGAAGATTACATGGTCGGTGGTACTCGATGCCCTTGGACAGGCAGCATTTTCCCTGAGTATTGGAATGGGCACACTTATTACTTATGGTTCGTACATTCAGAAAAAGGAAAATCTCCCCATTACAGCCCTGCAGGTTTCTGCTGCTGATACCCTGATAGCCGTGCTTGCCGGGGTAATGATTTTCCCGGCAGTATTTGCCTTTGATATTGACCCTGCTGAAGGATTTGGACTGGTATTTATTGTACTCCCTAATATTTTTGCACAGATGGCAGGTGGTCAGATTTTTGCAATTATCTTTTTTATACTGCTGGCAATAGCAGCCCTTACATCAACGGTATCGGTGCTGGAGGTTGTGGTAGCATATTTTTCGGAAGAACTTAATATGACAAGAACCAGGGCCACTATAGTGGGGGCAGTAGCGATCTCAGTGGTTGGAGTTTTTGCCACCCTGTCTTTTGGTCCCTTAAAGAATGCAACTATTTTCGGCAAAACCCTGTTTGGCTTATTTAATGATTTGTCGGCCAATATCTTACTTCCTCTTGGCGCTATTCTTATAGTAATATTTGTGGGCTGGCAGATGGGATCGAAGATTGTTAAAGACGAAATAACAAACCAGGGAGCCCTTAAGGTAAGGCTGTTTAAGGTATTTATGGCAATAGTAAAAATTATTGCTCCTATAGCTATTACACTTGTGTTCCTTTACGGACTTGGCCTGGTAGGATCTAAGATTTAATCTATGTTTATCGCCCCGGGTTACCAGCCAACTGGAATAAGCGATAAAATCGACAGTGCTTTTGAGCCTGTTGTGATCTTTCTCGAAAAGGTATTTTTCTGGGACCCGGTAAAAGCCATGGGTTTTGATATCGGGGCTCAGGTTCCTATTGTTGTATTATGGCTTCTTTTTGGTGGTGTCTACTTTACATTCAGGATGAGATTCATTAATGTAAGGGCCTTCAGGCACGCATTCAAAGTAATACTGGGCAGATATGACAAACCCGGGACCGAAGGGGAGGTGAGTCATTTCCAGGCACTTACAACTGCCCTGTCGGCAACTGTAGGACTGGGAAATATAACAGGGGTAGCCATTGCCGTAACTGTTGGCGGACCGGGTGCAACATTCTGGATGATCCTTGCAGGTTTCTTTGGTATGTCGATGAAATTTACAGAATGCACACTGGGCTTAAAGTACAGGCATATTGATGCCAGGGGAAGAGTATCGGGCGGACCGATGTACTACCTCAGCAGGGCACTTAAGAAAAGGAGACTCGGGGCTCTTGGTAAGGTACTGGCAGTATTCAGCGCTGTGATGATGGTTCTTGCCTCCTTTGGAGGAAGCAATATGTTGCAGTCGAACCAGAGTTTTGTGCAGCTGGCAACCGTTATGCCCTTTTTTGAGGGTCATGGTTTCTGGTTTGGTATAGGGCTGTCTGCACTTATCGCCCTGGTGGTGCTTGGCGGAATCAAATCAATTGCAAGGGTTACCTCCAGGCTGGTTCCCTTTATGGCTGCCTTGTATATTTGTGCAGCACTGGTAATAATTTTTATGAACTTCAGCAGGATTGACGACGTGATGGTAATTATTTTCAAAAGTGCCTTCAGCCCGGTCGCAGTAAAAGGAGGTATAATTGGTGTTATTATTACGGGCTTCAGGAGGGGAGCATTCTCGAACGAAGCAGGTGTTGGTTCGGCCGCCGTGGCCCATGCTGCTGCAAGAACCGACGAACCGGTAAAGGAAGGTATTGTCGCCATGCTTGAGCCTTTTATCGACACTGTTATTATCTGCACAATGACTTCGCTGGTAATTATTTTTACCGGTTTTCATGAAATCGGAGCCGGTCTTGAAGGAACTGAGCTTACCTCTGCCGCTTTTGAATCGGTTTTTCCATGGTTTCCTTACATCCTGGTAATTGCAATACTCTGTTTTGCCTTTTCAACCATGATTTCGTGGTCGTATTACGGACTAAAGGGCTTTAACTACCTGGTGGGAGATTCAATAAATAAAATCACAGGGAAGAGCTTTGTCTCCCTATATATTTACTACGCAATATTCCTGTTTTTTACGGTTGTGGGAGCTTCCTCCTCGCTCACCAATGTTATAGCCTTTTCGGATATGATGGTCCTGACCATGGCATTTCCGAATATCCTGGGACTCTTAATCCTTACACCCGAGGTGATTGCCGATCTTAAGAGCTATATGTTACGCTTAAAAAGGGGTGAGATTAAGCAGTATAATTAATTTTTCTTATATTGTAGTGTCTCAATGCGTATAAATGAAACTGAAGGGTTTTATCAGCCGTTACCTTGGGTATTCACGATCCGAAAGAACCGGATCCCTGGTACTGGTTTTTATTGTTTTTGTAATACTTGCAGCATCCCTTCTAAGGGAAGGCAGACCCGGCAAAAAGAACTTTACAACCCGGAATATAAGCGATAGCTGTGCCTCAGATACGGTCGGCGGTGCAGAAGCCGTTTATGCCACATATTTTCTGTTCGATCCCAACATAATATCATACGACAGTCTTCTGCTGCTCGGCCTGGGCTCTAAGAACGCCGGTACCCTTATCAATTACCGAAACAGTGGGGCCAGGTTCAGAAGGCCTTCCGATATTAAGAAGGTATATGGACTGGAAGGAGAGCTGGGTGATTCATTACTGCCATATATCAGGATTACCGCATCCCGGGTGAGTACTGTCGTAGATGCCAGTCCCGGGACTTCAAATAGTATGGGCGGCCACGTAAGCATTGCAGGAGCAGTTGATTCATCCCGGCAGGAAGAGAAAAAAGAACCCGGGTACTCCCTCTGCCTGGATATTAATTCTGCCGATTCAGCAGAACTCCGTCAATTGCCGGGCATAGGCAGCGTGCTGGGAGCCCGCATTGTTAAATACAGGAAGCTGCTGGGAGGCTATGTTTCTGTCGCACAACTTGCGGAAGTTTATGGTATCGACAGTGTGCTGGTGACAAAACTAAGCCCCTATACCTATGCCGACACCGCTCTTATTTCACCAATTTACCTTAATTATGCTGATTTTTCAGAGCTTCTCCGGCATCCCTATTTCGATCATAAGCTGTGCACGGATATCTTTTATTACCGAAGACTGTCGGGCAGGATTGATTCGCTGGGCGAACTTGTCAGGAATCGCATCACCGACCATCGTACCCTGGCTAAAATAAGCCCCTATATCACTCTTTCAGATACTTCGTCACACTGAGCCTGCCAGTTGCATTTGCTTAGAGAATTTCGTATATTTAAGGAGAAAACAAGGGTAATTTAATTTATATATTATGAAGAAGATAGACAGTGGTTAATTTTAATTGCAAAAATGTTTTGAATAAACAAAGAGACTTTCTAACTTTGCGGCTCAATTCTAAAAAAGAAAAAACAGATGATAATTGTTCCGGTAAAAGAGGGTGAGAACATAGAGAGATCGTTAAAAAAGTTCAAGCGTAAGTTTGAGAAGACCGGTGTTATCCGTGAGCTCAGATCTCGTCAGGCTTTCACCAAACCATCAGTTCGCCGCAGGGAAGAAGTAAAAAAAGCGATTTACGTACAGAAACTGCAGCAGGGAGAAGAGTAGTATCTTCTTCTGCTTTGCTTTTATTAACCCCAGACCCCGGTTCCTTTATGACAGAGAAGGAATCTTTTCTTGAATATCTCCAATTTGAGAAGCATTATTCTCAAAATACTGTTTATTCCTACAGGAATGACCTGGAGCAGTATTTATTATTTCTTGAAGCACATACCGGCTCTCAGCAATTTACCGGGGCAGATGCCAGCAACATCAGGGCCTGGGTTGTAAGTATGCTGGATTCGGGCTTATCGGTATCCTCGGTCCACCGGAAGGTATCTGCAGTAAGGTCATTTTACAGGTATCTGAGGCGCGAAGGACTGGTATCGGGCGATCCGCTCGGGAAAGTGCTGTTGCCCAGGAAGAGAAAGAGGCTGCCGGTATTTGTGGAGGAGAACTCAATCGCCTTATTGCTCGACAGCTATGATTTTGGCAACGACTTTTCAGGTGTGCGCGATCGTACAATAATAGAGATGCTCTATCTTACCGGGATGAGGCGTGCCGAATTAATAGGACTGAGGGATAAGGATGTTGACAGGCAGGCAAAAACAATCAGGGTTACGGGTAAGAGAAACAAGCAGAGGATAATCCCGATACTCGACTCTTTTGCCGACTCACTGCAGCTTTACCTGGATTTAAGAAATGATATGCTCTTCGATAATCCCGGGTCCTGGTTTTTTGTTAGCGACAGGGGAAACAAATTGTACGAAAAATTAGTTTATAATGTAGTAAATCGGTACCTTGAAATGGTTACAACGATTGAAAAGAAGAGTCCACATATATTAAGACATTCATTTGCAACACATATGCTAAACCACGGGGCTGATCTGAACTCTATAAAGGAAATATTAGGTCACGCCAGTCTTGCGGCTACCCAGGTTTACACGCATACAACATTTGAGAAATTAAAGAGCGTATATAACGATGCCCATCCAAGGGCTAATAAATAAGGAGGAAAAAGCTATGAATATCCAGATCCATTCGGTAAAGTTTGATGCAGACAGCAAACTACTTGATTTTATTAAGGGGAAAGTTACCAAGTTATACCAGTTAAGCGATGATATTGTAAGTGCCGAGGTATATTTAAGATTGGACAATGATCAGGAAAAGGAAAATAAACTCACTGAAGTTAAACTGGAATATCCGGGCGGGCCTCTCTTCGCAAAAAAGCAGAGTAAATCGTTCGAAGAGTCTACCGATCTGGTCGTAGACGCTCTGAAAAAGCAGATTACCAGGCAGAAAAGGAAGAAAAGACGGTAATATCTTTTTTTTGAGAAAATTGTACCTTTTTTCTTTGTTCATTAAATTTTATATTAATACATTTGCAAACCGATTTTTGGGGTATATTTTTTACTTCAAAATTGTAATCGGATACGTTCTTTTATATTGCCGATGTAGCTCAGTTGGTCAGAGCAGCTGATTTGTAATCAGCAGGTCGGGGGTTCGAATCCCTTCATCGGCTCTTGAATGGTAATGTAAGTGTATGTCTGACAGTGACATTCCTTTATTTTTGGGGAGATACCAAAGTGGCCAACTGGGGCAGACTGTAAATCTGCTGTCGAATGACTTCGTAGGTTCGAATCCTGCTCTCCCCACACTTTAAGGAAACAGGGCCGGCACTTTATTATATAGAGGCTTAAAACCTGACCTCTTTTGCATAAAATAAGCGGGAGTAGCTCAGTTGGTAGAGCATTAGCCTTCCAAGCTAAGGGTCGCGGATTCGAATTCCGTCTCCCGCTCTATTTTGTTGCCGATGTAGCTCAGGGGTAGAGCGTTTCCTTGGTAAGGAAGAGGTCTCGGGTTCAATTCCCGACATCGGCTCTAGGATAAGGTAAAGAGAAATTGAATTTTAATATTAAAATACGTTAAGAGTTATGGCTAAAGAAAAATTTGACAGGTCGAAACCGCACGTAAATATCGGTACCATCGGTCACGTAGACCATGGTAAGACTACTTTGACTGCGGCGATTACAATGGTACTTGCAAAAAAAGGTCTTTCAGAGATCAGGGATTTCGATTCAATCGACAATGCTCCTGAAGAGAAAGAAAGGGGTATTACAATTAATACTGCTCACGTTGAGTACCAGACTGCTAATCGTCACTATGCACACGTTGACTGCCCTGGTCACGCTGACTATGTTAAGAACATGGTAACAGGTGCGGCGCAGATGGACGGAGCTATTATAGTAGTTGCAGCAACAGACGGACCGATGCCACAAACCCGTGAGCATATTCTTCTTGCACGCCAGGTAAACGTGCCTAAGATCGTTGTTTTCCTCAACAAGGTTGACATGGTTGATGATGAAGAACTTATTGAACTTGTTGAAATGGAAGTTCGTGAACTTCTTGATTTTTACGAGTTTGATGGTGAGAATGCACCTGTTATAATAGGTTCTGCTCTTGGAGCACTTAATGGTGAGGCAAAGTGGGAAGAAAAGGTAATGGAACTTATGGATGCAGTTGACACCTATATTCCGATCCCGCCCCGCGAAAACGAAAAACCCTTCCTGTTACCCGTTGAGGATGTATTCTCAATTACAGGACGTGGAACAGTTGCCACCGGAAGAATCGAAACAGGTGTTGTTAATACAGGCGATGAGCTTATGCTGATAGGTCTTGGTGCCAACAAGCGTAAGACAGTTTGTACAGGTGTTGAGATGTTCCGCAAAATACTTGACAGGGGAGAAGCCGGAGATAACGTAGGTTTACTACTTCGCGGTGTTGATAAGAATGAGATTAAAAGGGGTATGGTTCTTGCAGCTCCCAACTCAATCACTCCACATACCAAGTTTAAGGCTGAGGTTTATGTGCTTAAGAAAGAAGAAGGCGGACGTCACACCCCGTTCCATAACAAGTATCGCCCTCAGTTTTACGTGAGGACTCTTGATGTAACAGGTGAGATTACACTTCCTGAAGGAACTGAAATGGTAATGCCGGGTGACAGGGTTACTATCCAGGTTGAACTCATTACTCCTGTAGCAATTAACCAGGGTCTGCGTTTTGCTATCCGTGAAGGTGGAAGAACAGTAGGTGCAGGACAGGTTACTGATATAGTTGAGTAATTATATAACTCTTACAATATCTTCATGGAGGGAGTGGCTTCACTCCCTTCATTTCGGTATACGGGTGTAGCTCAGTTGGTAGAGCACTGGTCTCCAAAACCAGGTGTCGGGAGTTCGAGTCTCTCCTCCCGTGCAAAAAGTAAAACGACAGATGAAAAAGATAATAAGGTACGTAAAAGAATCCTACACAGAACTGTTTCATAAGGTAACATGGCCAACATGGAACGAGCTCCAGAACAGTACAACAGTTGTTATGATTGCTTCTGCAATTATAGCCATGGTTATCTGGCTTATGGATTACGGTTTTGACAATTTGATGTCGAAGGTTTATAGTTTGCTGTATTAAAAGATCAGCGTTAAAATGGGTGAGAATGTAAAGAAATGGTACGTATTGCGTGCTATTGGTGGTAAGGAAAACAAGGTAAAGGAGTATATCGAAAGCGAGATCAGTCGCCTGAATCTTGAAGACTATATATCCCAGGTGCTTATCCCCAGGGAGAAAGTATACCAGATAAGGCAGGGTAAGAAAATCAACAAGGAAAGAAACTTCTTTCCAGGTTATGTTCTTATCGAGGCGGCTCTTGTGGGCGAAATACCACACATTCTGAAGAATATTCCCAACGTGATAGGGTTTCTTGGTACCCAGAAGGGCGACCCTGTACCTTTGCGTAAAAGCGAAATTAACAGGATACTGGGTAAAGTCGATGAACTTGCTGCAAGTGATGAGGAAATTAATGTTCCCTTCTTTGTGGGCGAAGCTGTAAAAGTGGTGGACGGGCCGTTCAACAGTTTTACAGGAATAATAGAAGAAGTAAACGAAGAGAAGAAAAAGCTTAAAGTGATGGTTAAGATTTTTGGTCGTAAAACACCTCTTGAACTGAGCTTTATGCAGGTAGAGAAAGATAGTTAGGATTTATTATTTATAGATATTGATGGTTACGACAACAATAATGCTTCCTGAGTAACCGTCAGACACTCGCGCAAACTAAGCAAATTAAATTATGGCAAAAGAAGTTGCTGGATTAATAAAGCTACAGATTCGGGGCGGCGCAGCTAATCCATCTCCACCGGTAGGACCTGCACTGGGTGCTAAAGGTGTGAATATTATGGAGTTCTGTAAGCAATTTAATGCCAGGACCCAGGACAAAGCTGGAAAAGTTATACCGGTTATTATTACGGTTTATGCTGATAAATCATTTGATTTTGTCACAAAAACTCCGCCGGTTGCTGTTCAGCTTATGGAAGTTACCAAACTCAAGAAGGGTTCTCCGGAATCCAACAGGGAAAAAGTAGCCTCTATTACATGGGACCAGGTTAAGACTATTGCTCAGGACAAGATGGAAGATTTAAACTGTTTTACGGTTGAATCGGCAATGAGAATGGTGGCAGGGACCGCCCGAAGTATGGGAATTGTAGTAAAAGGACAGTTTCCTGGTAGTAACTAAATTAAGAGGATAAAATGACTAAACTTACTAAAAACAAGAAGTTAGCCCTTGAGAAATTCGAGAGAGGTAAACTTTACGGTCTGACTGAAGCATCAGGTTTGGTTAAGGAAATCACTACAACCAAATTTGATTCATCTGTCGACATAGATGTAAGGTTAGGTATTGATCCAAGAAAATCTAACCAGATGGTTCGCGGCGTTGTAACGCTTCCTCATGGTACAGGCAAAGAAACAAGGGTACTTGTACTTTGTACACCTGATAAGGAGGCTGAAGCACAGGCAGCCGGTGCCGACTACGTTGGTCTTGACGATTACGTCGATAAGATCAAAGGTGGCTGGACAGATATTGATGTGATCATTACCATGCCTTCAGTAATGGGTAAGGTCGGTCAGCTTGGTAGAATACTTGGTCCGCGTGGACTGATGCCGAACCCCAAGAGTGGTACTGTTACCATGGAGATCGGTAAGGCTGTTAATGAAGTGAAACAGGGTAAGATTGATTTCAAGGTTGATAAATTTGGAATTGTTCATGCCTCAATTGGAAAAGTTTCATTTTCTCCTGAGAAGATTGCAGAAAATGCAAAAGAGTTTATTAATACAATTATTAAACTCAAACCAACTTCTGCAAAGGGCACATACTTGAGAAGTATTTTTATCTCAAGCACCATGAGCCCGGGAATTAAGATTGACCCTAAAGGTCTTGAAGATTAATTTTTAAACAGGAGGATAAAATGAGACGCGACCAAAAAAACGCTATTATAGACAGTCTGGCTGAGAAACTTGGTGAGTACAGCCACTTTTACCTGACTGACACTGCAGAACTGAATGCAGCTGATACCTCGGCTCTTAGAAGAAAGTGTTTCGAACAAGACATCCTGATGGTTGTCGTAAAGAATACTCTCCTTAAAAGAGCACTTGAAAAATCTGATAAAGAATTTGATGAACTGTTTGATGTTCTGAAAGGTTCTACGTCTATTATGTTTTCTAATACCGGAAATATTCCTGCAAAACTGATAAAGGAGTTCCGTAAGAAGCATGAGAGGCCTTTGCTGAAAGCAGCATACGTTGAAGAATCATTCTATATTGGTGATAATGAGCTCGATGCTCTTGTAGCCATTAAGTCTAAGGATGAACTTATCGGTGATCTTATTGCACTGTTGCAATCACCCGTTAAGAACGTATTATCTGCACTGCAATCAGGCGGAAACACCATACATGGTGTACTTGAAACACTCTCTGAAAGAGGGAATTAATAAACTGTATTAACAAATTTCTTAAATATAATTTAAAATGGCAGATTTAAAAAAGTTGGCAGAAGAACTAGTTAACTTAACTGTTAAGGATGTAAACGAGTTGGCTGGTATACTTAAGGATGAGTATGGCATAGAGCCCGCTGCAGCTGCAGTTGCAGTTGCCGGACCAGCTGCAGCTGGCGAAGGCGCTGCTGCTGAAGAAAAAACAGAATTTGATGTTATTCTTAATGCAGCCGGCGGACAGAAGCTACAAATCGTAAAACTGGTTAAGGAACTTACAGGCCTCGGACTTAAAGAGGCAAAAGCAGTAGTTGACTCTGCTCCAGCACCAATTAAAGAAGGTGTTACTAAGGACGAAGCTGAAGCTCTTAAGAAACAACTTGAAGAAGCAGGAGCTGAAGTTGAACTTAAATAAGTACACCTGTTAGCAGGTTACCAGGTTTAGTCCCGAGAAGTTCGGGACTAAGCCTTTTTGTCGTTTATTAATAAGTTCACTTAATTCCTTTTATAAATGTCCGCAAAAAATAGCAAAAGAATAAGCTTTGCTTCCATAAAAAATCAACTCGAATACCCTGATTTTCTGGAAGTTCAATTAAAATCATTTGAGGAGTTTTTCCAGATGGGAACCACTCCTGAAAACAGGAAGAAAGAGGGACTATACCAGGTTTTCGCTGAAAACTTCCCCATCAGTGATACAAGAAATAATTTTATTCTCGAGTTTCTTGATTACTCAATCGATCCTCCGCGTTATACAATAGAGGAGTGCATAGAGCGTGGTCTTACCTACAGCGTTCCGCTTAAGGCCAAATTAAAACTCTTTTGTACCGACCCTGAGCACGAGGACTTCGATACAGTTATACAGGATGTCTACCTCGGAACAGTACCCTATCTTACCGAAAGGGCTACATTTGTTATAAATGGAGCCGAACGGGTTGTTGTATCACAGCTTCACAGGTCACCGGGTGTGTTCTTCGGACAGAGCATACACGCCAATGGCACCAAACTTTATTCGGCCAGGATAATTCCTTTTAAGGGATCATGGATTGAGTTTGCCACCGACATCAATAACGTGATGTACGCCTATATCGACCGTAAGAAAAAACTTCCCGTAACAACCCTGCTGAGGGCTATCGGATACGAAAGCGATAAGGAAATACTGGAGATATTTAATCTTGCTGAAGAACAAAAAGTATCCAAAACAAATCTTAAGAAATTAGTGGGTCGCAGACTTGCTGCAAGGGTGCTGAAATCGTGGTTCGAGGATTTTGTAGACGAAGATACAGGCGAACTTGTATCTATTGAGCGTAACGAGGTTGTGCTCGACCGGGAGACAGTTATCGAAAACGAACATATCGACCTGATTGTCGACTCCGGTGCAAAAGATATCCTGCTTCACCGCGAAGACCAGAATATTTCGGATTATGCTATAATATATAATACTCTTCATAAGGATCCATGTAACTCTGAAGAGGAAGCCGTTCTGTATATCTACCGCCAGCTAAGAAATGCTGAGCCGCCGGATGTATCGACTGCACGCGACGTAATAGACAAATTATTCTTCTCTGATAAGAGATATGACCTGGGTGAAGTTGGAAGATACAGGATCAATACAAAACTCGGCCTTAATACCGAGATGGATGTAAAAGTCCTTACCAAGGAAGATATTATTGAAATCATAAAGTACCTGATCGAGCTTATTAACTCCAAAACAGATATTGACGATATCGACCACCTGAGCAACAGGCGTGTACGTACCGTTGGCGAACAACTGTTCAACCAGTTTGGAGTGGGCCTGGCCAGGATGGCACGGACTATCAGGGAAAGAATGAATGTGAGGGATAACGAGGTGTTTACACCCGTTGACCTTATCAACTCAAAAACCCTTTCCTCGGTAATTAATTCATTCTTCGGTACAAACCAGCTGTCGCAGTTTATGGACCAGACAAACCCGCTGGCCGAAATGACACATAAAAGAAGGATGTCGGCACTGGGACCGGGCGGATTATCAAGGGAAAGAGCCGGTTTCGAAGTCAGGGACGTACACTATACTCATTACGGACGACTTTGCCCGATAGAAACACCCGAAGGTCCTAATATCGGTCTTATATCTTCGCTCTGCGTATATTCAAAGATCAACGATCTGGGTTTTATCGAGACTCCGTACAGGAAGGCTGAAAATGGAGTTGTTGACCTTTCAAACAAGGGTATTGTATGGCTGAGTGCAGAAGAGGAAGAAGATAAGGTTATTGCACAGGCTAATGCCCCGATTGATGATAATGGTAAATTTATTAACCCGAGGGTTAAATCTAGGTTCGAAGCAGATTATCCGCATGAAGAGGCCGCTAAGGTTAACCTGATGGATGTTGCCCCTAACCAGATAGCTTCAATAGCTGCATCCCTGATCCCCTTCCTCGAGCACGATGATGCAAACAGGGCACTGATGGGATCTAACATGATGCGCCAGGCTGTTCCGCTGATGAAACCTGAGTCTCCGATTGTTGGTACAGGTCTTGAAGCCCAGACTGTCAGAGATTCAAGGATTCTTACAGTTGCCGAAGGCGACGGGGTAGTGGAGTTTGTTGATGCAGAAGAGATAGTTATCCGGTATTCGAGAAGCGATGAGGAAAAGTTTGTAAGTTTTGATGATGATATAAAGCGTTATAAACTGCCCAAGTACCTTAAGACAAACCAGAATACCTGCGTAAACCTGATCCCTATAGTTAAAAAAGGTGATAAGGTTAAGAAAGGCGATGTTCTGTCAGAAGGATACGGAACCCAGGATGGGGAACTTGCTCTTGGAAGAAACCTGAAGGTGGCATTTATGCCCTGGAAAGGTTATAACTTCGAGGATGCTATTGTTATCTCCGAAAAGGTGGTCCAGGATGATGTCTTTACTTCTATTCATATTGATGAATACCTGCTCGAGGTACGCGATACCAAGAGAGGGATCGAAGAACTTACATCCGATATTCCGAATGTTAGCGAGGAAGCTACCAAAGATCTCGACGAAAATGGTCTGATCAGAATCGGAGCACATGTTAAACCCGGCGATATCCTGATTGGTAAAATTACTCCTAAAGGAGAATCAGACCCCTCGCCCGAGGAGAAACTGCTGAGAGCCATCTTTGGCGATAAGGCAGGCGACGTAAAGGATGCTTCGCTTAAAGCAGGTCCATCACTTCATGGTGTGGTTATTGATAAGAAACTGTTCTCCAGGTCGGTGAAAGACCGTAAATCGAAAGCAGTGGAGAAGCCGCTTATCGAAAAGATTGATGCTGAATTCGAAAAGGGTGCAGAGGATCTTAAAATGAGACTTGTTGATAAACTCTTTATTCTTGTAAACGGGAAAACATCCCAGGGCGTGAAGGATTATCTTAACGTAGATGTAATTCCTAAAGGAACCAAGTTTACACTTAAGCAACTCCAGGAGCTTGATTATCTGAATATTAATCCAAATAAATGGACTACAGACAAGAAGAAGAATGAAACAATAAACCAGCTGCTTCATAACTATCTTATCAAGTATAAGGAGATTGACGGGGTATTTAAGCGTAAGAAATATAATATCAGTATTGGCGACGAACTACCAACAGGTATAGTGCGCCTTGCCAAAGTATATATTGCCAAGAAGCGTAAAATCAAGGTCGGTGATAAGATGGCCGGACGCCACGGTAACAAGGGTATTGTTGCCAAGATAGTGAGAGCCGAAGATATGCCCTTCCTGGAAGACGGAACGCCGGTCGATATAGTGCTTAACCCGCTGGGTGTACCATCCAGGATGAACCTCGGACAGATTTATGAAACTGTTCTGGGCTGGGCAGGAGAAAAGCTTGGTCTTAAATTCTCTACTCCAATCTTCGATGGCGCCACGCTTGATGAGATTACCCAGTATACCGATAAGGCTGGTGTGCCAAAGTATGGTAAAACCTATCTTTTTGATGGTGGTACAGGCGAGAGATTCGACCAGCCGGCAACAGTGGGTGTGATCTATATGCTGAAACTGGGTCATATGGTTGATGATAAAATGCATGCCCGTTCTATAGGCCCCTATTCACTGATTACCCAGCAGCCCCTCGGAGGTAAGGCACAGTTCGGAGGACAGCGTTTTGGTGAGATGGAAGTATGGGCACTGGAAGCATTTGGAGCTGCACATATACTGCAGGAAATACTTACCATTAAGTCTGACGATGTAATCGGAAGAGCAAAAGCTTACGAGTCAATTGTTAAGGGTGAACCTATGCCGCAGGCAGGTATACCTGAATCGTTGAATGTACTGTTACACGAACTGCGTGGACTGGGTCTTAACCTCAGCCTCGATTAAATCGTGTTATTTAATTATTTGATTTTATTGATTTTAATAAATACATCATATGTCATTCAGGAAAGATATTAAAACAAAAACCATTTATTCGAAGATCACTATTGGACTGGCATCGCCGGAGGAGATTCTTGATCGTTCAAGCGGTGAGGTTTTAAAACCCGAGACGATTAATTATCGTACCTATAAACCCGAGCGTGACGGCCTGTTCTGTGAACGGATCTTCGGTCCGGTTAAAGACTATGAATGTCACTGTGGTAAATATAAGAGGATAAGGTATAAAGGGATAGTATGCGACCGCTGTGGTGTTGAAGTGACAGAAAAGAAGGTCCGTCGCGAAAGAATGGGTCATATTGCCCTGGTAGTACCGGTGGCACATATCTGGTATTTCAAATCCCTTCCGAATAAAATAGGCTACCTGCTTGGTTTACCAACAAAAAAACTGGATTCTATTATCTACTACGAAAGGTATGTGGTAATAAATCCCGGAGTGAAAGCTGCCGACGGAATCTCTTATCTTGATTTTCTTACAGAGGAAGAATACCTCGATATAATTGAAACTCTTCCGAAAGAAAACCAGCACCTTGAGGATAACGATCCTAATAAATTTATTGCCGAAATGGGTGCAGAGGCTCTTCATTTGCTTCTGAGCCGGCTGGATCTCGACGACCTGTCATTTACCCTCAGGCATAAGGCCAGTAACGAAACATCTCAACAGCGTAAAAATGAGGCCCTTAAAAGGCTCCAGGTAGTTGAGGCTTTCAGGGCATCAAAGAGTATTAACCGTCCGGAATGGATGATAATCAAGGTTGTACCCGTTATACCACCTGAACTCAGACCGCTCGTGCCGCTTGATGGCGGAAGGTTTGCAACCAGCGACCTGAATGATCTGTATCGCAGGGTAATTATCAGGAATAACAGGCTTAAACGCCTGATCGAAATTAAAGCTCCTGAAGTAATTCTCAGGAACGAGAAAAGGATGCTGCAGGAAGCTGTTGATTCACTCTTTGATAATTCAAGGAAGGTGAATGCTGTAAAAACTGATGCAAACAGGCCTCTTAAGTCGCTGAGCGACAGCCTTAAAGGTAAGCAGGGCCGTTTCCGCCAGAACCTCCTTGGTAAGCGTGTCGACTATTCTGCCCGTTCTGTTATAGTGGTGGGACCTGAACTGCAACTTCATGAATGCGGTCTGCCCAAGGATATGGCTGCCGAACTATATAAGCCTTTTATTATAAGGAAACTTATAGAAAGAGGAATAGTAAAGACAGTTAAGTCTGCCAAGAAGATTGTTGATCGTAAAGATCCTGTTGTATGGGATATACTGGAGAATGTACTGAAGGGACACCCTGTACTTCTTAACAGGGCTCCTACACTGCACAGGCTTGGGATACAGTCATTCCAGCCAAAACTGATAGAAGGAAAAGCAATACAGTTACACCCCCTGGTATGTACGGCATTTAACGCTGACTTCGACGGCGACCAGATGGCAGTGCACCTGCCTCTTGGAAATGCTGCCATACTGGAAGCACAGATACTGATGCTTGCTTCTCATAATATTCTTAACCCTGCAAACGGAGCTCCTATTACAGTTCCATCTCAGGACATGGTACTTGGCCTGTATTATATGACCAAGGCCAGGGCATCCAGCAAGGATCATAAAGTTAAAGGTGAGGGTCTTGTATTCTATTCGCCCGAAGAAGCAAATATTGCATTCAACGAAGGTAAAGTTGACCTGCATGCTCTTATAAAGGTGAAAATTGATGATGTGGTAGATGGTGAAAAAGTTAAGCATATTGTTGAAACAACCATTGGAAGGGTAATATTTAATGAGCACGTGCCCGAAGAAGTTGGTTATATCAACGAGCTGCTAACCAAGAAATCGCTCAGAGACATAATAGGTAACGTCCTTAAAAAGTCGGGTACTGCCAAAACGGCTGCTTTCCTTGATGCCATTAAATACCTTGGCTATACCAACGCCTTTAAGGGAGGTCTGTCGTTTAACCTTGATGATGTTATTATTCCCGAAGAGAAGATTCAGCTTGTGGAAGAAGGATATAAGCAGGTTGAGGATGTACTTGCAAACTACAATATGGGTTTTATTACAAACAATGAACGATATAACCAGATTATCGATATCTGGACCCATACAAATGCCAGGCTGACCCAGACTCTTATGAAACAATTGTCGGGCGACAGGCAGGGCTTTAACTCTGTTTACATGATGCTCGACTCCGGAGCAAGGGGATCAAAAGAACAGATTCGTCAGCTCTCAGGTATGAGGGGACTTATGGCCAAACCACAGAAGTCAGGATCAACAGGTTCGGAGATTATCGAAAACCCGATCCTTTCAAACTTCAAGGAAGGTCTTTCGGTTCTTGAATACTTTATTTCAACCCACGGGGCACGTAAAGGTCTGGCAGATACTGCACTAAAAACGGCCGATGCCGGGTACCTTACCAGGAGACTCGTCGACGTTTCACAGGATGTTATTATTTCTGAGCCTGACTGCGGTACCCTGCGCGGACTGGTAGCAACTGCAATCAAGAAAAATGAAGAAGTTGTTGAATCACTCTTTGAAAGAATACTGGGAAGAACAACTGTACACGATATTTACCACCCTTTAAGCGGACAATTGCTGGTTGAAGCAGGTGTTGAACTTACAGAAGAACTTGCTGCACTGATAGAGGATTCCCCAATAGAACAGGTTGAGATACGTTCGGTGCTGACCTGCGAATCAACCAAAGGTGTATGTGCCAAGTGTTATGGCAGAAATCTTGCCAACGGAAAAATGGTTCAGAAAGGAGAGTCGGTAGGAGTAATTGCTGCACAGAGTATCGGCGAACCAGGAACCCAGCTTACCCTGCGTACATTCCACGTTGGTGGTACAGCATCAAATATTACCTCCGAATCGAGCATTGTTGCCCGCTATGATGGCATTGCAGAAATAGAAGAGCTGCGAACGGTAACAAAGAATGATGCAGAACTGGGTAAAATTGATATTGTTATCGGTCGTCTGGCAGAACTTAAAATTGTAGACAAGAATACAGGAATAGCACTTTCAACGCATACCGTACCTTACGGTTCAAAACTTTATATTAAATCCGGCAACCAGGTTAAAAAAGGCGACCTGATATGCGAATGGGATCCTTTTAATGCTGTAATAATCTCTGAATTGGCAGGTACAATTGCATTCGAGAATCTTATTGAAGGCATTACCTGCCGAGAAGAATCTGATGAGCAAACCGGTTTTAAGGAAATGGTTATTATCGAAACAAGGGATAAAACCAAGAACCCTATAATTAAGATTCTCGATAAGAAGGGAGAGGAAGTAAAGCTTTATAACCTTCCGGTGGGAGCTCACCTTGTTGTGGAAAATGGTAAAGCCGTAGGAGCAGGGGATATACTGGTTAAGATACCAAGAGCCGTAGGTAAATCTGGTGATATTACCGGTGGTCTGCCAAGGGTAACCGAGCTGTTTGAAGCCAGGAACCCGTCTAATCCGGCTGTAGTGTCGGAAGTTGACGGTGAAGTCTCTTTCGGAAAAATCAAGCGCGGAAACAGGGAGATTGTTATCCAGCCCAAGGACGGGACAACAAAGAAATATCTTGTTCCCCTTTCAAAGCAGATACTGGTCCAGGAGAATGACTATGTAAGAGCAGGTGTGCCTCTGTCGGATGGTGCAATAACTCCTGCCGATATACTTGCTATTAAGGGGCCCACCAAGGTTCAGGAGTATATCGTAAATGAAATACAGGAAGTATACCGCCTGCAGGGTGTGAAGATTAATGATAAGCACTTCGAGATTATCGTCAGACAGATGATGCGTAAAGTTGAAATAATCGACCCGGGCGATACAAGGTTCCTTGAGAAACAGGTTGTAGATAAACTTGAGTTTATGAATGAGAACGACTGGATTTATGATAAGAAGGTTGTTATGGAATCAGGCGATTCACAGGTTTTAAAGGCAGGCCAGATTATCAGTGCCAGGAAGCTCAGGGATGAAAACTCAATGCTTAAAAGGAAAGACCTTAAGAAGGTTGAAGCCAGGGATGCAATTCCTGCCACTTCAAGCCAGGTTCTGCAGGGTATTACCAAGGCAGCACTGCAGACAACCAGTTTCTTTTCTGCAGCCTCATTCCAGGAAACCACAAAAGTTCTGAATGAAGCCGCAATAAACGGAAAAGTTGACTACCTCGAAGGTCTGAAGGAGAATGTTATCGTCGGACACCTTATTCCTGCCGGTACAGGCGCCAAAGAATACAGGAATATGGTGGTAGGATCAAAAGAGGAATACGAAGCACTGGTTGGTGAGTCAGATGGCAGTGCCGCCGGTAAACTTGAAACTGTTGAAGTGGATAAAAAATAAAGCGTTATGGCAGAGAGTAGCAAGAACCCCAATCCGAACCAGATCAATATTGAGCTTAACGAGGAGGTTGCGCAGGGAACATATTCAAACCTTGCCGTAATTACTCATTCTGCTTCAGAATTTGTGGTGGATTTCGTAAGGATAATGCCGGGGATACCAAAAGCCCAGGTTAAGTCCAGGATAATTCTTACCCCGGAGCACGCAAAAAGACTGCTTAATGCACTCCAGGATAATATTTCCAAGTTCGAATCAAGCCATGGTATTATTAAGGAGGTGCAGGGCTCAGGGTCACTTCCGCCGCTTAATTTTGGCGGACCTACAGCCCAGGCCTGAATGAAATGGAACCTGTCATAGAAGTATGGCAGGTTTTTTGTTCAAACTTGCTTATCTTTGTACTAATAAGATAAATGATTATGAAGTATATATATAAAATAGCCCTTATTTCTATTATAGCATCAGCCGCTCTTATTGGCTCCTGCAAGAAACAGCCAAAATGTGGTTGTGATGGCGATATAATTCGTACAATGACCAAAGAATCGGTATATATCTATTACGACGAGGAGAATAATTCAGCCGGTTTCTCATGGGATGGTAACTCTTATGCAAGGTACTATTTCTGTAATCCGGCAAGCATGATGCCTGAGCTTAAAAAGTTTGAGCAGAATGAAAGGGTGCTGATTACCTGCGACCTCTACTATGATTGCAACTACCTGATGCAGGCCGGTAATAACTCATACTACAGCTATATGTACCAGGCATATGCAGCCGATGTAAAGGAAATTGAATCTGCTATCTACGGCAATAATTAGGCTGGCTGAAAAAACTTTTTTTAGTTGCAGGTCCCTGAGAAGGGACCTTTTTTTGTATCTTTCTTAAAATTAATAAAGGTGCAGAAGAGTATAACTGTTATTGGTGCAGGCAGGGTAGGATCGGCCCTTGGAAAGTCGCTGTTTGCAGCAGGTCATTCAATTGATCTTGTTGTTTCGGCTACTCAGGAATCTGCACTTGAACTTGCCGCTGCTGTTAATTCAGAATGGACTACAGATACCAGTACGGAAATTGTTTCAGATATTCTTGTGCTGGCAGTGCCCGACAGCCAGCTACGACATGTTGTAAGCGGCCTTGCACTAAGAAAAAATTGCTGTATTGTGCATACGGCAGGTGCCTTTGGGACCGAGGTTTTTGATATGCATAAGGGGATTTTAAACGGCGTACTCTATCCTTTCCAGACCTTTACCAGGGGCAGGGATATTGACATGGCCGCAGTACCCTTCCTTGTTGAGGGAAATAACAGGCTAAGCCTTGAACTAATTGAAGCACTGGCCATGACAATCTCAACAAGCGTGTATCGTGTTTCTGCTGATAACAGGAAACTTGTTCATGTGGCAGGGGTATTTGTAAATAATTTTGTAAATCACCTCTATGGTATTGGAGAGGATCTTGTTGAAGCTGCAGGCCTGCCGCCTGAGATACTCAATCCCCTGCTAAGTGAAACAAGGGATAAACAGTGCAGCCTTGGTTCAGACAAAGCTCAGACAGGTCCGGCTGTAAGAAATGATACCAATACTATTGAAAAGCACCTGGAATTATTATCTTATTCGCCGGAATTAAGCGATATTTATGAACTAATCAGCAATTTGATAATTAAGAGATTCAGTAAATAACAATATGAGTAATTTCAAGGAAGACCTGCGGGATATCAAGGCTTTTATTTTTGACATAGACGGGGTGCTTTCCACCCAGACAATTACCCTGGATAAAGGTGGACACCCCTTAAGAAGTATTAACCTGAGAGACGGGTATGCTCTTCAGCTTGCAGTAAAAAACGGATACAGGATTGCTGTGATCTCAGGGGGTAATTCGGAGTCGTACAGGAAGAGATTAAAGTCGCTTGGTATTTCAAATGTTAACCTTAACTCGTCGAATAAGCTGAAAGTGTTCGACGAATATATTGAAAATGAGAATCTTAATCCTGCAGAGGTGCTCTATATGGGCGATGATATTCCCGACCTTGAAGTTATGAAAAGGGCAGGAATAGCCGTTTGCCCGGCAGATGCTGATAGTGAGGTAAAACAGATTTCGAATTATATCTCCGATAAAAAGGGGGGAGAGGGGTGTGTAAGAGATATAATAGAGCAGGTAATGAGACTGCATGGTAAATGGCTAAATAATGATGCTTTTTTATGGTAAGAATTAAGGAATTTCTGAAACTGGTAAGATGGCAGAACCTGCTTATAGTTGCTGCAACCATGTTCCTGATGAGGTATATGATTTGCGGGCAAATAGTGGGGCTGCTTCCCTATATCCCTGAGTCTACGGGTAAACCTGAAGTTATGCTGCTCAGCCTGAGCCTTCTTGATTTTTTAATACTGGTATTGTCCACGGTTTTCATAACTGCTGCAGGATATGTGATTAATGATTACTTTGATATACGTACCGACCTGGTAAACAGGGGTAAAGTGCTTGTGGGTACCAGGATAGCCAGAAGAAAGGCAATGATGTGGCATAATATCCTTAATATAACAGGTATCTCGGGTGGCTTTTATGTTTCATACAAGATCGGTTTCTTCTGGCTGGGAATATTCTTTATGCTTGTTTCAGGACTGCTGTATTTCTACTCGGCAAGCTACAAGAGGCAATTCCTGGTGGGCAACCTTGTGGTATCATTCCTTACAGCCATGGTTCCTTTTATGGTTGTTGTATACGAGGCTGCGGCAATCCATTTGCATTACTATGATCTTGCAGTTAATATGCCGGCATTATCGGTAATGTTTTACTGGGTAGGAGGGTTTGCTGTCTTTGCTTTTATATCAACACTTCTGAGGGAGATAGTTAAGGATATGGAAGACTTTGAAGGTGATAAGGCATATGGCTCCAGGTCGCTGCCTGTTGTTGCCGGCATAAAAATATCCAGGTTTGTTGTGCTGAGTATTGCAGCTGTTCTGCTGCTGATGCTTCTTTTTGTATGGTACTTCCACCTGCGCGACAGCATTACCCTGATATATATACTTGCGGTTCTGGTGGTTCCGCTGGCTCTATCCCAGTTTTACGTAATCAGGAACAGGTCGCAGGCAGATCTTCACAGGGCAAGCAACTGGCTTAAGATATTGATGCTGGGAGGAATCTGCTATTCACTTGTTGTATTCTATATAGTAAAAACCAGTACCGGAGTATAAGATGGTAGATGCATTGTTAGGTAAACGTGAACTGGTACTTTTTTCTTCGTCCCCAAGACGTAAGGAACTGATGGAAGGGGCAGGTTTTAAACTGAGAGTGGAAGAATATCCTTTCAACGAATCATACCCGCAGGACTGCAGTATTGATAAGGTTGCACTCTACCTGGCAGAGCAAAAGGCCGCGCAGCTCCCGCTTGAAAAATCTGCCGACAGGATAATTATTACAGCTGATACTATTGTTGCCATGGGAGACAGGATACTGGGTAAACCTGCTCACCGTGACGAAGCCATTGAGATGTTAAGCACCTTATCAGGTAATTCGCACAGGGTACTTACAGGTGTTTGCATTAAATCAGGAAGCAGGTGCCGGTCTTTTGTTTCAGAAAGCAAAGTTAAATTTGCAGATCTTAGCATCGGGGAAATTGAATATTATGTCGATAACTATAAGCCCTTCGATAAGGCCGGGTCATATGGAATACAGGAATGGATCGGCTATATTGGTGTGGAATATATAAGCGGGTCCTATTTTAACGTAATGGGATTACCGGTGCAAAAGCTCTATAGCGAGCTAAAGGAGTTTTTAAAGGAACTTAATTCATAATTCTAAAAAACAAATAAACCATGAAGAAACTATTGTTGTTAATGATCATTCCCCTGTTGCTTACCGGCCAGAAAGCCAGGTCAGATGAAGGAATGTGGATCCCGATCCTGATTGAGCAATTCAATATTAAAATAATGCAGGAGAAAGGATTTATGCTTACTGCCGAGGATATATACAGCGTAAACAAAGCCTGTATGAAGGATGCTGTAATGATCTTTGGCGGAGGATGTACTGGAGAACTGATTTCCGACAGGGGACTGCTGATAACCAACCATCACTGTGGCTTTGGCAGGATACAGGCACACTCAAGCCTCGAACATGACTATATTACAGATGGCTTCTGGGCCATGTCAGCAGAAGAGGAACTTCCTAATCCGGGACTTTCAGTTACTTTCCTTAAATATATGAAGGATGTAACAGAGGAGGTGAATGCCGGGATAAAGAAAAAGATGACCGAGGAAGAGAAAGACGAGCTGCGCAATTCAAATATAGCCGCTATTGTATCAGGCGCTATGGAAGGTAACGATTACAGGGCCTTTGTGCGTCCTTTCTATATGGGAAACCAGTTCTTCCTTTTTGTTAACGAAACATATATGGATGTCAGGCTGGTTGGAGCACCTCCTTCAGCCGTAGGAAACTTCGGATCAGACACCGATAACTGGGTATGGCCAAGACATACCGGCGACTTCTCACTGTTCAGGATTTATGCTGACAGGGATAATAAGCCTGCAGCTTACTCAGAAGATAATGTTCCCTATAAGCCTGCCTACCATTTCCCTATTTCACTTAAGGGGGTTCAGGAAGGCGACTTTACAATGGTGTTCGGCTACCCTGGCAGCACCCAGCAATACGTACCCTCATATCATATTGATATGCTTATTAACCATGTATACCCGAAAATGATCGACCTCCGTACGGCAAAGCTCGACATTATTGTTGCAGATATGGAATCCGATCCGGGTGTAAGGATACAGTATGCCTCAAAACGTTCAGGAATATCCAATTCGTGGAAAAGATGGATCGGTGAGATGAATGGAATGACCAAGCTTGGTACGGTGGCTAAGAAACAGGCCTTTGAGAGGGAATTTACAGAGTGGCTTAAAGCTAAAAACAAGAGGTTTAAACAATATGGACATATCCTGCCTGCATACGAGGAAATTTATGCTGACCTGAAAAAGTATAACCTGATTAACAGCTATTCGGGCGAGATCCTGGGCCGGGGCGGTATTGAAGCCATCGGATTTGCCGGGCGCTTTTCCGGACTTGTTGAGCTGGCAGGGGATGAGAATCGTGAGGAATCTGTAAAAGGAGCACTCAGCCGGGTCGAAAGAAACGTTGCAGGCTTCTTTAAAAACTATAATATGCCAACCGATAAGAAACTCTTTGTTGAGCTTCTTAACTTATACGGAGAGAATATCCCTGAAGAATACCAGGCAGAGGAATATAAAAAGCTTTATGCCAGCTGCAATGGAGATTTTTCTGCTGTTGCAGATGAAATATACCAGAAAAGTATTTTCACCAGCGAGGAAAGATGCATGGAGTTTCTCTCCGGATTTACTTTTGATAAGCTTCACATGATAAGTGATGATCCTATATATAAACTGGGGATATCATCCGGCGAGATTCTCCGTGAAAAGATTATGCCTGAATATTCGAGACTGTCAGCTGCTGTTTCCGATCTGAACCGTGAATATATGACTGCCCAGCTGGAATATGCAGGGGATAAGGTACTGTGGCCTGATGCCAATATGACACTCAGGGTGGCATATGGAAATGTTGGCGGATATGATGCAAGGGATGCCGTTTACCATACCCATTATACAACACTCAGGGGCATAATGGAAAAAGATAACCCCGAAATCTACGATTATAATGTGCCCCAGAAATTAAGGGAACTGTACCAGGCAAAAGATTATGGAAGATACGCACAGGATGGAGAAATTCCAGTTTGTTTTATAGCTAATAACCACACCACGGGAGGAAACTCCGGTAGCCCGGTTATTAATGGAGAAGGACACCTGATAGGTGTTAACTTCGACAGGGCCTGGGAAGGTGTTATGAGTGATTTTATGTTTAACCCTACCCAGAGCAGGAATATAAGCCTCGATATAAGATATGCTCTCTTCCTGATTGATAAGTTTGCCGGAGCTACTTATCTTCTCGATGAAATGACCCTGGTGGAATAACGGATAACGGATAACAGATAACGTTTAACGGATAACAGATAACAGATAACGTTTAACGTTTTATGAAGAAGCCAGAGGCTGTCTCAAAAGTATAATATTCTTGTCATCCCGAGTTAATCGAGGGATCTAATTATCTGATAATCAGAACCCTGATTTCTCGCATTAGCTCGAAATGACAAAGATTGCACCCTTTTGAGACAGCCTCCCTTCTTTATTAATCATGCAATATCCATTATTCGATATTTATCATATCCATTCCTCCCTGAGGATATCTCCCTGTATTCCTGCAATAATAAGTTTTACGGGTACCTTTCTTTCTGCCATGGACATGGCCTGTTGTAACATTGTGAGCAGCCCTCCGCAGCATGGCACTTCCATAAGCAGAAGTGTAATGGTGTTTACCCTGGCATCGTCGATTAAAGACCTGAATTTTTCTACATAAATCTCTGTGTTCTGATCCAGTTTCGGGCATGCAATAACAACAGTCTTTCCCTTGATAAACCTGCTGTGAAATGCCCCCAGCGTGAAAGCACTGCAGTCTGCAGCAATCAGCAGGTCGCTGTTTTTAAAGTACCCTGCAGCGGGATTTATAAGGTGCATCTGTACGGGCCAGTGTGTAAGGGCCGATGCTTCATCCATACCAGCTGAAGGGGAGTCGGCCCTCCTGAATTCCTGTGGTGCCGAACTCTGGCATCCGCAACCCGGTCCCTTATTGTCATGTGCATGCGCATGCTGATGCACATGCGTGTTTTCTTCTGTATTATTCATAAGCCTCTTAATTATTTCGTTTACATCGTGTTCTATACTGTTAGCATTCTTTTTAAGATAATCAATCCCTTCTGCCAGGAAAGCCTCCTCACCATGATCCTTAAGGTGGCTTAAATGGGCAACAAGGGTGTTAAATGTTTTACCCACCATTATTTCCATAACCTTTGTTTCGTTATAAGGCTCAGCTTCCCTTTTTTCAATTGTAATGGCACCTTCAGGGCAATGTCCCAGGCTTGCTCCCAGCCCGTCGCACATCAGATCGCTTATCAGAACTGCCTTGCCGTCTATTATCTGTAAGGCACCTTCGTGGCAGTTTGGAACGCAATCGCCGCAACCTGTGCAGAGGTCCTCGTCTATTTTTACCATATCTCTTTTCATCATCTCTGTCTTTTAATTATATCACAAAGATATTTGCCTGCCCTTACTAATAATGTAACAATTGTTACACAGCACTTAAAAAAGGATAATAAAAGCTGACACCGGTATCGGGTCGCTTTATTGTTGCAGGAGGAAATGCCTTGACGGATAATGCGATAGTATTATCAGCTTGTAAGAAAGATTAAGGATTCAAGTGTGTTGGTCAGACTTACATAGATTACATGCACGTCGTCCGGAACCCTCAGGTTTGCATAGGTAAAATTCATTATTCCCTTTATCCCGGAATCCACAAGCAGGTTGGCAACATTCTGTGCTGCTTCGAAAGGTACTGCCAGTATGGCAATCTTTACATTATTTGATTTTACAAAAGGAGGCAGGTTCTCCAGGGGATAAACGGGCACTGAGCTTTCTCCCTGGTATTTTTCAGGATTGATATCAAATGCAGCTTTAATTAGAATTCTGCTCGACCTGAAACCGCTGTAATTGGAAAGAGCATTTCCTATATTACCCATGCCCACCAGTATAACCTTATGCTCCCTGTCTTTCTGGAAGATCCTGTCGAATTGCCTGATCAGCTCATCAATCTCATACCCGGCCTTCTTATTGCCCCTGAACTTAAATTCACTGAAATCCTTTCTTACCTGCTCCGGGCTTACACCAACCTCCCTGGCTATGTTATAGCTGAATATCCTTTTAAAACCAAGTGATCTGAAATGGATAGTGGCTACCCTGTAGAGAATCATACGTTGGATTTTGCTTTTTGTGCCCATTATAATGTTATTCTAAGTCACATAAAATACAATAATACTAAATAATTACATACGGATAGAGCTATGTTTAAAAATCACATATATACTAAGTATCATATAATGAGATATTTGATATATTATTAAAATATGATATATAGCATAAAAATAAAATCATATTTGCCTTGCATTTTATAATGTTATAATTTTAACGTAATATAAGTAACAAAATAAAAGTATACTAGATATAATATATAATATTATTAGCTAAAAAACAAATGATAGTTAAAACAACAACAGGAGTCATATTTCTGCACGACACCAATGGGTCTGGTTCAGCGGCCGATTTCAGTCACCTGGAAAAAGCTGCAGACAGGATCGGCGGCGTAATAACTTTTCCTCCCCTGAATGGCAAAAAGCTTGATGCAGAAGAGTGGGCCATTGAATTCAGGCGACTGGGAATAGAGAAACTGGTACTGGCAGGGCAGCGGCCAGGCCTGCATAAGCCATTCTTCAGCAGGGTTTTAAATATGGCCGGTAAAGATCCGGTCAATGTTGCCCTGGCCGGTTTTGAAAGCGGGGTGCATGATCCCGAAAAAGAAAAGCTGCTTAACAACGCACGTTTAATCTCAGCCATAAGGGGAAGCTCTATGGATGAAGTGATGAGAGGCAGTGATCACCGGGTAAATGAAAACACACTTGTTATTGGTGGTGGCATAGCAGGTATCCAGTCGGCCCTTGAAATTGCCGAAGCAGGCAGGAAAGTTTTCCTGCTTGAGAAATCTCCTACCCTGGGAGGGCATATGGCTATGTTTGATAAAACATTTCCAACACTCGATTGTGCAGCCTGTATTCTTACTCCCAAAATGGTAGAAGTAGGACAGCATCCGAATATCGAGATGCTTACTTACTCTGAACTGGAATCGCTTGAAGGTGAGCCTGGTAACTTTACTGCACGTATTTTAAAGAAAGCCAGAAGGGTTGATCTTGCCAAATGTATAGGTTGTGGAACCTGTGCAGAGAAATGTCCGTCAAAGGCGCCCAGCGAATTTGACGCATTTACCTCAATGCGCAAAGCTATGTATATCCCCTTCCCCCAGGCTGTCCCGAATAAATACCTTATTGATGCAGCTTACTGTACCTATGTCGAGAATGGCAAATGCGGAATATGTGTCAAAGTATGCCCTGTTGACGACTGTATAAACCTGGATCAGAAGGATGAAACTGTTGAAATTAATATTGGTAATATAATTGTTGCCACCGGTTTTAAAACATTTGATCCTTCACCTCTCGAACAATATGCTTACGGAAAGTATCCCAACGTTATAACTTCCCTCGAACTGGAACGCCTGGTAAATGCTTCAGGGCCTACGGGGGGAAATATAACTTTCAGAACCCGTGACAAAAAAGGAAACTGGGTATTTGATCCTGGAACACAGGATAAACACCCTGAAAGTTTTGCACTTATCCATTGCATTGGTTCAAGAGATGAGAATAGTAATAAGTACTGCTCGCGGGTTTGCTGTATGTATTCCCTTAAGCTGGCTCACCTACTGAAGGAAAAATTTCCGGATGCGCCTGTATACGAGTTTTTTATAGATATGCGTGCCTTTGGCAAAGGCTACGAAGAGTTCTACCAGAGGATTAAAGGAGAAGGTGTGCATATGATAAGGGGTAAAACAGCACGCATAGAGCAGGATGGGGAGAAGCTGGTTTTAAGATCTGAAGATATCCTTGCCGACAGGCTTATTGAGACAAGGGTTGATATGGTTGTTCTGTCGGTAGGTCTGGAACCCGGAGATGGCGCATCAGAACTTGCCAGGATGCTCAAAATTAAGAGCGACAGCTATGGCTGGTTTGAAGAAAAGGATATTAATTATGATCAGGTATCCAGCTCACAGCCAGGCATATACCTGGCAGGCGTTTGCCAGGGACCCAAAGATATTCCTGATGCGGTTGCGCAGGCATCTTCGGCTGCCAGTAGTGTACTGAAGAATATCCTTAAAGATAATATCGAGGGTGGAGTTGAAGAGCTTACAGCCAATGATATTGAAAAAAGAATTAATGAATTAATCCTGAATGAATAATAGTTATGGCAATCAGAGTAGATGACAATTTTAAGAAGGAGCTGGTAAAATTCGGAGCCGGCGACTGGAACCATTGTTTCCATTGCGGTAACTGCACAGCTGAATGTCCGCTTACCGAGGACAGGTTTATTTTCCCCCGGCGATCTATCAGGCTGGTCCAGCTCGGACTGGTAGAAAAAATGGAGACAAGTCTCGATCCCTGGCTATGTTACTATTGTGGCGATTGCTCGGTGAAGTGTCCCCAGGATGCAAATCCTGCCGAACTGATGATGTCTATGCGACGCTGGCTCACTTCAGTGTACGACTGGACCGGCCTTTCTCGTAAGTTCTATACCACCAAAATCTGGGAGCTCGGATTTATTGCAGGCTTTGCCGTACTGATACTTGCATTGTTTGCCTGGTTCTTACCACCTGCCTCCGATCTGTTTTCAAATCCGGGACGCTTTGTCAATGAGCAGGGCGGGGTTATGATCAATAGTCTTGCTGAAGGTGTTTCGGGCGAAAAATTCCTTCATATAATACATATTGGCGACTGGATAATGGCCGCAATAATTGCTTTCCTGCTGGTAACGAATATCTTCAATATGTTCCTTAAAACAATAGTTAAGGATAAGCTTACCATCCCTCTTTACATGTACTTTACAGAGTTCTGGCACCTGATCTACAACTTTGTTACGCAGAAGAATATGTCTAAGTGCGAGAAAAAGAATTACTGGATCTTCCACCTCTTTCTGATGACAGGGTACACCATAATGTTTATTGTGGTAGTTGCCCTGCTTCCGAAATTTCAGACCGAGGAAGTTCATAAGTGGTATCACTGGCAAAGAATACTGGGGTATTATGCAACAATAGGAATTATGATTTTCCTTGTCTATTCTGCAATAGGAAGAATTAAAAAGGAAGACATTAAGTTCAAATTCTCCCATCCAAGCGACTGGCTTTATATTGTCATGCTTGGTCTTACGGTACTAAGTGGTATTGTTCTCCATGCTTTCCGTTTACTTGGAATGCCGGGTGCAACATATATAATGTTTGTTTTACATATGGCCATCCTGGTTCCTATGCTCGTGGTTGAAGTTCCGTTCTCGAAATGGTCGCATCTTGCCTACAGGCCATTCGCTGCCTATTTTCACAGGCTGAAGAAGTCAGCATACAAAAAATCAGCTCTCACGAATCCTGCTTTTGCAGTTTAATCGAAAAAATATGAATAATCCAAGGATAGGTGTTTATGTCTGCTGGTGCGGTACCAATATCGCTAAGATGGTTGATGTTGAGGCTGTTGCAAAGCAGGTAGAGCGTTTGCCGGATGTGGTTATCGCTCGCGATTATAAGTATATGTGCTCTGACCCGGGTCAGGATATGATAATTAAGGACATTAAGGAGCATAAGCTCGACAGGGTTGTTGTGGCTGCTTGTTCACCAAGAATTCATGAATTAACTTTCAGGAAGGCCCTTAGCAATGCCGGGCTAAACCAGTATATGTTCCAGATGGCAAATATCAGGGAGCAGGTTTCGTGGGTTCATACAGATCGTGAAAAAGCAAGCCGAAAAGCATTAAGCCTGGTGGCGGGAGCTGTTAACAGGATAAAATGGCACGAAAGCCTTGACAGACGATCCGTAAGAATTAATGATGCCACAATGATTCTTGGAGGAGGAGTGGCTGGCATGTCTGCTGCCCTTGAGATAGCAGATGCAGGCAAACAGGTCTACCTCTATGAAAAATCTGCTGCCCTGGGGGGTATGCTGAATAATATAGCCCAGGTGTACCCGAATTTTGCGAGTGCATCTGATATTATAGGACCGATGGTCGAGAAAGTAAGCAAGCACCCGAAGATCAGGGTATTTCTTGAAAAGAGCCCTGAAGATGTATTTGGTTACGTTGGGAACTTTGAAACAAAGCATGCCGCTAACGGCAATTTAGATTCAACAATAAAATTTGGTGCCATAATAGTTGCTACCGGACTGAAGGTATTTGATCCATCGGGCATAGAAGAATATGGATATGGCATATTGCCGGATGTAATTACCAGTCTTGAGATGGAGAAACTGCTTAAGAACGGGGATATCCGCACCAGGACCGGAAGGATTCCAAAGCATGTGGCTATTATTCACTGTGTTGGAAGCAGAAATAGTAAATATCATGAGTACTGCTCGCGCATGTGTTGCATGACGGCGCTCAAACAGGCTAAACAGATTAAGAATGCATTGCCCGATTGTTCTGTATACGAGCTATATGCTGATATGAGGGCAATAGGTAAGGGCTGTGAAGAATTCTATGCCGGAAGCTTTAAGGATAATAACACCTTTATTTTATTCGACCAGCAGAAAGGGATGCCAAGGGTAAGGGAATCTGACCCGGGAGATAATGTAAAGATGCTTGTTGAGGTTCACGAATTAATGTCTGGAGAGAACATCGAAGTTCCTGCCGATCTTGTGGTATTAATGGTAGGCCAGGAGGCACACTCCGATGCGAAGAAAATTTCTCATGCTGTAGGTGTAAGCATGTGCGGAAACCAGTTCTTTATCGAGAAACATCCAAAACTGGATCCTGTTGCAACTACAACCGAAGGAGTTTTTGTGGTTGGAAGCTGCCAGTCGCCGAAAGATATCCCCGACTCAATATCGCAGGCCAGGGCAGCCGCAGCCAGGGTACTTGCCAATATATCTAAAGGGATGGTAGAGGTTGAGGTTACAACGGCTGAAACACACGAGGAGACCTGTTGCGGATGCCAGACCTGTATAAAGGTATGCCCTTACGGAGCTATTTCTTTCGACCCGGAAAAAAGGATATCATTTGTAAACGAGGTATTATGCAAGGGCTGTGGTACCTGTGGGTCGGCATGTCCCACCGGTGCAATCAGGTCAAGACATTTTACAGATAAGCAGATACTCGCCCAGATTAAAGGAGTAATGTCAACAAACCCCGAACCAATTGAAATTTAAAATATGGAATTTGAACCTACTATCGTAGCTTTTCTCTGCAACTGGTGTTCCTATACCGGTGCAGATCTGGCCGGAACCTCCCGGATGAAATACGCATCAAATATCAGGATAATACGGGTGATGTGTTCAGGCAGAATAGAGCCAACTTTTGTTCTTTCAGCCTTTCAGGAAGGAGCAGACGGGGTATTGATCTGTGGTTGCCATCCCGGCGACTGCCATTATCATGAAGGGAATTATAAATGCCTCAGGCGTTTTTATTTGCTTGAAAAGTATATTCAGCAGCTGGGAGTAAAAAAAGAAAGGATCCACCTTGAATGGATAAGTGCAAGCGAAGGTAAGCAGTTTGCCCGGCTGGCTGATTCTTTTACATCAAGAATAAAGGAGATGGGTCCGTGTAAGATAAAATCGGTTATGGAAACATTTAGATGAGGATAAAAATGGCAAATAAAGAGAAACCAAAACTTAAACTGGCTGTATACTGGGGAGCTGCATGCGGAGGTTGTTGTGTGTCTGTACTGGATGTGCATGAAAAACTGTTCGATGTGGTTGCTGCAGCAGATCTTGTTTTCTGGCCAATTGCCCTCGACATTAAGTATAGCGATGTTGAAGCAATGGAAGATGAACACATCGATGTAACACTTTTCAACGGGGCAATCAGAAATTCTGAGAATGAACATATGGCCAGGCTTCTAAGAAAGAAAACCAGGATACTGGTAGCCTACGGATCCTGCTCTCACCTGGGCGGAATTCCAGGCCTGGCAAATATGTCGGACAGGCAGGAGATATTCGACCGGGTATACCATAAGAGTGAGTCGACCATAAACCCTGAAGGAACAGAACCTCAGACCCTTCATAAAGTTGCAGAAGGTGATTTAAGCCTGCCTGAGTTTTATAATGATGTCAGGTCGCTCGACCAGTGTGTAGTGGTGGATTATTACCTTCCGGGCTGCCCTCCGCAAACCGAAAGATTGCTGGAGGTATTTATGGCAATAGTAAGTGGCTCAGAACTGCCTCCCCTGGGCTCGGTAATAGGTGCAAGCAATAAGTCGCAGTGCGATGAGTGCGATCGAAAGAAATCCGATCTTAAATCGATAAAGAAGTTTTACAGGCCATGGGAGATTGAAGATGACGGGGAGACATGTCTTCTTGAGCAGGGAGTAATCTGTATGGGGCCTGCCACAAGAAGCGGATGTGGCTATCGTTGCATTAAAGGTAATGCTCCCTGCAGGGGCTGTTATGGTCCCCACGAAGGGATAATTGATCCGGGTGCCAAAATGATGTCGGCAATAGCAACAATGATCGACGCTGATGATCCTGAAGAAATTAAGTCAATTATCGATTCAATAGAGGATCCTGCCGGTACCTTCTACAGGTTCAGCATGCCTTCATCGATTTTGCGTCGAAAACTTATTTTAAACAACGAACCATCAGAATAATGAAGCGAATTACAATTGATCCGATAACCAGGCTTGAAGGACATGGGAAGATCGAAATCTTTCTGAAGGATGACGGGAACGTTGATAACGTATACTTCCAGGTTCCCGAACTTCGCGGATTTGAAAAGTTTTGTGAAGGCCGGCCTGTTGAAGAGCTTTCTCAGATAGTAACAAAAATATGTGGCGTTTGCCCGGGTTGCCACCACATGGCCTCTGGTAAAGCTGCCGATGCAGTATACGGAGCCGAACCACCGCCAACTGCCAGGAAGCTCAGGGAGTTGTTCTATATGGCTCACTTTGTACATAGCCATATTGCTCATTTTTATGCTCTTGCAGCGCCCGATTTTGTTGTTGGTCCCACTGCGTCAAAGGCCGACAGGAATATACTTGGAGTAATCTCCAAAGTCGGAGTTGAGATTGGCACCCAGGTGATTAAACAACGCAGGCTGGCCCAGGAGATTCAGGCCTTACTGGGCGGACACCAGACTCATGTTGTAATGAATATACCAGGGGGCGTTAGAAGAGGCTTAAGCAATGACGAAAGGGCCGGTATCGAGGAAAAGGCAAAGGGTTTTATCGAGTTTTCAAAGTTCACTCTTAAGATTTTTGAAGATGTTGTACTGGGAAACAGCGATTATGTTGACCTGATACTAAATGGCCCCTATTCTCTTAAAATCCATTCAATGGGCCTTGTTGACGATAATAATATGGTCAACTTCTATGATGGAAAAGTAAGGGTTGTGGATACAGAGGGTAAGGAGCTATGTAAATATGCACCTGATGAGTATATGGATTATGTTGCCGAAAGGGTTGAACCATGGAGCTATTTAAAGTTTCCCTACCTGAAAAAGATCGGGTGGAAGGGTTTTGTTGAGGGACAGGATTCGGGTGTATACCAGGCTACACCGCTTTCGAGATTAAATGCTGCTGACGGCATGACCACACCCCTGGCTGACATTGAATATAAGAAGATGTTTAAGACACTTGGAGGCAAACCTGTGCACAATACTCTTGCCATGCACTGGGCCAGGCTGGTTGAACTATTGTATGCCTCCGAGAAGTGCCTTGAACTGGCTACCGATCCTGAAATTACAGGAACTGAATTAAAGGCAAAACTGGGCATCCCCTCAGAAGGAGTAGGTATAGTTGAGGCACAGAGAGGTACATTAACCCACCATTACTGGACCGACAAAAAGGGAATCGTTACTAAAGTCAATATCATAGTGGGCACTACCAATAACAATGCTGCAATTTGTATGTCGCTGAAAAAAGCAGCGGAGGGAGTGATCAAAAAAGGGATCAAGGTAGACGACGGTATACTGAACATGATAGAAATGGCATTCAGGGCCTACGATCCCTGCTTCTCCTGCGCAACACACAGCCTGCCGGGCAATATGCCTCTTCTTGTTAATTTCAGGGATAGTGACGGAAATGTACTACGTTCAATATCCAGACATTGATATTGTCACGGGATTCAAATATATTAATACTGGGAGTTGGGAATGATATTCTCAGGGATGATGGTGTGGGACCGGTAATATGCAGGATGCTGGAAGAGGAATTTTCCTCTTCCAGGGTACGTTTCGATACAATTAATCTTGGCGGACTGGAGGTATTTGAGTTTATAAAGGAATACTCCCGGGTAATTATAATTGACGCTATTAAAACGGCTAAGGGGAAGGCGGGAGATGTTTACTATCTCACTCCATCTGATTTCAGGGAAACATGCCATCTGTCGAGTTTTCACGATATCTCATTTCTTACTGCCCTGAAATTTGGACAGGAGATAGGTTACGATATGCCTGAGGTTGAGATTATTGCAATCGAGATAGTGGAGGATATGGAATTCGGAACAGAATTCTCGCCTGAGCTAAAAAGCAGGTTTCAGGATGTTTACTCAGAAATCAGGAGCTTCCTGCTGCCTGTTATCAGCATAAAGAATAAGGCCCCGGGCCGGGAGTCTGTATATAATAATTTAAGCCATTAATAATGTGTTTAAGTGTTCCTGCAAAAGTAATTTCTGTTGACGGCACCTCTGCAAAGGTCTTGTATGGCAGTACTGTAATGAGCGTTTCTACAGCTCTGCTTGAAGAAGTTAAAATAGATGACTATGTCCTGGTCCATACAGGCTTTGCCATCCAGAAGCTAAGTATTGAGGATGCTGATGAGATGTTAAAAATGCTCAGGGAGATTCTTGGTAACGAAACTTCACCTTAGTTTCCGGCCCTGCTTAACCTGTAATGCGTCTTTGCCTTGTAATAAAATGAAAGGATTGGAAATACTGAGAGACAGAAAGCTTGCCTCGGCCCTGGTACGGAATATAAAACTACCCGGAACCGAAGAGCTTGTCTTAATGGAGGTATGCGGAAGTCATACCACGGCGGTGCACCGCTATGGTATACCTTCACTTTTGCCTCCCGGTATAAAACTTGTTTCAGGGCCCGGCTGCCCTGTCTGCGTTACCGGAATTGAATATGTAGACCGTGCAATAGGCCTGGCAGAAGATCCGGATAATATTATTGTCACATATGGCGATATGATAAGGGTGCCGGGGACACACACAAACCTTGAGAACATGAGAACAGAAGGAGCTGATATACGCATAATATCATCTCCGCTTGAATCTCTTGACCTTGCCGAAAAGAACAGGACTAAGAAAATTGTATTTCTGGCTGTCGGTTTCGAGACCACAGCACCGGGAACTGCCATAACAATAATCCAGGCAGCTGATCGGAAAATCGATAATTTTTTTATCCATTGTGCCCATAAGATTATGCCACCCGCCCTGCGAGCTCTGGCCGAAGGCGATTCTGTAATTGATGGCTTAATTGCTCCGGGGCATGTAAGTGCAATAACAGGTTCATCAATTTATGAGTTTCTTCCGGCAGAATTCTCGATGGGATGTGTTATCAGCGGATTTGAACCTGTGGATATTCTTCAGTCTGTTTCTATGCTGGCTGCCCAGAAGGCAGATAACAGACCCCGGGTTGAGATTCAGTACAGCAGGGCAGTGCCGCCTGAAGGGAATGTTAAGGCACAGAAACTTATGTACGAGGTTTTCAGAACTGCCGATCAAAACTGGAGGGGGCTTGGACTTATAAAAGCCAGTGGTCTGATGCTAAAAGATAAATATGCCATGTTTGATGCCTCCGGACTCCCTGTTAAAAACAAGGTGATATCATCAGAGCCCGGGGGATGCAGATGCGGAGATATTATGAAAGGTCTTATTGGCCCGCGCGAATGCCCTTTGTTTGGGAAAGTCTGCAGTCCCTCAAATCCTGTGGGAGCATGCATGGTTTCTGGCGAAGGTGCATGCAGTGCAGTGTACAGGTACGATACACCAGTTCATCATAAAAGTTGAATTTATGTCTGAATTACCCGCAAAAATAAGTATAGGTCATGGTAGTGGAGGAAAAATGACCAGGAGTCTTATCGAGCAATTGTTTGTAAGGGAGTTTGCCAGCGTGACTGCCGACCGGCTGAGCGATTCATATTTAGCTGATATAGAAGGACTGAAACTTGCCTTTACCAGCGATTCATATGTAGTAAGTCCATTGTTTTTTCCGGGTGGTGATATTGGAAAGCTCTCTGTATGCGGTACGGTAAACGATCTTGCAGTGTCAGGAGCCGTGCCTCTCTGTCTGAGTGCTTCGTTTATTATCGAGGAAGGCTTTGAGACAGAACTCCTTAAACGTATAGTTAAGTCGATGGCAGCAGAGGCGCTTAAGGCCGGTGTTAAGATAGTTACAGGCGATACCAAGGTTGTAAACAGGGGTAAATGTGATAAGTTATTTATCAGTACTTCAGGAATCGGTATAATAGAGGCCGGCAATGAGCATATCTCAGGAGCTGAGCAAATTGAGGAGGGTGATAAGATAATATTCAGCGGTACCCCGGGCGACCATTCCATAGCTATTCTTGCCGCAAGGTCAGAATTTGATATGCAAACTGATATAATCTCTGATTGTGCTTCACTTAACCGGATGCTTGGCACCCTGGTGAAGAAGGGAGGTATACGCTTTATGAGGGATGCAACCAGGGGCGGACTGGCCACTGTACTGGTTGAACTGGCCCGAATGACGGGTAAGGGAATAGCTGTGGAGGAGTGCAGAATCCCTGTAAACAGTGCAGTTGAGAGTGTATGCGAGGTACTGGGTTTTGACCCTCTTTACCTGGCCAACGAAGGCAAGGTATTAATGGTTGTTGCAGCAGATATGGCAGACAGTATAGTTGAGTCGATGAGGTCTTTCCCCGAAGGCAGGCAGTCTGCTGTTATCGGTACCATCGATTCTGATGTTACAGGGGTCAGGCTGCAAACCCTGATCGGAGGCAGCCGCACTATTGACATGCTTGCATCGGATCAGTTACCAAGGATCTGCTAGGTGGCCTTCAGTGTTTTGAGGGTGCCGGCAGGCTGATAATTATAGTTGTTCCGCGTCCTTCTTTACTTTCGATAGAAATAGAACCCTTGTTTATTCGCACAAGATCGTTGCATAGCTGAAGACCCAGTCCTGTACCTTTTTCATTTTCAGTTCCGGGCGAACTGTCTACAATCTCTTCGCTGAATATCTTGCTTAGCTTCTCTTCAGGAATGCCAATACCATTGTCCTTAATCCTGACATAAACCATACCATCATTTATAAGCGGCTCTTCCACGCTTACACTGATGGTGCCATTGGCCTTCGTAAACTTTATGGAATTTGAAAGGGTATTTCGGATAATTATATTTACCAGGTCGATATCGCAGATAGCTGTCGGGTCTCCCTTGTGAGAATATGTCAGGCTGATCTGCTTCCTGTTTGCCGATTCCATCATAAGATTGAAATTTTCAAGAACCAGGTCAGTCAGGTTAACACGTTCAGGATTGTAAGCTATACGGTTTCGCTGGCCTTCTCCCCACATCAGCAGGTTGTCGATCAGGTTTGCAGCAAAACCTGACTGTTGAGATATTGAATTAATCACAGTTTTCTGAACCCCGGGGTCATTATTGTTACGCAGGTGTTCAATCATTAAGGAGAGGTTAAGCACCGGCGATTTCAGGTCGTGGGCAATAATAGAAAAGATCCTGTTTTTTATTGCAATATTTTTCTCCAGTTCAATATTTTTTTGCTCGGCAAACTTTTTCTGTTTTACAAGCTCAGCTTTCTGGTTGCTTAGTTCAGAAGTACGGTCAATTACAATATTCTCCAGGTTCCGGTTAACAAACTCTATTTCCTCAAGTAGCTTTTTTTCTTTTCTTACAGATAGTACCCATCTGTATAATAATGCCACTACCTGCATTATCATAAAAAAGACAAGAGTATGATTAAGTATATTCTCACTTGATATCAGCCTGGTGGAAGTGGAACGCATTGTATCATTTGCCACACCAAGCAGAAGTGCCGAGAAGCCTATGGCAATAGCAATTGCATATCCCTTTTCCTTAATTGCAGCTATTAAGCTTCTTATGGCATAATATGTTACAATTAAGATAACAACAGGTATAAATATAATAATACTGTAAGAGAATATTGTAACCGGAAATAATAGTACGGCCAGGCAGCCGGAAACCAGTAATACACTTACAGCTGTATTTATCCAGGGCATATACCTGTCCTTATAAATATAATAGAAGTACCACATTGCAAACAGCAGGGCAAGAAAGGAACTTAAATATTCCATTTTAATCAGCCAGTGCCAGTTAAGGTCTATAAATGTTAATATATGGAACGAACCTGTAAACAGCGACCTGAGCAGCAGGAAAAGTGTGCTGAGCGAAAAATACAGCATGGATCTGTCGTTCCTGAACATAAGAAAAAACAGGAAATAGAAACCAGAAAAAGCCAGCAGCATCCCGTACGACAATAAGGTGAACACGGAATTCTGCCTTAAGTCTTTTTCGACAATTTCGCTCCGGCCAAATTTCATGGGGAGCCAGAATCCTCCTCTCCTGTGATGGAAATTGGATACATTAATCAGCACATCAATTGTGTCGGATTGAGGATAAAAGGAATAATTTACAGGAGTATAATCAGGCTTGGTGGTCTCAAAGCTTGTCCCGCTTATGCCGCTGTTGTGAATATATCTGCCATTCACATAGAGTTTGAATGAGGAGTCGAAAACCGGTACTGCAAGCATCAGTTTTTCCCTGTATGACTGTGGCAGCAGTATCCTTAAGCGGTATGTGGCGTAGCCATGTGCTGTTACCTCCGGAATTTGTGCCCTGTAATCGGTCCAGTACGACGGTACATCAACAAATTCGGCCGAGCTTACCGTGGATTCCTGCAGCGACATCTGTGGATCCAGCTGCAGATTCCAGAAGAACTCCCATTCACCCCTTAGCTCAATTGTTTTTTCAGGCACTCCGCTATACCTGAAGTCAAGTATCCCATTTTTAATTTCTGCCTGACCGTATAAGCCGGCGGATACGCCAGACACTATTAATAACAGTAGTAAAACTCTTTGCTTCATTCTCCCTTCCCGGCTATTATAAAAATCCAATGGCTCTAAAAATAATCAAAATTATATTATCAGGCTATCAGGCAAATTCTACAAGAGGGCTGCCCTTTGTAAGAAAGTCTCCATGTTTACATTTTACTTTCCTGATTTTACCTGATCTGTCCGACAGGATTTCATCATAGGTAGATCCCGCCTGTATGTAACATATTCTCTGTCCTTTATGAAGCGTATCGCCGGGTGATAGTTCAAATGTTTCGTAAGGGATGTAATCACTTCCTCCAACATAAAAGAGTATTACCCCATTGTGGGGTGCATAAATGCTTGCCATATTCTTTTTCTGTTCCGCAGCTTTATTGCCAGCCATTTCTTCTTCTCTCCTTGCCTCAAGTTCCTCTTCGAACCTTTCTTTTGCAAGACCTGATTTATAATCCCTGTACTGTCTCTCGTGCATTGCAAACTCAAAAAGCTCTTCTTCGTCTTCTCCTGTTTCCCATCCGTTCAGGGCCATCTCGTCCCTGTATTTTTGAAGCTCGTCGGGATAATTTTCCTGGGGTGTTCCGCTCATAAATTCATGTCCCTGTTCTGCTGCCAGCCTGATAATCTCCGGATCCAGTTCACCGGGCAGCCTTCCTGATTTACCCAGTATCATATCCCATGTATTACGGTCTATCATCGAGAATCTTTCCTTACCATTGCTAAGCTGAATTATATTCATCAGGGCAACATTTTTAACATACTGGCTGAATGGGGTTACGAGTGGGGGATAACCCAGTTTTGGCCAGATATATTCAACTTCCTTGAACAGCATTACAAGCAATTCATCCTCCTTCAGAGTTTTTTTATCATTCGCTTTAAGTGTGTTGTTAATGCCACTGTGTACTCCTTTTAAATCTGCCATCAGGCTGCCCATCATTCCCCCCGGCAATCCACTTCCAACCAGCAGGGAAGTCATTTGCCTGTTCCTTTTGTCGATGAAATAGCCCAGGAAATCTTCGATAAATGATTGGGTCAGCGACCTTACCTTCATATATGCTTCCATATTGATATCAGGCACATCAAAACCAGCGTCTTTTAACATTGCCTGTACAGCTATCAGGTCAGGATGAACCATACCCCAGCTCAGTGGTTCCATTGCAACATCCAGGAAATCGACACCTGCATGTGCAACTTCGTACATGGAGGCCATTGATAAACCTGGACCTACGTGACCGTGATACTGCACTATAATCTCAGGGTACTTCTTTTTTATCGATCTTACAAGCTTGCCGAGCATGGCCGGCCGGCCGATACCTGCCATATCCTTAAGGCATATTTCATCGGCACCGTATTCAACAAGCTTATCAACCACACCCATATAATATTCCACAGTATGAACAGGTGAGTAGGTAATTGAAAGTGTTGCCTGGGATATCATACCTGCCTCCCTGGCATATTTGATTGATAATTCCAGGTTACGATGATCGTTCAGACCACAGAACGACCTGGCAATATCAACTCCCTGTGCCTTTTTTACCCTGAACATAAGTCTCCTTATATCAGAAGGTACAGGGTACATACGAATTCCATTCAGAGCCCTTTCAAGCATATGAGTTTTGATGCCTGCCTCATTAAATGGCTGTACCCAGTCCCTTACAGCCCTGTTTGGATTTTCACCGTAAAGAAGCTGTACCTGCTCAAAGGCACCCCCGTTGGTTTCGATACGATCAAAGCATCCCATTTCAATAATATGAGGAGCAACAAGCTTTAATTGATCCCTCCGTGGCTGGTACTTTCCTGAAGATTGCCACATATCCCTGTATACAAGGCTGAATTTAATTTTTCCTTTCATAATTGTAAATCCCCAAAATTTATCAAAAATACTAAAATGCGCGGATGAAGCAGTCTTAAGCTAACAAATAAATTTAAGAGAATATGCCGGGGCTTCTGCCTGGGAATGCCGGTATTTCTTTTTTACAATAACTTATTTTTTCATTGTTTTCAGCTAAGCCGGCCCATAAATGATTATGTTTATTTATAACTTTGCATTCAGGGGATATTGTGTTGAAAATAAAGTTCACTTACTCAATATAATCAGAAATGGAAGAGCAGCAGGCAAGAGTGCTGGTTTGCGAAGCCGGCAGGCGATTACTGAAGGAAAACCTTGTTGTTGGAACATGGGGGAATGTAAGCATAAGACTCACTAAGAATGAGATGATAATAAGCCCGGGTGGTCTCAGATACGAGGATCTTGAGCCTGGTGACCTGGTAAAGGTAAATATTGAAACACTGGATTATAAGGGTAGTAACAAACCATCGTCCGAAAAGAACCTGCATGCCAGTATCTACAAGGACCGGAAAAATATTAATGCCATAATACATACCCACCAGCAGAATGCTTCAACACTGGCAGCGGCACGACGTAAACTGCCACCCGTGCTGGATGATCTGGCACAGGTGGTTGGTCCCGATGTAAGGGTAGCTGACTATGCTCCTTCTTCGTCCGTGGCAATTGCAAAAAATACGGTAAAAGCCCTCAGGGGAAGAATGGCTGCTTTTATGGCCAATCATGGGGCTGTTTGCCTTGGCCGTAATATGGACGAGGCTTTTATAGTTGCACAGGTACTGGAAAAGGCCTGTAAAACTTATATAGAAGCAGAATTTATTGGCGGAGCAAAAAAGATTGGAAAATTTGATGCCCTGTTTATGCACCAGTACTACCTCAGGAAGTACTCGAAGCAACAAAAAAAGTAAAGCAGGCTACCGGGGAGGTACACCTGCTTCACAAACCTAAAACTTGATCGTAGAAGAAACTACTCAGTTAATATATAGAGCTACTTAACTGCAAAAACTTCTTCGTAGTCGGTTACCAGCTGTGGGAAATAAACGGAGATCAGTTTAACGTGATCAATCTTCGATTTCTCAAGCTGTGTTATAACCTTCTGGTGAAAATACTGCGACCTGTTGAGTTGTTGCTTATCAGTAACAAAGCCATCCTTCCTGTACTTCTTGTCAACTGCCTTTACACCAAAATATCTTCCGTTACAGTCATACTGCATTGTAAGCTGATCAGACTGAACCAGGTAAGAGGTACAGTTCTTGTCTGTTTCGTCTACCGCGACAGTAAGTGATATATCGGAATTCTCGTACGACACTACGAAGGTCTCGAGAGCGTTGCCATTAACCATAATCGGGTCACTGGCTTTTTCAATTACATAGTTGCCCAGGCAACAGTTTGTTTTTCCCCTGGCTACGGGGTCCATTGCAAATCCTGCTGTCCCGAGCAGGGTGGCTACAATAGCTAAGCTTAAAATTCTTTTCATGGCTGCGTTTAGTTTTAAAGTTGAGCTTTTACTGTCCGGGTAATACTCAACAAAGTTTCCATTCATTATTATAGACGTACAAGTTAAGATCTTGTTGCAAGCATGTCTGTTAATGTTGTGTTAATGTTATGCTAATGATAAATTCCAGCTGAAAAATCTGCATTCAGTCACTCTTCCGTATGTGCTTTTTTTTTCATATCTTTCGCCCGAATATTAGTTATGCTTGATAACCTTACATATAGCTTTATGTACAACAGGCTGGGACGCCGACTCTACGAGTGCCGGATGTTCTATATGTGCTAACTTTTGACTTATCTCCTCCGGTGATCCCGGAATTTTCACCTTTATTTCGTTAAACTCCCATAGATGGAAGGAATTATTTTCAATATTAAGCGATATGCAATTCATGATGGTCCCGGTATCAGGGTTACCTTCTTTATGAAGGGATGCCCGCTTTCGTGCTGGTGGTGCCATAATCCTGAAGGTATTTCGCCTCGTATTGAAAAAGTGGCAAGGATAGACAGGATTGGTCAAAAGGAATTCAGGGTAAACGAAGAGGTTGGTAAAAAATACTCAGTAGCGGGTTTACTGGAGATTGTTGATAAAGAAAGAGTGTTTCTGGAAGAGTCGGCAGGCGGAGTTACCTTCTCAGGCGGAGAGCCCCTTATGCAGAGTGAATTTGTTATTGAAGCAATGAAAGCTCTGCGCAGTAAGGGAATCCATACCTGCCTCGATACCTCGGGCCAGGCAGACAGGGCTGTTATTGAGAATGTAATACCACATACTGATTTGTTCCTTCTCGATATAAAACATGTGGACAGTGCTTTACATAAGAAATTTACAGGGGTCTCAAATAAAAGGATATTTGATAATTACGACCGCCTGTTTTCAAGTGGAAAGGATATTTTTGTCAGGATACCTGTTATACCTGGCTTTAACGATGACGAAACGAATCTGAAAGCTATAAGGGATTACCTGGTAGGTAAAAGGGATAAAAACTTATTGGGGATCGATCTCCTGTCTTATCACAGGATAGGTGCATCCAAGTATAAAAGATTTGGAATGGAATTTAAAATGGATGGAGTTGAAGAACCCTCCGTTGAAAGAATGAAGGAGCTGAAAAGTTTTTTTTCAGAACCTGGCTTTAAAGTTAAAATTGGCGGATAAAATGAAACTGACCGAAAGAATAATAAAATTAAGAGAGCAGAGCCTTAACGCAGTTGAGACTCTCTCAGCAGAAAGAGCTGTACTGGTAACCGAATTTTACCGCAGTTCTGCAGCAATGGAACTGCCGGCACCTATTAAGAGGGCACGGGCATTTGAATATATACTGGCAAATAAGAGCCTGTGTGTCAATGACGGAGAACTGATAGTGGGAGAGAGAGGGCCGGCCCCGAAAGCTACCCCAACCTATCCTGAAATTAGTTTACATTCGATCGATGACCTGGAAATACTTGATTCGCGTAAGAAAGTATTTTTCAGGGTTGATGATGAAGTAAAAAGGATTTACAGGGATGAAATAATTCCTTACTGGAAAGGTAAAAGCAACAGGGACAGGATAATGAACCTTATGACTCCTGAATGGCTGAAGGCCTATAAAGCAGGTGTATTTACCGAATTCCAGGAACAGAGAGCTCCCGGGCATACGGTACTGGGATATAAGATGTTTTCGAAAGGATTCCTGGATCTGAAAGAAGATATCAGGAAATCTGTGCAGGCACTCGATTTTTACAATGATCCTGATGCCTATGATAAGAAAACAGAACTCGAGGCAATGGATATAGCCTGTGATGCAATAATAATGTATGCAGGCAGGAATGCAGACGAGCTCGACAGGCTGGCCTCCGAATGTAGTAATGCCGGGCGCAGGAAAGAGCTTCAGGATATGGCAGAAGTATGCAGGAGGGTTCCTGCCAATGCACCCCGTACCTTTCATGAGATGCTGCAGCACTACTGGTTTATTCATCTTGGTGTTGTTACGGAGCTGAATCCGTGGGACTCATTTAATCCAGGCCGTCTCGATCAGCATCTTTATCCCGTTTATAAGAGCGATATCGAATCAGGCAGACTGGATGAGGATAAGGCTTATGAATTGCTTGGATCTTTCTGGGTTAAATTTAATAATCACCCCTCTCCACCCAAAATGGGTGTTACAGCACAGGAAAGCAATACCTATACCGATTTCTGCCTGATAAACCTGGGCGGCTTAAAACCCGATGGCAGCGATGCAGTAAATCCGATGTCGTACATGCTGCTTGATGTGATTAAGGAGATGAGGATATTGCAGCCAAGCTCAATGGTGCAGATAAGTAAGAAGAATCCTGATAGTTTTATTTATAAAGCACTGGATATTATTAAAACCGGTTTCGGGCAGCCATCCTGCTTCAACACCGATGCAATTATACAGGAGTTGCTCAGGCAGGGTAAGTCGCTCGAAGATGCCAGGAACGGTGGAGCCTCAGGTTGCGTTGAGACCGGTGCCTTTGGTACCGAGAGTTACTGGCTCAGCGGTTACTTCAATCTTCCAAAGGTGCTCGAAATTACCCTCTATAACGGAGTCGATCCGCGAACCGGTGAGATGACAGGGATAGAAACAGGTGATGTTTCAGGTTTTAAAAGCTATAATGAGCTGCTTGAAGCTTTTCGAAAGCAGCTTCAGTTTTTTGCCGATATCAAGGTGAGGGGAAATAACGTAATAGAGAAAACATTCTCCAATAACCTTCCGGTACCCTTCCTCTCGCTGCTGCTCGACGATTGTATAGCATCCGGTAAAGACTATAACTGTGGCGGGGCAAGGTATAATACCACCTATATACAGGGTGTCGGACTGGGAAGTATTACAGATATGCTTACCTCGATAAGGTATAATATCTTCGATAAGGCGAATTTTGCATGGACTGATCTTAAGAAGGCAATGGAGGATGATTTTAAAGGACATGACCAGATGCAATATGATATTATTTATAATACTCCCAAGTATGGCAACGATGACGACTATGCCGACCAGCAATCTGTGGAGGTATTCGAAATATTCTACGATGCAGTAAACGGGAGGCCTACTCCCCGTGGTGGAGTTCACCGCATAAATATGCTCCCAACAACTTCCCATGTTTATTTTGGAAGCGTTATTGGTGCCTCACCCGATGGACGCAGGGCCTATGTGCCTCTCTCCGAGGGAATTTCACCATTCCAGGGTGTCGACCGCTTAGGCCCTACAGCAGTAATTAAATCAGCATCCAAGATTGATCATTTAAGAACAGGCGGCACTCTCCTTAACCAGAAATTCAGTCCACAGTTTTTTGAGGATGAGGATAGCTATTCAAAGATTACCGCGCTTATAAGATCTTATTTCAGGCTCGACGGGCACCATATACAGTTCAATGTTGTGGATGCAGAAACATTGCTCGATGCCCAGAAACACCCCGAATTATACCGCGACCTGATAGTCAGGGTAGCAGGCTACAGCGACTATTTTAACGACCTGGGTGAAGATCTCCAGAACGAGGTAATAAGAAGAACTGCACATGCAGGTATATAAAACTAAACCAGCTAACTATGATACCAAAACAACAGTTTATTGAAAGAAGAAGAAAGCTTAAGTCAACAGTAGGTTCGGGCTTAATACTGCTGCCCGGCAATGATGAAAGCCCTATGAATTATGCTGATAACCAGTACCACTTTCACCAGGATAGTACCTTCAGGTATTATTTTGGAATTGATTTTCCCTACCTGGCTGCAACAATAGATTGCGACACCGGTGAGGAGGTTCTTTATGGTAATGATCTTACAGTTGAAGATTTTGTATGGATGGGCCCTCAACCCACAATTGCCGAAAGGGCCTCTCAGTTCGGTGTTGAAAAAACAGCCCCGCTGAAGTCTCTCGTTGAGCTTCTGTCGGCTGCAGCCTCAAAATCAAGAAAAATACACTTCCTTCCACCTTACAGGCCTGAAAATAAAATCAAGTTATTTGAATGGCTTGGTGTTTTACCGGCCGAAGCTCAGCAGGAGGCCTCGCTTGAGCTTATAATGGCTGTGGTAAATCAAAGGAATTACAAGTCGAAAGAAGAGATAGCCGAGATTATCAAGGCTGCAGATATATCGGTTGATATGCATACTGCAGCAATGAGAATGGCCAGGCCGGGAGTAAGCGAGGCGCAGATTGCTGCCGAGGTAAACAGGATTGCCGAGGCTGCCGGTGCCAGGATAGCTTTCCCCATAATTGCCACTGTTAATGGCCAGACCCTGCATAACCATTACCATGGTAATACTCTGAAAGAAGGAGATATGTTCCTGCTCGATTCAGGTGCAGAGGTGCCCTCAGGTTATTCAGCCGACCTTTCAAGTACTGTCCCTGTGTCGCCAAAATTTACACCTCTGCAAAGAGATATATATGCCCTGGCACTCGATAGTCACAATACTTCAATATCAATGCTTAAGCCCGGGGTGCCCTTTAAAGAGGTGTACCTTGAATCGGCCAGGGTAATAGTAAGGGGCATGAAGGATATGGGCCTTATGAAAGGTAATGTTGATGATGCTGTTGCCAGCGGTGCCCATGCCCTGTTCTTCCCCTGCGGCCTGGGCCATATGATGGGGATGGATGTTCATGATATGGAAGACCTTGGGGAGGTTTATGTTGGTTGGGACGGTAATCCGAAACCAACCCAGTTTGGTATTAAGTCCTTAAGACTTGGAAGAAAACTTGAGCCTGGCTTTGTGCTTACCATTGAACCCGGTATATATTTTATTCCGGAACTGATTGATAAGTGGCACAGGGAGAAGCATAATGCAGACTTTATAAACTTTGCCAGAGTAAATGAATTCAGGAACTTTGGTGGTATCAGGAACGAGGAAGATTTCCTGATTACTGAAACAGGCTATGAGCTCCTGGGCAAACCAAAGCCAAAGAGCATTGAAGATGTGGAAGCAGAAACTGCGAAGGGATTTTAAGATTCCGCTTTTGGTAAATTATAAGAGGCTGTCTCAAAAGGGCGTAATCTTTGTCATTCCGAGCGAATGCGAGGAATCAGGATTCTGATTATCAGACATTTAGATCCCTCGGTTAACTCGGGATGACAAGAGTATTATACTTTTGAGACAGCCTCTTACTTTTTGTGACTCCGCTTTATTTCCCTGCCTTATTTTTCCTTTGTCTCGTTAAATACCCTGGTTGCTGTTGCAACAATCCCGGCTATATCGCTCAGGTTTGTTGGCAGAATCATGGTATTGTTTTCCTTGGCAAGCTTGCCAAATTCACTCAGGTACTGCTCGGCAATTCTCAGGTTTACGGCATCTATTCCATTGTCGTCGCCAATTGACTTGGCAATGGCCCTTAATCCGTTGGCTGTTGCATTTGCAACCTGCTCAATCTCAGAAGCACGACCCCTGGCTTCATTGATCCGTTTCTGCATTTCTCCCTCAGACCTTTCAATTGCCGACTGTTTTTCACCCTGTGCAACATTTATCTTGGCCTGTTTCTCTCCTTCCGATTCGGCTATCATAGCACGTTTTTCACGTTCGGCCCTCATCTGCTTCTCCATGGCATCTTTGATACTCTGCGGAGGAACGATGTTTTTTACTTCATAACGGGATACCTTAACACCCCATGGATCACTTGCCTTGTCGACAGCATCCACTATGGCAACATTAATAGTATCTCTTTCCTCGAAGGTTTTGTCAAGCTCCAGCTTTCCAATAACACTCCTCATGGTTGTTTGTGCAATCTGTATGGAAGCAAACCTGTAGTTATCAATTCCATATGATGCTTTTTTAGGATCCATTACCTGGAGGTAAAGAATTCCATCTACCTCAACAGAGATATTGTCTCTTGTAATACATGTCTGCGAGGCAACATCAATAGCCTGTTCCTTCAGTGTGTGCTTATAGCGCACCTTATCAATAAAGGGAATCACAATCTGGAAGCCCGCCACAAAAGTGGTTTTGTATTTACCCAGTCTTTCCACAATATAAGCCTGTCGTTGCGGAACCACCTTTATAGATGATACTAGAATAATAAATACCAGTAATATTACTCCAATTAACAGAATGGTTGTTGTTTCCATCATTTTCTTATTTTTTTGGTTTTACAATTAAATTGATACTTTCTTTTTCTATTATTTCAACTGTCTGACCCGACTTAATGTCATCTGTAGCCCTTGCATTAAAGAGTGTACCTTTAAATTCCACCTTGCCTTTGCTGCCTGCCGGGATGTCGACTGTTGCTACTGCGTCCATGCCAATAAATTCATCACCCAGTGTTTCAGGTGTTTTGCCTCCTTCACTGAAAAACCTGTTGGTTAACATTCGCCTTAGGAGAAGCAGTGTAAGTACTGAGGTCAGTGAGAAAATAATTATCTGCAGGTCCAGCCCGGGATTGGCCAGGAGGCATACCAGGGAGGTAATCCATGCACCTATTCCGAAGAAAAATACAACGAACCCCGGTATCGCAAGTTCAAGTAAGAGGAAAACAAGTCCAAGAATAAACCAGAACAGGTCGGGTCGCATAAAAAATTCTGATTCCATAATGTTTTTCTTTTAAAGATTTAATTTATCAAGCTTGATTGGTTCAATTCCATTCCAATATACGAAGAACTGTGCTCTGACAGTTCATTTTTCTTAATGAAATATATATAAGCTTAAAGTGTAACGGTGAAATGCCCACCTTCTTCGGTGACTGTCGTTTAAAGGAAAAAATTTCCCTTTGGCCGATTATTTTCGTAACTTATGAGTGGCACAGTAAACATAAAGAAATGGATAAGCTATATAGTTATTTTGACCAGAGATACGGTGAGATACCGCATCCTGTCGACAACAAAAACTGTGGGCCTATTATTACTATTTCAAGGCAAACAGGTTGTGATGCAGTGCTTACAGCAAGGAAACTTGTTGAGAGGCTGAACAGGGAATATTCCACCACTAAATGGCACTGGGTTGATAAGCAGATACTTATTGAGGCAGCAAAGGAACTGAAAACCGATAGTGCCAGGGTAAGAAGCTATCTGGAAGGTTCTGAGTTTTCAGGACTGTCTGATATGATTAATGCTATCTCCGGTGACTATATCAGCAATGCAAGAATCAGGAAAGCTATAAGCAGGGTGGTGATTTCTATCTGCCAGACAGGCTATGCCGTGCTTGTAGGCCGGGGTGGGGTTGCAATTACCAGGCAGCTTGAGAAGGCTTTACATATAAGGCTGGTTGCCCCTTTCTACTGGAGGGTTGAAAATATTATAAGAAAAAGGAAATTTGGAATTGAAGAGGCTGAAGAGTTTGTTGTTGATACAGATGAGAAAAGACACAATTTAATTTTAAACTTCCTCGACAAAAAACCATTGAATATAGATTATCTCTTTGATGCCACAATAAACCGCAGCTCCTACTCGGTTGACCAGTTAGCTGATATTATACTGGATCTGTACAAAAAAAGAATATCAGCGATCAAAGATGGACTGGTTAGCGGGGGTAAAGGGCTGAATAAGATTTATGGATAAATATGATAATGAGTGATAAGTCTGGCTTTACCCCTGACTCATCACTCATCACTCATAACTCACAACTTCTTCTTATTCTCCGTACGAAATATGATCAACGGCACATGCTCCAATCTGCTTGATATGCTTACGCACCCTGTTATCAAGTGATCTTTCATACTCTTCCCAATCGTCGATCGGCGATCTTGCCACTCCGCTCTCCATGGCAGCTTTGGCAACAGCTATTGATACTTTTGATATCAGCCTGAGGTCAAGTGGTTTAGGAATAATATATTCTCGTCCGAATTCAAGGCTGTCAACATTATATGCACTTGCCACTTCGAAGGGAACAGGTTCTTTAGCCAGTTCGGCCAGGGCATAGGCTGCAGCCAGTTTCATCTCTTCGTTAATATCGGTTGCATGAACATCAAGGGCTCCCCTGAATATAAACGGGAATCCAAGAACGTTGTTTATCTGGTTGGGATAGTCAGATCTTCCGGTGGCAAATATAAGGTCATTTCTTGTTTCCATTGCCAGCTCATAAGCAATTTCGGGGTTGGGGTTAGCCATTGCAAACACTATTGGGTCTGGAGCCATTTTACTCAGCATTTCAGCGGTGAGCTGATCAGCAACCGACAGCCCGAGGAACATGTCTGCATCAACAATAGCCTCTTCGAGGGTCTCAATATCACGCTCGGTTACAAACAACTTCTTATATTTATTCAGGTCGGTCCTTTTTGTATTTATCACACCTTTACTGTCGACCATTACAATATTTTCCTTTTTAACTCCAAGTCCCACATAGAGTTTTGAACATGAAATTGCACTTGCCCCGGCTCCGCTTACTACCAGTTTTATGTCTTCAATTTTCTTACCTGTTATTTCAAGTGCGTTTAGCAGACCGGCGCCTGAAATTATTGCTGTTCCATGCTGGTCGTCGTGAAATACAGGTATGTCAAGCATCTTCTTAAGCCTTTCTTCGATCTCGAAACATTCAGGTGCCTTAATATCTTCAAGGTTTATTCCTCCGAAGGTGGGGGCTATCTGCCTGCAGAATTCAATTACCTTTTCAGGGTCCTTTTCGTCAACTTCAATATCAAACACATCAACATCTGCAAAGACCTTGAATAAGAGTCCTTTTCCCTCCATAACCGGTTTTCCTGCAAGTGCTCCTATATCTCCCAGTCCCAGCACGGCTGTTCCGTTCGATATTACTGCTACAAGATTCCCCCGTGCCGTATACTTATTTGCATCTTCGGGGTTTGCTTCTATCTCCTTGCACGGGAAGGCCACTCCGGGGGTATAGGCCAGGCTGAGATCAAATTGAGTATAATAAGGTTTTGTAGGAATCACTTCAATCTTTCCCGGGCGGTAGATACTGTGATACCTCAGAGCATGTTGTTTGGTTACTTTTGCCATAGTTAAGCTTTTTATGAAATTAGTTTAAGTTGGGATAATTCATTAATTTTTTTTTCAGGGAGGTATATCAGATCGCTGTAGTACACCTGCTTTCCATCATATTTCTTTAAGGTGCTGCCATCAACAAAATAAGGGCTGTATAATAGTGATTTGAATAAAGTGTTAATCAAATCAAAGTTACTCTTTTCAATTTCTATTTGCACGATTGGCTGGTGTTTTTTTATAAGATCTTCAAAAAGAGGTATTACAATTCCTTCATGACCTTCAATATCGCATTTCAGGTAATCAAGCCTGCTGATATCTTTGAAAACCTGCTGCGGATTTCTTTTTTCGACGGTAAACAGCGATCCTTCTTCCTCATTGTCTTTTCCGGCTATTCTTGTCAGGCCATGCCTGTACTTCTTGTTTCCGGGAAGGATCATTTCTGCCACACCTTCTTCTTCACTTAAGGCATAGGGGATATATTCTATATTATTGTATCTCCTGGTATTCGACTTCAGGATATCCCTGTACAGCTCAACAGGTTCAACCGCAAACACCTTCCCTTCACTTCCTGCTTCCTGAGCAAATATTGATGTGTAGTACCCCAGGTTAGCCCCCAGGTCAATAAGAGTATCACCCCTGTTAATAAGCTTTCTTACAAAATAGTGTGTCTGGAATTTCCTGCCTGACGACAGCAGGCCCTTCCTGTAAAACAGCAGAAAGCACCTGCTTACATACCTGAAATACAGCTTCCTTCCCAGAATATTATATAGAATGGTTCTTATAATGTCCATTAGCTAAGCACATGAATGGCTAAACAGTATAAATGTACTAACTAATGAGAACAGAATAAAGTATTTTATCAATTCAATTTTATGTCTGATAACATAAAAAAGAGGCCGTCTAAAAAGAGGGTTTAATCATGAAAAATTAGAATATTAATATCTATCATTATACTCCGTATAATACATTCTTAGAAGTTCTGGGTTTGAATTTGAATATATAGTAATATGATGAAGCGAAAAGCTACTGTCAATAGAAAACAGAACAGGTTTTTCACTATTCCATATAAGCATAGGAATGGATTGGAATAGATCATAATAATGATTGACATCAATATTGTTTAGGTCTTTTGCAGAGAGTTGCTTTAGAGATCTAAATGGTCCCCCATAGTATACGATAGCTATATTGGGATGTCGTCTTACATAATTCTCTAAGTTCATGTAGAATCATTTCTTTGCACTCATTGCAATTATTCTGACTGAGGCCAATAAATATTAGTTTAGAATTGTTTAAAACAATATTTTCGATACTATGTTGAGAATTATTTTGATCAGAGATATTGTCTAGTTTATTAATGGCTGTATTTTCAAATCTCAGATTATTTATTGTAGATTTAATATTTACATCCAGCTCAGATAAGAGGTTCTCATACTCTTTATTGTATAATTCTAACTCTCGCTCTTTTTTACATATCATCAATACTAGGATCAGAAATATAGAAATAAAAACAGCTAATAACAGCTTGTACCTACTTACCTTCATCTACTGAATTTCATTAGAATTTTGGCTTCAGAATGAGTACTACAGGATTATCTTCTGGAAGCAGGTCTTTCCGCAGATCATTAAGCTTATTTACCTCGGCAGCTGTAAATGAATTAAGCTCAAGATTTTTATAAGAAGTAATATATTTTGCAGGATCAAGAGAGGCCATTATATTATCGTTAGAGACAAACAAAGGAAGACAATTTCTTAATACATCAAGCCTATTCTTTACATTGTATCGCACCTGTTTATTTGTTTCTTTTGAAATTAGGTGAATATAGAAATCGTTTTCTTTCATATATACCAAATAATATAAGTCCTTCATTTCAAGGAAGGCATAAAGCAAAACTATTTTCCCCATTCCAGATTCGTAAAGAATCTTTTGTGGTGATAACTTGTAGCTCTCATCTTCTTCATCAAGAGTGTACTTTCCAAAATCAATAGAAATAACATTCTCCATTGGATTTTCTCCACAAAACTTATAAATATTGTTGCTGAATGGAGGTCTAAAATATGTATTGTTATTATACTTATAAAAAGTATTCGTATTCTCAACTTTGATAACAGCAGGATTATCTGGAAATTTTACAATTGCTTCGACCTTTTTAGTTTCAATATTGTAGTAGTAAGCACAGGAATTGTTGAAATCTTCAGGCATACCAGTTTGCTCTGCTTTTTGTTCAATATATGTTGTAACAATGAACTCATCCATTGATACTCGCTCTAAATGTCCTAAGTATGCAATACCGGGAGTTCTATTTCGGAGATGATTTCCTTCAAAATCATAAATCGTGATTCTTCGGAGCCTGTTGTCAAGAAACGCAGCCTCAGATATCCCAGGAATTATACTGCAGTCAATAGGTGAGACCATCTCACCAGGTCCCCTTCCCATTTTACCTATTCCTTTCAAATATTTCCCTTCACTTGAAAATATATTGCAACGCCTATTTGCATATAAATAATACTTGTTGTTGATGTAGCTAATCCTGTTGATCTGTCTGATCAAAGACTCTTCAGATGTCTCTAACTTTGTAAAAGAAACTAATTCAAATATTGATAAGAGCGTAGGTACTTGCTTACACTCCAGGTCGACTCTTAGCATCACTCCTTTTGTCTGTGATCTCAAAGACAATGGGATGATTATTGAAATTATTAGTAGTACTGTTTTGATTTTCATAAATAGTAATTAGTAGAGGGTGAATAAACCTTTCACCCTCTAAAATAAAGAAACTTAAACTTAGATTGCTAATTAGGGCAATCTTGCAAGTACTCTACACAATTAATACATGTACACCAAGGTTCATCACCATCTACACAACAATACTCAATGCCATTTAAAGTAACTCTATGAACCTGTTCCCAACCAGCCTCACTTGGAATAGGAGGTGCGGCGCTAATTATGAATACACTAATACTTGTCACGAACGCTACCACAAAAGTAAGAAGGGCCAATTTCTTTTTCATGATTTGCTGTTGAGGTTAATAATTATTGAATCACACCTATTAAAATTAATACATTTATTTGAATCTGTAAAAGAAACAGGACAATATAGGTCTTCAAAGTAAGTTGAAGGTACTACCCATTCCTAATACCACAGGAAGTGGTTTCTTAATTGATTTATTACTGCTTTCTTATTATGATGATATAACTCTGGAGTCTCATTAGCCCAAAATCATAGAAATATGGAATACTAGTAGTGTCAAAGTCTCTTTATCTATAGAATCATACCCCCTTATAACCAATTAAACCGGGAAAACCCGGATTAATGTGCAATTATCTAAAAAAAAAAGGCCGTCCCACTTTCAATTATGAGACGGCCTCCCAATCAGAGATGATATTCTCAAAAACTTGTCGGTAAAACCATTTTATGCAGCGTGCTTTCAGATCCTGTCTGTTTCAACCACTTTTCCAAGGATATCAGCATATGGAACCATCAGGTACTTACGTCCTTCAAATTCTATTTCTGTTCCTGTAAATGCCTTGTAAAAAACAGTATCTCCTGCACTTATCTCAGGTTTTTCTATGCCACTGAGTGCAACTACCTTTGCATATTGAGGCTTTTCTTTTGCAGTATCGGGTATAATAATTCCCGTTGCAGTCGTTTCTTCCTTTGCTGCTTCAATCTCCAGCAAAACCTGCTGATTAATTGGCTGTAGTTCTTTCATCTTTCTTATTGGTTTTTAGTTTTTAATAATACATCATCTATAGCCTTTTTAAACATTTCTTTGGTTGCTTCCGGTGTCTGACCTATTCCGCTGAATACCTGTGGCTGGCCTTCTTTCGGACATAGCATAAAAGTAGGTATTGAACGAATACCAAAGGCTGCCGCCAGTTCACGTTCCTTCTCAGTATCTATCTTATACACGTTGATCCTGCCTTCGTATTCAACGGCAAGTTCCTCCAGTATAGGACCGGCAATCTTGCATGGCTGACACCAGTCGGCGTAAAAATCAACTATACAGGGTATGTCTCCTTCAAATTTCCACTCCTCACTGTTTTTTTCGTAGTTGAAAACCTTTTCAAGAAATTCACTTTTGGTCAGGTGTATGCTCTTTTCTCCTCCTTCGGTACCAGGCTCACTTTTGTCTTTTTTTACGCCCTCTGCTGAGGCTGTGTTATTACCACAGCTAATCAGGCTGAAGGAAAGAATAAGTACTGCAAGTGTTAAATAACTTTTTTTCATATCAAATAATATTAGTTTTTCATTTATTTATTTAATTCAAGTAAACGATCAATGCGGGCTTTATCGAAGCCTACCACTATTTCACCGTTTATATCGGTCTGGGGGACTCCCTGCTGACCGCTTCTTCGTACCATCTCTTCGGCTGCTTTCTGGTCCCTTGATACATCAACATCCCTGAATGCGATATTGTTTTCCTTAAAATAGTTTTTTATAGTAGTGCACCACGAGCATGTTGGTGTTGAGTACACGGTTACTCTTTTTATAGTTTTCTCGTTTTTAATACCAGGAGCAACTTGCTGTTTTTCTGAAAATACAGCCCTGTAAAAACCCTCCCCGTTGCAGCCTTTATATACATTCTCAAGCTTCAGCCCGTCAAAATCCAGAAGCGAAGGAACTGATTCAATCCTGTACTCAGGGTGGATATCCCTGACCTCAGATACCTCGGCAGTAAATATTCTCTGCTTTTCTGAAAAGGCAAAACTGAGGCCCTGCAGGGCAGAATAAGCACAATCGCTGCTGTCACTCCCTTTCCTGTAAAGCAGGAGGTAGGTCCTGTTACCCTCTTCAAGCAGCGATTTTAATTCCTTTAGCGATCTTACCTCCGTTGTTTTCATAGTTGTATTAATATATGCACATACATACATATATTATGCCATTAAGGCACAATGCAGCAAAATGTCAGAAAGAATGAAAATTTGTCATGTAAACATATTCAGCTTGATGAACAGAGTTTGATAATTGGCCTTATATTTGCACAGAAATTGAAAAATTTACAATATGAAACACAGGATATTAGCCTTGCTGGCAGTAATTACAATACTAATTACTTCATGCAACAAAGACCTTGAGATTATTTCACTTACACTTGAAGTAAGTAAAACAAAGATTCTGAATGATTCTGAGGATGCTGTATATGTACTGGTAACAGACCAGGAACAAAGGGACGTAACAAACAGGGTAACTCTTAACTTTGGAGGTAGCGTCCTTGACAATTTATATGTTACAGGCTCTGATGCCGGGATATTCCCGCTTACGGCAAATTATGGCAGTATTGTGTCAAACAGTGTGCAGATAACAGTGGTTGAGGATCCCGGGTTAAAATTCAACAGGAATGTACTTATTGAGCAGTTCACAAATAATGCCTGTCCCTGGTGTCCCAAATCAATAGAATCTATATACAATGTAAAAGCAGTAAGGGATGATATAGTACATGTGGCTTATCATCTTGATGTTGATTTTTTCTATTCGCAGAACACGGAATTGTTCTTCTACTTTGGATTTGAAGCCACTCCGTCAATGGCTGCCAACCGCGAATATATATGGGACGGTTATTCTTCAAACCTGCCCTTGCCTGATGTCGGGTCAAGAGTCGGAATCAGTATGGATGTTTCAGGAAGCATAGATGCAATTACTGCTGATGTAACAATTGAATTCGGGAAGATCTTCGCATCTCCTGTAAAACTGTGCCTCTACCTTGTTGAGGATGGTCTTATAGCCGATCAGCAATCTGCCTATAACAATGATCCTGGTTCGGTATTTTACCAGATGGGAGAAGTACTTGAGAATTTTATGCACGATAATGTTATGATTGCCTCGTTTACAGATATATATGGTGAGCTTATTCCTTCTTCACAGATTGACATTGGATCGGTTTATGAAAAATCTTTTTTAATGAATCCGCCCGAGACAATAGAAGAGGGCTCGCCGTGGATTACGGATATCCAGAATTGTAAGGTTGTAGCAGTGCTGACCCATGGTCCGGAAGAGTTAATTGCCGGGGCTGTCAATTCACTTAGCTGCAGAATGGGGCAGAGTTCTTCAAATGGTTTACTGGCAGGCAAATAGACTTTGCCGGGTTTGATCAGGAATACTTATTACACCTGCTTTGAACGCCTCTGTTCCTGGTATGCCCCGGAGCCTCTGGTAAATTAAGTTTTGGTAATAATACCTAATTTGAATACTTTCAAAGCCTTAATTTCTATAGTTAAATTATATAAGCTGAAATGGAAAAGAAATATTCAATTGGTGTAGACATAGGGGGCTCACATATTTCATCTGCTGCTGTCGATCTAGCCAGGAGGGAGATTGTTCGTGAAACTCTCGTTGAGATTCCTGTTGATAATAAGGCGGAGGCAGCTCTTATTATTTCACAGTGGAGTAAGGCAATTGGTGAATCTGTGAGCAGGGTTCCTGCCGGAACGGTCAGGGGTGTTGGTTTTGCTATGCCGGGACCATTCGATTATGTAAACGGAATCTGTCTTATTAAAGGAGTGCCCAAATATGAAAAACTATATGGCACCGATATCGGCAAGTCTGTTGCAGCCGAACTGAACCTGAATGGGGAAATGGATTTCAGGTTTATGAATGATGCTTCATCCTTTGCAGTAGGAGAAGCATGGGCAGGCAAATCTGCAGGCAGCTCAGGTTCGATGGCAATTACTCTTGGAACCGGCTTCGGTTCTGCCTTTGTTAAGGGAGCCGTGCCAGTTGTAACAGGAGACACTGTTCCTGATCTGGGCTGTGTCTATCATATCAAATACGGGGATGGAATTGCTGATGATTATTTTTCAACAAGGTGGTTTACCTCTGAATATAAAGAACTTACAGGGAAGGATGCTTCAGGAGTAAAAGATATTGCTGAAGCAGCAAAACTGAATGAGGATGTCAGGAATATTTTCAATCATTTCGGATCTTCACTCGGAGGCTTCCTGGCTCCTTTCTTAATAAAGTTTGGAGCAGAGGTACTCGTGATAGGAGGAAATATTTCCAGGGCTTTTGATTTGTTTGGTCCGGATCTTATTAAAGCACTGGCAGACCAGGGCTGTAATACAAAGGTTTCTGTGTCTGTTTTAAAAGAGGATGCAGCACTTCTTGGATCAGCTTACCTGCTGGATGATAATTTCTGGAACGAGGTAAAAGATATTTTGCAGTATATGTAAGGGGCACAGCCTGCCTGCCGGTTTATCTACCTGTCGGCAGACAGGCCTGCCGAAAGCATGTCAGGCAGGGGCTCAGAGCTCAGGGCTCAGAGCAAGATTACTAACAATAACTAAAACCATAAACCATAAACCATAAACCATAAACCATAAACCATAAACCATAAACCATAAACCATAA
>JAZBNV010000005.1:0-4506 GCA_036350795.1 Marinilabiliaceae bacterium
ACAGCTGGCTGGCAGCCTTCACTACATCTATTCCTTCGATCTCCACAACCTGTATGCCCGCCGACAGATCATCCGGAGCAGGTGTTTTAAGAATAAACTTCTTCTGACCTTCGATCATAGATCTGAAATATCGTTTTAACTCATATATGCGCTGTTCCTTTTTCCCGGTGCCGATAATGTTATTAAAATCGATTGCTGTCCCCAATCCGAGCAACTCGGGCAGGTTACGTGTATTATAATCTTCAAACATACGTATGCTGGTATCACTCCAGTTCTGGCTTACCATAAGTGGACTCAGCAGGTGTTGCTTGTCCCTGGCTGCATACAGGATGCCTGTTCCTTTAGGGCCCCACAGCCATTTATGACCGCTGGCGGCAATAAAATCGCATCCCAGCTCTTTAACATCTGTCTTTATATGACCTACTGACTGGGCAGCATCGACACATACCATAATTCCCTTACTGTGAGCCAGGGCCGAAACTTCCTTAACAGGGAGAATCATTCCGTTGGTATTGGTCATATGGACCATTGAGATAAGCTTTGTACGAGGTGTTATTGCCCTGCGATATACATCGAAGAGTTCCTCTCCTGATTCAGGAAGGACAGGCAGCACAGGCCTGATAAGCTTAACGCCCCTGCCCTGGCAGAAATATTCGAAAGGAGCCACTCCGGTTCTGTGCTCATGATCGGCAAGGATCACTTCATCCCCTTCGCGAAGATTAAAACTCCGGGCAAATATGTTCATTCCTTCGGAAGTGTTATGGATAATAGCTATCTCCTCTTTATCTGCCCCAAGCAGTGTGGCTATTAGTTTCCTTACATCCTCCTTTTCACCGTTCCAGCCTCCCCACATATATTTTGAAGGATAGCCATCCAGGGTTCTCCTGTACTTTTCCGTACGATCAATAACGTATTCAGGGGAGGGCCCCAGTGAGCCATTATTAAAGTAGCGCATACCTTCGAGCAGTGAAAACTGCGATTTCAGGAATTCCCAGTAGGACTCGTCGGTAAAATTATTACTTAAGATAGAAATATTACTTCCACTTCGGGTAGCTGATACAGACTCAGGCAGCATCACCGCACCTGCCAGTACAGCAGCTGAGTTCCTGATAAATTTTCGTCGGTTATATAGCATGATGACTGGTTTTTAGAATAGCCTTAAAATTAAGATTTTTATTAACTTTAAGCCAGCAACACTTTTTTTTATCAAACTTAATCTGGTATAATATTATGGGAAAAGGAGATAAGAAGACAAAGAGAGGAAAAATAATTAAAGGCTCCTATGGTGTAAGAAGGAGAAAAAAGAAGGCAGACGGCGCTAAAGCCAAAGAAGGCAAGTCAGGAAAGAAATAATCAGACTATTACATAGTCGTGGTAGGCTGAGGGATCTATCGATGCATTTATTATAACAGCTTCATCAGAATTAAGGGCTTCCTCTAAAACAGAGCGGAAACCGGTCCTGGTATCAGTATTTAATATCTTTATCCCCAGGAACTTATCTGCATCAAATAGTTCTCCCTCATACAGGGAGATATTGAGTGGATCAAGATCTTTCTTTTGCTGCTTGAGTTTTATCAGATTCAGCTCACGGTCTGACAGCACAATAAATATTATTTTTAGACCTTCTCTCCTTGCAACAATTAATTCACCGGCTGACATAAGAAAGCCCCCGTCGCCTACCAGGGCAACAAGCTCTTTATCAGGATAATTCAATTTGGCAGCTATAGCAGCCGGAATTGCAAATCCCATTCCCGACCAGCCATTGGTCATAAGCAGTTTTGCTGATTTTCCTGTTTCCCATAGCTGTCCGAAAAGATGAATATGTGAACCAACATCAAGGCTGAGAATTGAGTCAGTCTGCATTATATCTTCAAGTTCCACCAGCAACTCAAGCGGACCAAGCTTATCAGAGATATTTTGTTTCACTCCCAGTATCGATTCCCTGACATCTTTTATCCTTGTCTCTGGCCAGTTAAGCTGATGATTGGCAACTGCCGCAACCATATCGAGAATGCCTTCGAGGTTTCCTGTAAGCTGCTTAACCATTATATCGCAGGGCATATCAGTTTTGATAGTATTGATATGGATCAATGGGACATCCGGCAGCCAGGACTCATAATTATATTCTACGGGATCATAACCATAGGCAATTACCAGGTCGGCTTCTTCAATAAGGGAAGTAAGCCTGTCACTGAGTGCATGGAACAGTACACCAGCATAGCACGGGTGGTCTTCGCTGATAATTCCTTTTGCCATAGGAGTAAGTACGAGAGGCATGGGAAATTCAGACAGAAAGCGTTCCAGTTCAGAACGAATATCAAAGCGCGTAGCTGTAAGGCCTACTGCCAGGACCGGCTTTTTTGCATACTCAAGCAGCATAGAGACCTCACCATCAAGAACAGTTTCACTGTCCCACTCCCCTGTAAAGTCGGCCGACTCAAGAGAAGTAAGTCTCTGCTCAGCAATATCTGAAGGCAGGCCTATATGCACGGGACCGGGATATTCTGAGACTGCGAGGTCAAAGGCATCTGCCAATATTTCCCCGGCACTTTCCGGGTTCATACGTATAGTAGCCTTTGTCAGAGGCTCAAAAAGTGAATGATGATCAATATTCATCTGAACAGTCCTGCGCGACATATTCAACGGCACCTCGGTAGTTAAAGCAATCATTGGCGAACGATCCAGCAGTGCACCTCCCACTCCTGTTGCAAGGTTAGTGGCACCCGGTCCGAAAGTTGCATGACACACCCCAGGTATGCCTGTCAGCCTGCCCGTTACATCGGCCATAATCCCTGCTGAAGTCTCGTTGGAAGTAAGAATAAAGCGTATTCCTCTCTTTCTGAATTCTTCCATATATGGTATGGATGGTCCGCCGGGAATTCCGAATACAAATTTTACTCCGCGTCTTGAAAGTTCTTCTGCGATATATTCACAAAGATTCATTGCTTCCGGTATATAACAATTGTGAGTCGTGTACAAGTATAAGCAACTCAATCAAATAATCCCACTTATCCTATCTTAAAAGTGAAAAAAGTTTATGTTTGTCGGCAAGTATGATTGTTTTGCCTTCAATCCTGATAATTCCATCAGCATCCAGTTCCCTAATTGCTCTGCTCAGTGAAGGTCGGGTTACACCGAAAACTTCAGAAAGCTCTGTATGAGTTGTTCTCATTATAACTGAATTACTGCCGGATTCTTTTGCAAGCGAAAGCAGGTAGTTGGCCAGTTTACCCTTAATTGACTGGAAGGAGAGGAATTTAAGCTTTCCTGACAGGAACTGGGCCTTATCTGATACAATATCCAGGAAGTTATGAAGCAATATCTGTGACAGGCTGAGCAGGTGCAGGAAGTCGGCTTTGGGGATGGATATTATTTTTACATTGTTGCTGGCGACAATATCCACCGGGTAGCGGTTTGATTCGCCAAAGAGGAATGCCGGAGCCAGTGCACGTGGTCCTTCAATATCTTCTATTTTAATTATTTTTCCATTAAAATCAGTCATCTGTCCTTTTACGGAACCCTCTACTATAATTTTCAATGAGCTGAGTTTCTCACCGCTGAAAACAACTATATCATCCTTTTGATAAGTCTTTACCTGGAAGGTTATTTCAGCCAGCAGGGTCTCGATATTGTTGCTATCAATATCTTTAAACAGCTTATATTTTTCGAGGATGGTATACATAATAAATCTTTTTGTAAAGATAGAAGTAAAATAACTTCTTTTAAGCTTCAGGCAATTTACCGGCTGCCTCTCTCACGCCATGAACGGCACAGTCAATCTTAAGCTTTAAACCCCTAAACCCTTAAACCCTTAAACCCTTAAACCTTTAAACCTTTAAACCCTTAAACCTTTTAACCTTTAAACCCTTAAAACAAAAAAAGCCCAACATTTCTGTTGAGCTTTTTGTATAAAGTCGGCGGCGACCTACTCTCCCACTGTACGCAGTACCATCGGCGCTAACGGGCTTAACTTCTCTGTTCGGAATGGGAAGAGGTGGGACCCCGTTGCTATAACCACCTTAAGATCTGCAGACTCTTAATAACAACTCTGCCTTATGCCTTATGCCTTGTGCCTTGAGTCTTGAGCCTGATATAAATTAACATGATGAAAACAAGAATAATAATAAATAAACCCTGAAAGTATACGGGTAATTAGTACTGCTCGGCTTTGACATTACTGCCTTTACACCTACAGCCTATCAACGTGATCATCTCTCACGACTCTTAAAAGAAATCTCATCTTGAGACGAGCTTCGTACTTAGATGCTTTCAGTACTTATCTCTTCCAAACGTAGCTACCCTGCAATGCAGCTGGCGCCACAACAGGTACACTAGAGGTTTGTCCAACACGGTCCTCTCGTACTAGTGTCAGGTTCTCTCAAATATCCAACGCCCACAACAGATAGGGACCGAACTGTCTCACGACGTTCTGAACCCAGCTCGCGTGCCACTTTAATGGGCGAACAGCCCAACCCTTGGGACCTTCTCCAGCCCCAGGATGTGACG
>JAZBNV010000006.1:0-8328 GCA_036350795.1 Marinilabiliaceae bacterium
AGGAACCAGGAACCAGGAACCAGGAACCAGGAACCATAAACATTAAACTTTGAACTTTAAACTATATACCTTAAAAATGAAATCAACTCTTTACTGGATTCTTGCAATAGTAATAACGCTATCCGCTGCCTACTACCAGCGAAAGACAGGACCAACCTATCCGAAACAAATTGACATTGACGTAAATGGTACAGAATACAGCCTGAGAATGTTAAGAAGCATTGAGATAGGGTCAGGAGAAGAAATAAAACTGGCGGTTAAAGATACCTCTGTATCTGCCAGGCTTTATTACAAGAGACTTAACACCAGTGATAATTACCAGGCGCTTGATTTCGTGTACAGGTCAAAAGCAATTGACTCATGGCTGATGAACAGGGTATTCAAGATTACTGAAGAAGAAGGTTTTTTTACAGAAATACCCGAGCAACCTGCGGCAGGAAAAATACAGTACTATTTTGAGCTTACCGACAAAAATGGTAAAAACACATACTTTGAGAACGAACCTATTGTTATACGTTTCAAGGGAGCTGTTCCTTCAAAGTACCTCACTCCTCATATCCTGCTTATGTTTATTGCCATGCTGCTGTCGACCCTTGCAGGACTTATGGCTATCGGAAAACATAACTCATTCAGAAAATACGGAAATATTACTCTTATATTCCTGCTCCTTGGAGGAATGATTCTTGGTCCTGTGGTTCAGTACCACGCCTTCGGTGCAGCCTGGACCGGCGTACCCCTTGGCTGGGATCTTACAGATAATAAAACCCTTATTGCTGTACTTTTCTGGATATGGGCAGTGCTGGCAAACAGGAAAAGAAGCAGACCCGGGCTGACTATACTGGCAGCATTTATTCTCCTGCTGGTTTATTCCATACCCCACAGTATGTATGGTTCAGAGCTTGATTATTCAAGCGGTGAAGTGGTACAGGGAATAATTTTAAACTTTCTATATTAAGCCTGCTTTTTTTTTCATACCTTAATGCAGCATCTGCTTATTTCCTTCGTCATTAGAATGAAAAGAAATAACAGTGGGTGCGGCGTTACACATATTAGCAACAAGCCTATTTAATATGGGAGAACCGGAGGCGGCATTTCGCAACATACACCAGAACCTGATCGACGGATGTAAGTCCGGTGATCAAAAAGCACAGTTCCAGATTTATAAATTGTACTACAAGGCAATGTACAATACCAGTCTGAGAATCGTGAGTGACACCATGGAAGCCGAAGATATAATGCAGGAAGCATTTCTCGCGGCTTTTGAGAAGATAGATACTTACTCGGGGAAGGTAAGCTTTGGAGCATGGCTCAAAAAGATAGTGATCAACAGGTCACTGGATGCATTAAATAAACAGAAGGCGATCTTTGAAGATATTGATACACATCACGAGCTCAAACATATCCCGGATGATGACGAGTACTCAAGGGATGATGATTTGAAGATTGAAGAAGTGAGAGAAGCAATCAAGGAGTTGCCGGACGGATACAGGATCATCCTCTCGCTTTATCTACTTGAAGGTTACGATCATGATGAAATAAGCGAGATATTAAATATCTCCAGCAGTACATCAAGGTCGCAGTTGTCGAGGGCCAAACAGAAGCTTATAAACGAGATGCAGGTATCGAAGCATTATTAGAAACAGGTTGAAAAACAGTCAGGTATGAAAGATATAGAGAAATTAATCAGGGAAAATAAGGGAGCATTCGACAGCTTTGAGCCGGCGGATGGTCACTTTGAAAGGTTCACAGCCAAACTGGAAGCAAGGGCCTATATGGCTCCCGAAAAAAGGGTAAGCCTTGCCCCCTATCTTCTGAAGGCTGCAGCAGTGGCTATACTGGTCACTCTTTCCTCATTGTGGGCATGGGAAAACATTGTTTCTCCCGGTGCAAAAAGGACAGCTCTGGGTGAAGTTTCTCCCGAATATTCGCAGGTTGAGCAATATTATGTGCAACAGGTGAATATGATGGAAAATGAAATCAAGACGATTGATATTGTAAGTAATGAAGATCAGAATAAGATATTAATGGATGAACTGGGCGAAATGGACAAAATGTACCTTGAACTCCAGAAAGATCTTAAAGCCAATCCGAATGATGAACGGGTTATTAATGCAATGATCGAACATTACCAGAGAAAGGTAGAAGTGATGAACTACATTCTTACACAATTGAAGGAAGTTACAAATGAAAACCAAATAAACAGCGAAAATTATGAAACGGTCAGGTTGTAAAACAGTAGTTGGTTTGTTAGTTGTACAGGCAGTTTTCCTGCTCTCTTTCTCCGCCTTTGGCGAAGAAGTGGAAAAAACCTTTAAAAAGGAATATTCCACCCAGGGTAAGGAACTGCTTAAGATTGACAACCGTTATGGAGATGTTGTAATTGAAAACTGGAACGAAAATAAGGTACTTATTGACGTTGTGGTTAAGGTTGAGCATCCTTCCAGAGACAAAGCTGAGAAGTATCTGTCGATGATCGACATATACTTTAACGAAAATGATAACACCATTGAAGCCAGGACCGACATTGACAGGGACTTCTCTTTTAAGGGAGGTACAGATCGCAGTTTCTCTATTGATTATGTAGTGAAAATGCCAGCTGATTTTAATCTTAATCTCGAAAACAAGTACGGTAATATCGAGATTGAAGAACTATCAGGACATGTAAGACTAGCTGTTAAGTACGGCAATCTTTATGCTGCACGTCTTACACGGGGTAAGGAAGAACCACTTAACTCTGTGTATATAGCCTATGGAAAGGGTGAAATCCTTAAATCAGGCTATACAGAACTCACCTTGCGTTATGTTGGCAGGTTAAACATTGGTACAGCCGATGCTATCCTGCTCGACAGCCGCTACTCCAAACTTTATGTTGAAGAAGTTGGCTCAGTTGTTGCCGACAGCAAGTACGACCACATTGAAATCAACAGCGTTAAGAACTTTGTTGCTGAAGGTGGCTATACAGGCTTTGAGCTTGGATCAGTTGGAGGTACGCTTGATATTGATACCGGCTATGGTTCCATCAAGGTTGAAGATTTAATGAAGGACTTTGAACTGGTTGATATCAGGGCAAAATATTGCCAGGTAAGGCTTGATGTAGATGATGCAGCTGCTTATAAGCTAAATATTAATACCAGCTATGGAGGAATTACCTTTGACGAAGACAATGCTGAAATAATCAACAGGATCTACGATAATAACCGTAAATCTGTCGAAGCAGTCGTTGGAGGAAAAAACTCTGAATCAGAAATTAAGATTAATACCAGTTACGGATCAGTAAGAGTGTATTAGCAGGAATGGAAAATTGAGAAAAAGGGTGTCCTTGGCAGGAGCCCTTTTTTTTTTTATGCTTCAGGTTCCAGGATGCAGAGAGGTCAGAGCCTGATTCCGATTACAAGTACATCATCCACCTGTTCGTTCTCTCCCTTCCATTTATCAAAACTGTCTTCCAGTATCTTCTTCTGTTCTTCCAATGGCAGCCCGCTAATCTCAAGCAGCATATCCCTGAAGGGCTTATATTTGAATTTTTTACCTTCAGGACCTCCGAACTGGTCGGCATAACCATCAGAGAAGAGGTATAGAATATCGCCCTTCGCAGGCCTGATAATTGTATTCGTAAACTGTTTTTCAAGCGATACATGAATGCCAATAGGCATTTTGTCTCCCATTATCCTTTCTATCCGGGAGTTGCTGACGTGATACAGGGGATTGTTGGCACCTGAAAAATGTAGTATATTTTCCTTCTTATTATAAAGACAAAGTGCAATATCCATCCCGTCCTGAGCCTCACCTTCCACGCCCTTCTGCCTCAGCGAAGTTATTACCTCATCCCTTAACCGGTTAAGAATATCAGCTGCATTTTCAAACTGCCTGCTGTTAATTATTTCATTTAAAAAAGCAGTACCAAGCATGCTCATAAATGCTCCGGGCACGCCATGACCGGTACAGTCGGCAGCTGCAAAACACATAAATTCACCACTTTGAACTCCCCAGTAAAAATCGCCACTCACAATATCCTTTGGTCTGAACATAATAAAACTATCCATTCCCCAGGCTGTTAAGAATCCGGGAGGCGGAAGAACAGCCGTCTGAATACGGCTGGCATATTCAATACTGTCGGTGATGGTAGTGTTTTTCTCCTCAATGGTTTTTTTCTGGCTTGCCAGTATCCTGTTTTTCCGACGGGCAGAAATAAGGCTGTAAAGTATAAGCAGAAGCGTAAGTCCGGCAGATATTGCCAGGAGCGACATCATTCTCCTTTTCTCCTGTTCCTTTTCCAGTTCGCTTTGCTGTAGCTCTGTTTCATATTCCAGTTGCTGGTTATCCCTGAGAAGGCGCTGAGCCTCGGCCTCCTGTAAAATCGAATCACGCCTCTGTATAAGCCTTTGCTGCTCAAGCATCATAATCTCCTTATCCTTTATGGCATTTCCATAGCGCTCCCTTTCAATAATAACATCCTGTTCGAGACGCTCCAGTTCGAGGACCCCAAGTTCATTTTCAGTTTCAAGCAGGCGCAGGGCATTGGCCCTTTTCTCGTTTTCAATTCTCAGGTTACGCAGTTCCAGGTCGCGAAGTGCATCATCAGCCATATCAAGCCTTACCTGTTGCTCAAGACCCTCCATCCTTGATCTTTCGGTCTCGAGGGCCTGCTCCCTGAACCTGCTTTCTATCTCGAGCGAATCCTTTAAGGCAAGGTGCAGCTGGTAGTATTCAAGGGCCCTGACGAAATCGTTTCCTTCTTCAAGTATCTGCGAATAAGTAAGGTAGCTCTTTGAAAGAATATCAGGGCTGCCAGAGCTTTTTGAAGAGTTTATACTGGCAATACTATAATAATCAGCATGATAAAGATCGCCTTTCCGCTGCGACAGTACTGCCAGGAGGTGTTCAATCCTGGCCTGTTCCCTTCTGTTTCCCGATTTTTGCGCTTCGCTAAGGGCGAGCTCAAAATACTGCTCTGTCTGCCTGTTATCTGCTTTATTCTGGTAACATATTGCCAGGTTGGAGTATACAGATTCAAGATTATGACCGCCAAGCCTGTAGTGATCAAGAGCTCTTGAATAATAGTCAATTGCACCCTCGATATTACCCGAATTAAATTCCATCAGACCAAGCGAATTATATACGTCGCCAATTCCCTGGCTATCGCTGAAATCTGTTTTAAGTTCAAGAATTTCTTCAAGATATGTCCTGGCCACAACCATTTCCCCCATGGCAATACTGGTAGCTGCCAGTCCATAAAGGGCCTCTACCCTTTTGTCGCTTCTTTCCGGACCTGCAGAAAGCTTATAACATTCCTGGTACCATATTGCAGCCGAATCATAATCGCTCATTAAATAAGAATACCTGGCAGTCCTGAGGCCTGCATCTGTTTTAGAATCTGTATTTACAAGCAATCTGTATTCTTCAGCCCCATATTGCCTGGCCAGGCTGAATACCTTCCACCCTGCATAGCTTTCACCGATAAACCTGTATATATCAGCCGTTTTAAGTGAATCTCCCCTGTCAAGAGAGATTGCGGCCGATTTTAACATATAGCTAAGTGTAGACTGCCAGTTTCCCCTTAGCATGCTTATCCTGCCAAGATTATAGTATATGCGGGCCTTAAGCGATGAAAGTTCTGAATCGGAAGCCATATCAAGCGCCCTTTCAAAAAAATACGCAGCTGAATCAGGCTTATTTTCATTAAAAAGTTTTTCACCGCTTTCAAGAGCCTGCAGGGCTAAAAGTGAATCAGTTCTGCCCGTCAGGGGCCCGGGCAACTCCTGTGTAAAGCACATTAAATGATTTACAAAAAAGATTAATAGCAATATGTTTAACCTGTAGTTCATTCCGGATAACATTGCATTAGTTCCATGCGTAACTCAGTCCAAACCTGATATTCCTGCCCAGCTGCGGATTATAAGGTAAGCCGGCATTTAGCCTGCTCACCCCTATACCCCCGTATTTCTCATCAAAGAGGTTATCAACCTTCAGAAAAATACTAATATCATTATTAAAGCTATACCTGGCAAGAAAGTCCATCGTGTAATATCCATCAGCCTGTTTAAAAATTGATTTATACAGATCCGGAAAGGGAAGGATTACTCTCAGCCAGCTACTTTCCCAGATACCTGAAACCGATAAATACAGCCTGTCAACCGGGTTCATCGACAGGTGCAGCTGTCCGAAATGATTTGGCATCAGGGTAAACTCGCTCAGAAAATCCCCGGCTATCTCAACAATATCAGGAAAATTGTCGCTTGATTTGGCAAAGGTAAGGCTTAGTTCAGCGTCCAGGTTAATAGATTTAACCAGGTCAGACCAGATAAAATTTGCCTGCAGGCCGTATAAACGTGAAACTGCATCCTTCCTGTTCCTGTTAACAAGAACATAAGGAAATTCAGGTGTGATATATGCCCTGGGCATGTTTAGAAGTGCTGTTGGCACTTCCTCATCAAGTATCAGGTTCCTGATCTCGTTGTAATATACAGAAACATCGTACCTGTACCTCTTTGATGCTTTCCGGATAAAACCCAGTTCAACCGAAAGGTAGCGTTCAGGCTCCAGGTTCCTGTTTGGCATCATCAGGTAGGTAACACTATCCAGCCTGCTTCCTGCCAGGAAGGCCAGTGACTGGTAGGTAAGAGATGTTGAAGGAGCCTTATAGGCAAAGCCAAGAGATGTTCTGATGCTGCTCTTTTTGTTCGGGATAAAAATGGCTGCGATACGGGGACTTAAAGATGAACTGTATATAGAGTTATTATCCCATCGCAAACCTGCCATCAGCCTGAATTTATTAATTGAGTAGTAGGTCTGGGCAAACAATGATGTATTGTGAAAATTTAGGGGATTAATCCCGAAACTACCTGTTATGGTGTCGTTGATTCTTGCATTTGTCGCAAAAGGGCTGTAATCTTCAGGATCAAAAGGCTGGTAGAGATAGTTAGTCTGTGGCAGGTTACCTGAAAACTGGTAGGAAATACCTGCCACAATTTCAAGATTATTTTTGGGTATTACTGTAACAATCTGCTCCAGCAGAATATCGTTACCTGCAGAGTAGCGGTAAAGCTTATCGGTATAATCTATAAATGTCAGCGACTCATTTGAGCTGTTATCCATCCTGTAACTGAGTGCAGAATAATTGGTGGTGGTAAAAAACCTGGATGTCCAGTCTTTATTATAACTTATCGATGTTCTCCTTATATTTTCTCCCCAGAAGGATGTGGGGTCGTTGTATTTGTAGAGGAATGTCGACTGTCCGAGCGAGCTGTGCGATCTCCTGTACATATTCGAAAATGAAAGCGAAAAATTCCTGAACCTCAGGTCAAGACCAAGCATATTACTTTCCGAAGGCATTTCCTCCATAAATGGGAGCTTAAGATCTCCCTCGTAATTGGATGGGTAGTATTCTTCAATAAAGTCGCGGGGCATTATTCCGTTATCATATAAAACCTTATTATCAAGTGCCAGCGGATCAAAAACCTGTCCTTCTATATCATATTGTATACCAAGCTTTTGCGGCAGGCTGAGCGGGTTGTAATTCTCCTCGTACCCGGTCTTTATATTCATATCATTAAAACCTGTCTTGCTTCCGTAAAAACTATACTGCAGAATATTCCTGTTACGTCCGGCCTTCCCTCCCACCATAAAGTCAAACGAGAGGTAATCATTCTGACCGAGACTAATATCCCCGGTGGCAAAAGTGCCCCTGTCTGCTTCGCGTGTAATAATATTAATTACCCCTGAAACAGCATCTGCGCCATAAACAGCTGCAGAAGGACCATAAATTACTTCTATTCTCTCCGCCTGCCTTACCGGCAACTGTGCCATAATAGGCATTCCTATTACCACAGAGGGCTTTACGGGCATTCCGTTAACAAGAATCTTAGTATACATATTACCAATCAGTCCGCGGAGCTGGAAAACCTCACCGAGTTCACCTGATCCCGGCTGCGACACCCTTATACCTGGAAGTCGTTTAAGGACATCGGTAAGCGAAACATATTGGTTCTTTAGTATCTCGTCGCGCGTAATAGCATAAATAGTAATCGGAAGTTCATCAGGGTTCTTATTACTCCTGCTTGCCGATACAACGTTAGCATTAATTGAATCGTCGGGAAAAAAGAAAGATGTTTCTTCAAGATTGCGTTTACCTATAGAAGACTTAAGGGTAGTGTCAACCTGGCCCACCAGGCAGGGGGCTGAGAGAAATATAAAAATAATAATAAGCCGAAACCTATCCATACTTATCCAAAGCTACTGAATTTTGCAATAAAATACCACACTATGCATATGCGATTGCCTCATGCTCCATGCTCCACACTCCATACCCCATGCCCCATGCCCCATGCC
>JAZBNV010000007.1:0-28796 GCA_036350795.1 Marinilabiliaceae bacterium
GTAATAAGTGTAAGCGGGTCGCCAGGGTCAACGCCCAGCTTTTGCGAGAAGGGCTCGCTCAGCAGAATCTCCGAAGGTGTTTCAGGTAGTTTCCCCCTTACCATTATATTGTCCAGGTTAAGTCGTTCAATCTCCTTTGTATCTTCAGAAAGCAGATCAATTGCCATCCCCATGGCAGGTCCCTGTTCCTTTGTATCGCCATTTTCATCGGGCGAATCCATAAGTCCGCCAAAGCTTATTCTTTCTTCCCATTCCATCTCAGGGTACTCCGATTCCAGCTTATTCAGGAATGCTTCGGCATCCATCAGCGCAAGGTCATTCGGGATCTGTTCCTTATCCTCATTGTAAGCCCTGGTCATTACCTTGGCATGGCCGGTTGCGAACTTTGCATTAAAGTCTATTATATCGGCAAGTATTCCTGTTACCCACGCTTGCATCAGGACACATAGCATTACACCGATTGAGACAACGATTATTGGCAGCAGAGATCTCTGCCTGTCCCTTAATAATCCTTTTATAAAATATTTTATCATTTTATGCTTCTTTATTCTATTGGATTTTTCCCCTTATTGCATCATTGGGATTCATCTTTGCAATTTTCCTGGCAGGCATATAGCTAACTATTGCAGTTGTTAAGGTTACCAGCAGTACTGTGCCAAGTACCAGTGCGAGACTGTATGCCGGGATTATAGATTCGCTGATGGGCAAGCCCATCTGGTCGACTCCTTCGGGCATTTTAAATCCTGTTTTCCTGAGCCACAGAAGTGTTGGCGTGCCCCATACAGCAGCTGCAATAAGTGCCATCATTGCATGCATGGTTCCTTCCACGGTAAAAATTCCTATTACCTGTCTGCGGGTCATCCCCATTGCAACAAAGGTTCCTATTTCCTTCTGTCTTCTGAAGATCGAAAGAACCTGGGTGTCAAATACTGCCAGGAGTGCCAGGGCAAGCAGTATGAGGTACATTACTGCATTTCCGATGGATTTTCCCTGTATCATTTCATCGAGAGATGCAAATAACTCTTTATGATCCTGGTAATCCCAGCCTTCAGGATCAAGGTACATATCGCTTTCTTTCCCGATAATTATCAGTGAGGCTTCATTTTCAAGTCCCATCATCTCCTGCATCTTTTCCAGGGGAATCCATATCTGCCCGGCATCTACTGCCGGTACATTTGTTGAGAATACAGATACAATTTTCACTTCAACAGCATCAAACATCCCGTTTGCGTCGCGCCAGCGCACCATTACATAATCACCAGGCCCGGCTTTTAAGTCCTCAGCCATTCTCGAGCCGATTATCGCCGGTATCTCATTTGCACCTGCTTTCATATCGGCTGTAGGCAGGGCAATAACATCCTGACGCCTGTCTATGCCTTTAAGCAGTATGCTTTTAAGTCTTCCCTCCGGGTATACCGTAGCCTGGGTAATTAGTATGGGTGCAAGTTTACCTTCATCCAGGGAGGGCATCAGGGCTTCAGGTATGGGTGCATGGGCATCTTCCAGGGTAAAGGGGTCATACTGGTCGTAGAGTTCATGCCTGTATAGTCCTTCACCATATTCCCATTCAATTGAGTCTCTGCGTGCCTGTTTATTCCAGCCCTGGATAAAGCCATTCTGCATAATTATCACAACATATGCTACAGACAGGATGAAGACATTCAGGTAGGTCCTGAGTCCGGCACCCAGCAAATTCTTTATGGCAAGTTTAATCGACAACACAATACACCTCCTTTTATTTACTTATTACATTATCTTCGGCTACTTTGCCATCTTCAAGATGTATTATCCTTCTCAGGTACTGGATTACCTTTTCGTCGTGAGTAGCAAAAAGAAATGTAGTTTCCATTTCCCTGTTTAGTTTTTCCATTGTTTTCAGGATGTTGTGCGAATTTTCAGCATCCAGGTTAGCAGTAGGTTCATCGGCAAGAACCATTTCGGGTCGTTTAACCATTGCCCTGGCTATTGCCACCCTTTGTGATTCACCACCCGAAAGCTGTTTGGGTCTTGATTTTACCTTATCTGTAAGCCCTACCCATTCAAGGGCATCCATAACTGCTTTTTTTCTCTGTGCGGCGGTCATCCTGAGAAGCAGGAGGGGAAATTCAACATTCTCAAAAACAGTATAAACCGGCATAAGGTTATATGTCTGGAAGATGAATCCGATATGTTTCTTCCTTAACAATGATGCCTTTTTAGCGCTTATTTTGCTAATTGACGTGCCTATTACCTTAACATCACCCTCGCTGGGATTATCGAGAGAGCCAATAATGTTAAGCATGGTTGTTTTTCCCGATCCGCTCGGGCCAACAAGTCCTGTGAATTCTCCCCTGTTAAAACTCAGGTTAATGTCTTCAAGGGCTGTAAAGTGCCCTCCTCCAATTGGAAAGCGCTTTGTCAGTTTGTCGATAGTGATAATGGTACCATTTTTCATATTGATCTTATTAAATATTTAATGTTATTCTGCCTCCGGGCAGGACTTTGTTTACTATTTGCGGCTTATTAAATATAATTCATATTAATGGTTAAATACTGCCATTAGCTGGAAGCCTCTCCCGTTAAATATGGAAGGCGCAGTGTCAAGGTCAAAAATAGCCAGGTTCTGCGGATTCCAGAAGCCCATCAGGTAGAAGCTGAACCTGTCATAAGTTAATCCGAGATTAAGGAAACGGTAGACTTCTTCCTGGTTCCAGTCGTAATATATTATAGCTGATAAATTTGCAATAATGGAAAGAGGGTAGCTTACAGAGCAGGCTGTTATATTTGTAGTCTTAGACCCTGCAGGGCCATCCATAAGCGATATTGTAAGGTTCTCAGCCATTAGCTTAAGACCACTCCCGATACCAAAGGTATAATCAGCTCCAAGGGTAAGCATATTTGTATACTTATAGCTGTAGGGACTGTCGGCCATACTTACAGCATCCTCAAGCCATAAACCAAGTGCAAGGTTGGCCCTGATATCCACGGCAAACCTGTTCTCGGGAATATTAACACTCTGCAGTCCGTTGAAAGGATCTATATATTCTATCTCAGCCATCCTGTGGTGGAAGGTCATACCTATTTCAGCCTTTGGTACAGGCAGCTGCAGCCTTCCTCCATATTCAAGCGTGCCTTTTTCAGTTTGAAATGCTTCCCAGCCCTTTGTTTTATTTCCATATAAAGCCCATATCCAGATATTCGTATTGTTGAGGGTATAATAACGTCCCAGAACCCCATATACCCCATCAGTCAGTTGTAATGGATCCCGGGGGTCGAGCTGGTCGAACCACATCAGGGGTCTGAGCATACTTGCTGATCCGAAGTTAATTTTTTGCAGGCCCGCCCGCAGCTCAAACTGGTTGCCCGATAATTTAAGCCACATTCGATATGGCTTTGCCTTGTAATACAGTTTATCTTCATCCGAAGGATTAGTGTAGCTGCTTACAAAACTACCCGAAAATTCACCCTCTATGTTCAGTTTCTGTTTCAGTGGATATGTAAATTCCAGCCCTGGAATATACCTTGCTCCAAGCTGCTCTGTCCACCGGTCTGAATAACCTGCACCTGCCCATGCACTGGCCATCCCGGCAAGTGAGAGTTCCTGGGAGTATGCACCTGAATACCCGGCCAGTAACATAATAAACAGTATGTATGCGGGCTTTTTCATATCAGACCTCCGGATTCCTTGGAAGTATGCCGTAAAAAAAGAAGTTCATCAGTTCCATTATCATGTCCCGGGCATCCGGATATAGTGAATTAAGGGCCGGGTCCTTACCCATAGTAACCAGGTTGTTTAAAAAATACATAATAAATTCGGGTTTAATATCCTTCCTTATATCACCGTTTTCCTGTACCTTAATAAAATCCTGTAGCATGATCTCCAGGTTTTCCCTGACTTTTTGCTGGAGGTAACCGGATAACTCGTCATCAAATAATGAATAATAATCGCTCAGGAATTCGTGACTGATATCACTGGTTGCTTCCATCTTCAGTACAGCCAATTCATATACCTTTTCCTTGTAGGGCTTAGAACTGTTAATTATTGCAGTGTACTTTACCATATTATCAGAGTAAATATCATCTATCAGGTGCATTACAAGATCTGCCTTATTGCTAAAGTACTTGTAGAATGTCATCTTACTTACCTCAGCTTTCTCACAAATTTCTTCTATGGTAACCCTCCTGATACCAAATTTCCAGAATAAATCCCTTGCAGTATTAATTATCTGGATGTATTTCTTAGTGTGTTTACTCATAACGTAATAATATACTAATACAATACAAATATACAATAAACGTATATTAATGTCAAATTATTCTGCTGTTTTTTTCAATAAATACATAAGAAATGCAGGCTATAATAACATTTTATTAATTTTACGGGCCGAAAAAAAGATATATGAAACGACTGATATCAGTATTTATATACGTTGGACTAATAGTGTTTGTGCTGGTGGCTGTAAACCTTTATCGATCACTCTTTAAGCCTGTTAAGGCAGGCGAGGAGGGGATTGAAATAGTTATTCCCCGGGATTCTGAATATGAGGATGTAAAAGACATATTGAGTTCTGTAAACCTTATGGTTAACGAGAAATCCTTCGACCTGCTTTCGAAGCGTAAGAAATACCCGGGAAACATTAAGCCTGGCAGGTATATTATCTCTGATGAAATGAGCTATAATGATATTCTTAACCTCTTAAGGGCGGGAAATCAGACTCCGGTTAAATTAACCTTTAATAATATTCGCACCCTGGCCGACCTGGCTTCACGTATTTCAGTACAGCTGGCTATTGACTCCACCGGGATACTTTCTTTCCTGGAAAATGAGAAAAACTATAGCGCTGATGGATTCACGCGGGCCACAATAATGGCCGTCTTCCTTCCTGATACCTACGAGATGTACTGGACTGCCACTGCCGAAGATATCTATGCCAGGATGTTAAAGGAGTTTAATGACTTCTGGAACAGCGACAGGCTGAGCAAGGCCAGGGCTATCGGGCTAAGCCCGGTTGAAGTTAGTACCCTTGCCTCGATAGTAGATGATGAAGTGCTGATGGAAGACGAAAAGCCCAAAATTGCCGGGGTATATCTGAACAGGCTCAAAATAAATATGCCCCTGCAGGCATGCCCGACAATCAAATTTGCCCTTAATGATTTTACAATACGACGGGTCCTGAACGAACACCTTACAGTAGATTCGCCATATAATACATATATGTATCGTGGACTGCCTCCCGGACCGGTACAATGTGCAACTAAATCGGGGATAAACGCGGTATTAAATGCAGAAGACCATGATTTCCTGTATTTTGTGGCCAGGTACGATTTTTCGGGATACCACCATTTCTCGCAAACACTGAGCGAGCACAATGCATACGCACGGAAGTACCAGTCGGAATTAAATTCCAGGAGGATATATAATTGATATTACCAGGGGATCACATTAACTTCCCTTTCAAGCATAATTCCGAACTTACTGTAAACTGAATCAATTATCTGTTCGGATAGCTGCAGTATTTCCAGTCCGGTGGCAGATCCATAGTTTACAAGTACAAGAGCCTGGTTTTTATGAACCCCCGCATCGCCCTGCCTGTATCCTTTCCACTTACATTGCTCAATAAGCCAGGCTGCAGGTATCTTTATATACCCTTTGCCGTCAGCAAAGAATGGCAGGTCTTCATATTCTTTTTGCAGCCTGCTGAAGTCTTCTTCACTTAGCAGAGGATTTTTAAAAAAACTTCCCGCATTTCCGATTTCAGAGGGCTCGGGTAGCTTTTCTTTCCGGATACTGATAATTGCATCCCTGATATTCCTGAGGTTTATTTCAGCGCCCGGGCCGAGCCTTTCGCTCACCTGCCCGTAGGATGTATTAAATTTGTGCTCGCGGGTAGTTAAGCTGAAAACTACAGAGCTGATAAATACTTTTCCTTTAAGTTGGTACTTGAAGATGCTTGACCTGTAAGCAAAGAGGCATTCGCTCTTACTGAATGAAAGCATTTCGCCACTTTCAAGGTCTACAGCATTCACCTGCTCAATATTACTGCAAATCTCAGCTCCATAGGCCCCTATGTTCTGGATTGGTGATGCACCCACGCTCCCGGGAATATATGAAAGATTTTCAATTCCACCATAATTGTTGCTTACGCAGAATTCAACAAATCTGTCCCATTCCAATCCTGCATCACATTCAATACAGACCTCGTTCCCGGAAGAACCTGCTATCCTGCTTTCTTTGAAACCGGCCCTGTATACTGTGCCTGCATAATTACCTGTAAACAGGATGTTGGATCCTCCTCCCAGAATAAGCGGCCCGGACCTGGCAAAAGCTCCTGATTTTACAAGCTCCCGGAGTTCCTCAACAGAAGAAATATTGCAGATATTCCCGGCCTGGGCCTCTATTCCAAAGGTGTTGTATTCCCGGAGAGATTTCATCAGGTATTTTTATTATTATACTTTTCATACACCATAACTGCAGCAGCCAGGTCAAAAAGAGCCATCCCGACAGATTTAAATACCCTGGTTTTATTTTTATCCGGAAGATGGGAGCTTAAATCTCCTCCCTCAATAAAAGCGTCGCGGCTTATCAGGTTATTTTCAAGAGGGTATATCAGGTCTCCGCTCTCAGCCAGACCATCAATCGTGTCGATATAGATTTTATCCACAAGTCTGAAAAGCGAATCAGGAAATTCCCTCATATCAGGTTTGTATGAGCCTATACCTATAAATGTTTTCCCTTCAAGCAGCTCCGGCTCATCAGGAATTACAGGATAGCCCGAATTTGTTGCACATATAATAACTTCGGATTCTGAGACCACCTGCCTGGTTGAATCTGTGCTCCTTATTTCCACTTCAGGGTATTCTGATAAAATCATTTCCTGGTATCTTTCTATACTGGTCGGGTTCCTGTCGTAGATATTAATCGTATTGAAGTTTCTTTGCGAGCAGGCAAAAAGGGTCTGGTGAATACCCTGGCTGCCAAGGCCTATCACCCCCAGCTCTGTTGCCTGTACAGGAGCAAGATGCCTTATCCCGAACGATCCTGCCGCAGCAGTACGGAATGCTGTCAGGGAAGCCCCGTCAATAAGAGCCAGGTGTTTGCCTGTTTTAGCAGAAAAAAGTAAAACCGGGCCACTTAAAGGGGCCAGTCCCAGGCTTGGATTAGCCGGGAATACTGACACTAATTTACAGGCATAATAGTCTGATCCTATACAGGGCATTATCAGAAGGGTATTATCACCGAAGTCAATATGACTTCTTACCGGCATTTTGTAATCCCTTCCTCTTTTCAGAGTGAATGACTCTTCAATGGTAGAAACCCATGTATCGTAATCTGCTATACTGCTTACAACAGAAGAATTAATAATATCTATACTCATAATGCCTGTTTTGAAGAATAAAATTAACAGTTATTGGCCAGAATAAACCCTTTGCCTTCTTTTTTATTTTATTGCACAAATGGCAGCTATTAAATTATCTTTGTTTTATGCCTGGAAAAATAACAATAACTGTTACCAACGAGATTGTTTTTGATCAGCGGGTCCTGAGAATGACAGGTATGCTGATGGAAGAGGGCAACAGGGTGAGAATTGTGGGTCGCTACCTTGGAAGCCAGCTGCCTGAACGCAGGATTGCTGATGATACCAGGAGGTTCAGAATGCTGTTCAGGAAGGGGCCCCTGTTTTATTTGTTTATAAACGCACGTATTTTCCTGCACCTGCTTTTCTTTAAGCCCGATTTAATAATAGCAGTTGATCTTGATACCATGCCAGGCGCAGTACTTGCCTCCAGGTTGCGCAGGGTAAAACTTATATATGATGCCCATGAATATTTTACGGGAGTGCCCGAGCTGCTTAAGCGGCCATTTGTAAGGGGAACCTGGAAGTGGATTGAGCGCTCTGTCATGGCACGTACTGATGCCATGCTAACCGTAAATGAATCTCTTGCCGCAATGTTTAAAGAAGAATACGGGATAGAGGCCTGTGTGCTAAGAAATATCCCGGAAATCACCGGCAACTCTGTAAGTGCCAGGTCTGACTTCGGAATAAGTGAAGAAGACCTGATCCTTGTTTTTCAGGGTTCGGTTAATATGCGAAGGGGCCTTAAGGAAGCCATAAGGGCAGTAGAAAGAATAAACAGCGAAATAGCAGAAACAGATCCAGCCCTTTTCTTTATGATTATAGGGTCTGGGTACGAGCTTGATTCGATAAGAAGTGAAGTGCAGGCATGCTCTTTTATCGACAGGTATATTTTCCTTGCGCCGATGGAGTTTAATGACCTGATGACATATACAAGGATGGCTGATATAGGATTGAGTGCTGATGATGATTTCTGCCTGAACTACAGGTACAGTCTTCCAAATAAACTTTTCGAATATATGGGAGCGGGCCTCGCTGTTATAGCCACCTCTCTGCCTGAGATTGAGAAGATTATTACTGTTGCCGGTAATGGGATTTTAATGCCGGACAATTCGGAGAGCGAGATTTACAAGGCCCTGATGGAGCTCTACAGCAAGAGGGAACTTCTTAATAAACTTAAGAAGAACTCTCTTAACTACTCAGCTAACTACAGCTGGGAGAGCGAGAAAAAGGTATTGAAAGATTTTATTTCCAGGGAGGCACCATGGCAGTAAAACCCTGAGGATAATCCTGAACTTTGCATCATTTATTCTGTTATATAACTAAACACTATTATTTGACACTCTTCTTAAGGCTTACATTATGAATAAATTCACTGAAAATATATTTGCTAAAAAAAATATACCCCTGCTGCTTGCTGTTTTGCTGGGGGCCCTGGGTGGTTTCCTTTACTGGAAGTTTATAGGATGCGAATCCGGGACATGCAAGATTAAATCGGTCTGGTACTGGTCGACTCTTTACGGTGCTGTATTTGGTTATCTTATTGGTGATATAAGCCTGGGAATTGTCAGGAAATTCAGAAAGAAGAGTGATAAGGGCAGTTTACCGGCAGATCAATAATGTTTCTGACTTCTTAAAGGTTCACTTATTAACTTATCTGTCCGGGTGCTAAGCAAGCCCTGTACTTTACAACATTCTTAACCAGCATTTCGAAGAAATATTGTATTTTAGTTTCCTGTTTAAATGAATAGTGAACCTAAAACTCAATATTATGAAAACCAACAGGAGAGATTTCCTAAAGACAGCTGCAGTGGCAGGAACAGGAGCAATGTCAGCCGGCATAATAAATGGCTGCACCCCAGCTGAGAAAGAAAGCGAACTGCATCATATAAAAACTGTAGCCGGGGCAAAGCATACGCAGAGTTTTAATATGAGTGGCTTCAGGGCACCTGCACTTGACAGGGTAAGAGTTGGTTTTATCGGATTGGGAAGCAGGGGGAGTGGCGCCGTATACAGGATGCTCAATATTGAAGGTACCGAGCTTATTGCAATATGTGATAAAAGACCTGCAGCCACTGAGGCATCTAAGAAACGAATGACTGATCACGGTTTCAGCGCACCGGAGGTTTATACAGGTGATGAAAATGCCTGGAAAGAACTGTGCCAGAGGGATGATATAGACCTTATATATATTTGCACACCCTGGCATCTTCATACGCCAATGTGTGTATACGCGATGGAAAACGGGAAACATGTGGCCTGCGAAGTGCCGATCGCCAGAACCCTTGACGAAGCATGGCAACTGGTTGAGACATCCGAAAGAACCAGGAAACATTGCATGCAACTGGAGAATTGTTGTTATGATTTTTTTGAGCTGCTTACATTAAATATGGCACGACAGGGCATGTTTGGTGATATAGTTCATGGTGAAGGCGCTTATATACACACACTTACAGAGCTGAATTTTGATAAGTTCGACCCTGAGCATCCTACAGGAAGCGGTTACATTGATATGTGGCGTCTTAAGGAAAATTATGGCAGGAACGGTAATTTATACCCAACCCACGGCCTTGGCCCGGTTTGCCAGGTAATGAATATAAACAGGGGCGACAGGATGGATTATCTTACCTCTATGTCGACGAATGATTTTACCATGCATAAAAGAGCGCTTGAACTGGCAGACAAGGATGACTTTTTCTCTCCCTTCACCGAAGATAAGTACAGGGGCAATATGAATACCACCATGGTGAGGACTTCGATGGGACGGACCATAATGATACAGCATGATGTATCAACGCCGCGTCCATATTCAAGAATTCACCTGGTTAGCGGCACTGCGGGTGTGGCTCGAAAATGGCCCGGACCGGAGAGAATAGCACTGGGCCACAGCTGGATGAGCGAGGAGGAATTGAACGAAATGTATGAGAAATATACACCTGAAATAATCAAAAGGGTGGGAGAGATGGCCAGGAGAGTTGGTGGTCATGGTGGTATGGACTTTATTATGGACTGGAGGCTGATTGATTGCCTGAGGAATGGCTTACCTGTAGACCAGGATGTATATGATGCAGCACTGTGGAGTTCAATAACACCACTCAGCGAGTGGTCGGTAGCTAACAGGTCGGGTTCGATAGAAGTGCCTGATTTTACCTGTGGTTCATGGAAGACCAATGTGCCACACCTTATTAACCTGGAGGAAGGTGGTTCAACCGGTGTACGTAAGGTTCAGAAAGTAGGAGAGGACGTTCAGCTTAATGTTTAGGCATTTATAAGAACTTTCCAGCGTTTCAGGGTTTTTGATCCAGGAATGCCCATTCTGTCATAACCCCGATACCAGTAATACTTTCTTAGCATGGTTTTCATCCTTATTACACGTTTATAAGGGTCTGACTCCCGGTGTTCTTTCAGGAACCTTTCAGGCAGGGTGTCATCTGCCGACGACAGGCCTTCGCGGCAGTTCATATACCTTTCAAGAAGATGGATTCTTTTTCCGTTCCTGCGAAAGCGGTACTGGTTTAAGCGGGTACCCATTATGGAATTATACAGCTTATAATATCTTTTTACACTTATTATCTGCAGACCAAGCTGTGGGATAAGCATCATAATAATCCTGACAACAATCCTGGGCAGATATTTTACAAGGTATCTTTCACCAAAAACTGCATAAGCTGTAAACTGGCAGGTCTGCATCGAATTAATTGCAGCGTAGAGATCTTCAAAGAACATAACCTGGAAAGGGTTGCCGGTTTTTATAAACCTGAATGAAAAACCTGAAAATGCCTGTGAGGTCATTATTGTAGCCGACAGGTGGCAGGCTCCCCTGTTTGCCGTTGCCAGTCCGAGAGCGTGCCCGTAGGCTCCCCTTGGATCGTAAGCCGCTGCTTCCAGTCCCTTGGATTGTATTGCAAATTCACTGCCGCCGTATTTATCTGACATCCACCTCGAGCCCCTGCCCAGCTCTTTTCCCATATTACGATTGTATCCTATATCATTAAGTATTTCTGCTACCCCCCTGTCAGAACCGAATTTAAGCACTGAGTTGTAGAGACCTTTTTCACCTGCTTCCATTGCCCAGGCGAGAGTGCCACCGGCGGAAATTGTGTCAAATCCGAGTTTCATGCATATCTCGTTCCACTCAGCAATTTTAAGCGGATCGAATATACCCAGCGAAGTACCCAGCAGTCCGATTGTTTCGTATTCGGGAACCTGCATATTTTTTCCATTGAAGCTGCCTTTATGGCCACAAAGTATGGAGCAGGGTTTACAGGTAGAGTAGCCCTCCGTATGCTTTTCACTTATTTCTCCTCCGCTAACTTTGTATGCCTCAGGATGTGTGCCATCCCTGAAGTTATTGACCGGCAGCATCATATTATCTATTGCCGGTTCAACGTTAGAAGCTGTCCCTCTCTTCCTGTAATCTTCTGCAGTAAATGGATTCCTGTTTATATCGGCGATAAATTTTTTTCTTATTTTAGCGAAGCTGGCAGGATTACTGGCTACTATCTTAAATTCGTTTCCTTTTGCACTTACTGCCTTTAGGTTCTTCGAACCCATTACAGCGCCCATCCCGGTTCTCCCAAAAAAGCGATGCCCTGAAACAATATTTGCATATGATACCAGGTTTTCCCCGGCCGGCCCAATAGTAATTGTTCCTGATCCTGCCTTTTCGAGCCTTTCCTGTGTTTTATCAGTTTCCATACCCCACAGATCACCGGCATCAAAAAAAGAGGCTCCTTCAGAGGAGATCTCCAACCTGCAGGCTTTGTCGGCTTTTCCTTTTATTATCATTCCGTCCCAGCCCGATGTCTTAAGTGCCAGGCCGAAAGGTCCGCCGCAGGAAGATGTCGATATAAGCCCTGTAAGAGGTGACCGGGTAACTGCTGCAAACCTGCCGGAGCATGGTGCCCCTGTACCCATATATGCCCCGCAATGAAAAACAATTATATTCTCTGGGTCAAGCGCCCGGGTACCAATATTGTAGCGGTCGTAAAAGAGCTTAAGTGCAAGACCTTTGCCACCCATAAACAACCTTGTAAGGATGTCGGGTACATGGTAAGTTGAAAAACTCCTGGTATCGAGGTCTATTTCAATAATCCTCTTACTCAGTCCTGTTATTTCTTTCATTAATGACCTGGTTCAGAAGCTGCCTAGTATCCTGCTGCCTGTCCGTCTTTCCTGGCTTCGGAAGCTCCAAAGTAAACGCCCTTTTCGTGGTCCTTCATTATGGCCTGGTAGCCTCCATAACCTCCCAGGTCCCATTGTATTTTGTGTCCCATCCTGAGCAATTTCTGGATAACTTCCCACCGTATACCGCTTTCGAGGTTCACGGTCCCGCCATCAGTCATCAGCTCCCCGGTTGGCTGTGATGAACCAACATGTCGCATCCTGGGAGCATCACCGGCTTCCTGGAGGTTCATTCCAAAATCCACAAGGTTAATAACTATCTGTGCATGTCCCTGGGGTTGCATGGCACCTCCCATTACCCCAAAACTTACCCATGGTTTACCATCCTTAGTAATAAATGATGGAATTATGGTATGGAAGGGACGTTTACCGGGGGCATATACATTTGCATGTCCTTCCTCGAGGGTAAATAGTTCACCACGGTCCTGGAGTATAAATCCCAGGCCGGGAGGGCACATACCAGAGCCCATTCCCCTGTAATTACTCTGTATAAGAGAGACCATATTTCCATCCCTGTCAGCCACTGTCATATAAATGGTATTTCCCTGTTCTATATTTCCTGCCTTATAGCTGCGGGATGCCCTGTCAGGCTTAATCAGCTTTCTCCTTGTTGCTGCGTATTCTTTCGAGAGCAGTGTCTCAACAGGAACCTCGTAGAAGGAGGGATCGGCATAGTACTTTGCCCTGTCTTCAAAGGCCAGCTTCTTCGCTTCAATAAAATGATGTATATACTCTGCCGAGCCAAAGCCCATTTTTTTAATGTTGTAAGCTTCAAGAATATTCAGAATCTGAAGTGCTGCTATACCCTGGCCGTTTGGTGGCAGTTCCCATACATCGTAACCACGGTAATTGGTTGACACCGGCTCAACCCATTCGGAGTGATGCCTGGCCAGGTCGTCGTAACTCAGAAATCCGCCCTGTTCTTTCATAAAATCAGAGATTATTTTTGCGATCGAACCCTTATAAAACTCATCTCTTCCGCCTGTTGCTATCTTTTCGAGCGTTGAAGCAAGAGCGGGATTCCTGAATATTTCACCTTTTTCAGGTGCTTTTCCGCCTGGCATAAAAACATCTGCCACGTTTGGATAGCGTTTAAGGTTATCTGTTCCTGCCTTCAGGTAATAAGCTATGACCTCGCTTACAGGAAATCCGTTACGGGCATAGCTAATGGCAGGTTCAAGCACTTCTTCCATTGGCATAAGCCCGAACATATCATGCATTTCATACCAGCCGTCAACGCAGCCCGGCACAGATACAGGCAAGGGACCATAGGCAGGTATCTTTTCAAATCCCTTAGAGGTAAAATATTCCAGTTTAAGAGACCTGGGTGAGCGGCCGCTTGCATTTAAGCCGAACAGCTTTTGTTTTTCGGCACTCCAGATAATAGCGAAGAGATCACCGCCAATACCGTTGCTTACCGGCTCTACCAGGCCCAGTACAGCATTGGCAGCAATAGCTGCATCAATTGCATTGCCACCTTTTTTAAGGATGTCGAGAGCAACCTGTGTTGCCAGGGGTTGTGATGTTGCAGCCATACCATATTCTGCAATTACCTCCGACCTGGTGGCGAAGTCGTGTCCTGTTACCCTGTCCTGGGCACTTGAAAATGCAAGCCCGGAAATTATCATTGAAAATAGAACTGAAACAGATTTTCTCATTATCAGAAATTTTGAGTTTGTAATTGTGCCTTCTTAGAAGAAGGCTTAGTTATTATTAAAAAGGTCTACAATGGTGGCCGACATTGCCTTAACACCTGCCCTGTAAGTAGGTTCAAAGTCTGGATAGTAGGAAGGGTTATGCAGGCCCGGCATTTGCTGTCCGCTTTTTATTGTATTTTCATACCTCGCAGCTTCTGTTGATCCGCACATAAAAAGGGCAATCTTAACGTTCTCTTTTGTAAGACCGTATTTGCCAAAATCTTCGGCTACTGTTGCCGGATTCATCCTGAAAATATTTTCCTCTCCCAGAGCTTCCTGCATAGATAGTACTGCCTTATTAACCAGGCCAGGGTCATTTACCACGGGTGGTGTGTATTGATCTCCTATTAATACAAGGGGCAATTTCCCTGCAGGTACTCCGGCTGCCAGGGCTTCACCCTCGCAAATCCTGTTAATTGATTCTTCAATCTGCCTGTAAACTTCATCACTGAAGAACCTGAGGGTAAGTTGCATCTTTACCTCTTCTGGTATTATATTATGCTTTGTTCCGCCATGGATGGAACCTACGGTAACAACTGCAGGAGCCACAGGATCAATTTCGCGGCTGACGATGGTTTGGAGTCTGCTTATTATATGGGCCGAGAGAACAATCGGATCAATAGTGGTTTGAGGCAGGGCTCCGTGTCCGCCAATACCATATACGTAGATATCGGCATTGGTGACTCCAGCGAATATGGGCCCGGGGGAATATCCTATTTTCCCGGCAGGTATGTCGGGTGCAACATGATAGGCAAGGGCATAATCCGGTGTCGGAAACCTGCTGAACAGACCATCGGCAAGCATTTTTGAGGAGCCCCCGCTGATCTCTTCGGCGGGTTGGGCGATGGCCACAAGTGTACCATTCCATTCTTTTTGCATTCCAGACAGGGTAGTAAGAGTACCAAGCCAGAGGGTCATATGCATATCATGTCCGCAGGCATGCATTACAGGCATCTCCTGTCCTTCCATATTTTTCATCACTACTTTGCTGGCATATTCCAGCCCGGTGTTCTCGCTAATAGGAAGGGCATCCATATCGGTTCGTAACATAACTGTGGGTCCCTTACCATTCTTCAGGACCCCGACGACACCATTTCCACCAACATTCTCTGTAACATCAAAGCCGAGCTTACGGAGCTGAGCAGCCATTTTTTTTGACGTTTCGAACTCCATCAGCGAAAGCTCGGGATTCCTGTGAAGGTCGGTGTAAATATTCCTGTGATTGTTAATATTCGCTTCTATGATATCGTTTATGGTCTTAAGCTTTTTATTCTCCTGCGAAAAAGTATTATTACATGTTAAAATAAGTATTAAGCAGATTAATAGTGTTTTAGGAGTATTTCTCATTTTACTTTATTTGTTTAGGTCAAAAATCTTCGGTATTGCCTGCGTCTTTTGTTCAGGAGTAAGACCGGTGGTATTATTGTTATGACTGGTAACTTCTATATCGAATACATTCTGGACAAAGAACAGGGCGACGAAAGAAATAATACATGCTACAATGGGCGTAATAACCCAGCCTGCAATTATTCCCTTCAGTGTCCTGAATTTTATATTGCGAGCTCCCTTAAGCAGCCCGATACCCATGATTGCACCAACAATTACCTGCGAGCTTGATACAGGAACAAGAGGTATAGGAGGAAGTCCGATTGATACAATAAAGTCTGACAGGGCTGTAGAAGAAAAGATAAACAATACGAGTGAGTGTGCAAGAACTACCACAAGTGCTGCGTCAGAACTTATCTCCATAAGGTTATTCCCCACTGTTTTCATTACCCTTGAGGAATAGGTGATAATACCGGCTGCAATAGCAATCCCGCCCAGCAGAAATAATTGCTGGCCGCTGTTTAGCACAATAAAACCAATTTTTACCGGAGGCAGATCAATTGCAGGCACAAATACGCCCATTACGTTTGCTATATTATTAGCCCCCAGGCTATAAGATCCGAAGGCACCTACAATAATCAGGCCTGTCCTGATCCATGATTCGTAGCGGATCATATGCACACGTGCCGATCTCTTTATTTTTCTTAACAGGAGATAAAGCATTATTGAAAACCCGGCTCCAATTAGAGGCCCTGTCACCCAGGTTGTTACAATTGTTGTGAGCGATCCGGAATCGGTCGGACTGTGGGTAAACAGGTTCCACCCGATTATAGCACCTACAATGGCCTGTGTGGTAGATACAGGTACCGATGCCCTGGTCATGCCATATACTGTAAGGGCTGCGGCAAGTGCAACTGTAAACGAACCGCCAAGTGCATCAACAGCACCAAGTCTGCCAAGGGTATGCGATGCACCTTCTCCCTGGAAAACTGCCCCTAATATTACAAATACAGAAGCAATGATTGCGGCTTTTTTGAAAGAGAGCATACGGGATCCGACTGCTGACCCAAAGATATTGGCAGCATCGTTGGCCCCCAGCGACCAACCCAGGAACAATCCGCTGGATATAAAGAATAGCATCATCGAAATACCTGGTTTTTACATTACCATCCGCATTGAAAGACTTGATAACATATCAGCTACACTTTCTGCGAAATCAGAGATTCTTTCAATATGGTGTGTAAAGTATCGTAAGTGTGATTTTTCCGCAAGTGATAAATCTTTTGTGTCATGAAATATCTGTTTCTTGATCCTGTTTGAAAGATTATCACTTTCCCTTTCGTAGAAATAAACCTTGTTTAACTGGTTGCGAACTGTATGGGGTTGTTTGAAGAAAGCCCGGGCTGCAGGGATCAGTTCATCGCAGGCATTTACCACTACTTCTGTAAGATCTGTGAAACCCTGGTGGAAGGCAGGAGGAATATCCGGTATCTCTACATCGAACTGGGTAAGTACTTCCTTGCAGGTGTCAATCAGGTCATCAATACTTTCGAGCAAAGTGGCTACTTCGCCCCTGTGCTGGGGCAGAATGGTATGTATAATCATATCATTTTCGATCGATTTCTGCAACTTGTCAGCTCTTGATTCAAGTTTATCGATCCGGCTGATCTGGCTGGCGAAAGATTCCATATCCTTCCTGAGGTAATTCTTAACCCCTTCCTTGAATATCAGGAGTCCTTCTTCAACTATGTCGAAAAAATCATCGATCTTGATAATTATTTTCCTGGTATGCCTGTTAAAGATTGCCATCTCTTTTAAGATTATGTAAGTAGAGTCCTGTAAAGATAGTAAATGGATCAGAAATTGATAATCTTCTCAACCCTGTTATTTTTCAGGTAGGATTTAATTATAATCTGTATATCCCTGTTGTCGGGAGAAGCTTTGATTGAATCGTGGACAGATTCCAGTCCAAAGCCCATCTCGTTTATGTCGAAGAAGCCATATCCGCAATATTTTCCCCTGGTAATTTTTATTACCGATCTCTCATTTTCATTCCTTCCGCGATCGATCATAAAAAAGTTTTCGCTGCTGAAGACATATGCATTCATAGCCTCCCTGGCCCTGAGGTTGTAGGATGCTGCAACTTCGTCTCCTGTGCAGGCGCCTTTACAAAGACCTACCTGGTGGTGAAAACAACTTCCCTTCGAAGAATATAAGCCGCAGAATTTCTGGCACAGGGAGTATTTCTCTATAAGCCTGCCCAGTTCTGAGCGGGCTCTTTCTTTTGATGTAAATACTGATAGCAGGTTTCCTTCATCCTTCAGACTGTCGTATTCAAAGCAGATGTAGCCATTATTATTGGTATACTGGTAAATTCCCCACTGGAATCCTGTTCTTCGTTGCGCCCTGTTGTAAACAGGTTTCTCTCTTTTTATTTCTTCCGATTCCTTAAGCAGTGCAATAAGTTCGTTGCCGGTAAGCTCCCAGTCTATTGTAACAATATTCTCCTTCATCTCCATGGCTCTCTTCGACCTGTTATTGGAAAGATGACTTAATACCCTGTTTTTTATGTTTTTACTCTTTCCTATATATATCAGCTTATTGTCTTTGTTATAAAAATAGTAAACACCTGGTTCTTCCGGGAGCCTGTCAATAACAGAGGTATCGAGTGCCGGGTTAAGCATTGAATTTCTTGCCTTACTGCTCAGGAGCTCACCTCTTTCTTTTTCTGTAGCAAGAAGGAGTTTTAGTAATTCAACTGTTGCAAGAGCGTCTCCTGCAGCGCGGTGTCTCCCGTTTATTCTGATATCCAGGTCGTTGCATAGCCTGCCCAGGCTATATGATTTGTGGCCCGGCAGAAGCTTCCTGGCAAGGCTTACAGTATCCAGCAGCCTGCGGCTGAAGTTATACCCCAGGTTTTTAAACTCCTGCCTTATAAAACCATAATCGAACCTGGCGTTGTGGGCAACAAAGGTCATTCCTTCAGTTAGTTCCACAATATCCCTGGCAATTTCATAGAACCTGGGGGCATCTGCTACCATCTCATTTGTTATCCCTGTAAGGTTGGTTATAAAATAGGGTATTGATCTTTCAGGGTTAACAAGGGTAGAATACTCCTTTATTATGTTTTCCCCGTCAAATATATAGATGGCTATTTCGGTAATCCTTTCATGCCTCGGACTGCCTCCTGTGGTTTCTATGTCTATAATCGCGTACAAAATATTCTCCTGCTCTAAGATAATTACAAATTATGCTGGCATGCAAAGAGAATGTTCATAATTTTGCATTAAATAATACCCCAATGGAGATACCTTCCGGTAAGTTAATAATTAATGGTAAGCTCACCGATATAAAAGAGTCAGGGCTTCGCGAGCTTATATTGCCCGGTTCGGTATATGAGGTAGTAAGATTAATAGGGAAATGCCCTTTATTTCTGAATGATCATTTAAGCAGGTTGTATGATAGCTGCCTGTTTGGAGGGAAAGAAATTCTTGCAGAAAGCACCGAAATAAAAAGATGCATTGCATTGCTGCAAACCGCCACTGCTGTCACTTCCTGCAATATCAGGATAAGTTTTAACTATACTGACAATGGTAGTTTTTACCTGGTTCATTTTATCGATTCTTTTTATCCTGACGCTGAAATGTACAGGCAGGGAGTAAGCACTGAATTGTTCAGGGCTGAAAGAAGCAATCCTTCCCTGAAAATATATGATACCAGGCTCAGGGAAAAAGTTTCAGAATTGCTTAAAACGAGCGGAGCATTTGAAATAATTCTTGTTGATAGTGATGGCAGAATTACCGAAGGCAGTAAATCAAATATTTTCTTTGTAAAAGATGATACGCTGGTAACAGCTCCCGACGATAAGGTGCTTTCAGGTATTACGCGTAAGTATGTAATCGATATTTCAGGCAAACTTGGATTAAAGATTCAATATAGAATGATTTGCGAGGATGAGCTTGAGAATTTTGATTCTGTTTTCCTTTGCGGAACTTCGCCAATGATACTGCCGGTGTCAGGAATCGGGGAGCATAAATTTACCCTTAACAATACGATTGTACAGGCGCTGATAAGAGAATATTCTGAGCTGGTGAAAGCAAGCCTTAAGGAATGCCTTTAATATTAAGGCAATAAAGCCAATTATAATTATCTTTGTCGCAAATTAAATTCTGATATGGCCAGTATTAAAGACCTGAAAAAAGATATAGATTATCTTATCTACGAAGTAATCTCAGACTGTTTTACCGTAATGTCGGTACAGGCGGGTGAAAAATCGGACGAAGTAGCAGAAATTGTTTCCGACGCGGTTAAGCTGAGAAACGATTTGTTTTCGAGGGTTAAACATCCGGGAGGAAAGGAAGATCCTAAAATAATGAAAGATTTTTACAGGAAACTTCGGTTCGACCTTATTGAAGGTGTCGACAGCCTCTTCGAGAGACTGAGTAAGCTTACAAAAAAGTAATGTAAGCTGCCAGGTCAGCCCCGCATGAATTGCATTTCTTTTCTTTATTTATCCCCGGTATACTTATAGTGTAGCCCTTTCTCTCTATAAGGAGCTTATTGCACGATGGGCACCAGGTGTTTCTCCCTGTAGCCAGGCTTGTATTGCCCAGGTAAACATTGCCAATATACGATAAGGCAGTATTATACATTTCCAGCAGCATCTTATCGGGTGTTACAGCCTGATCAGATTTATAACTGGGAAAGTACCTGCTGAGGTGAAGTACCACATTATTATTACAGTTGTCTTTAATCCATTGCATCATTTCCCTGAACCTGTCTTCATTATCGTTCAGTCCGGGTATTACTAGCATTGTTAATTCAAGGTGCTTCCCTGACCTGGATACTGTTTTTATCGACGAAAGAACATCAGCCAGGCGGGCTCCTGTTTGCTGGCGGTAAAAATTATCATCAAATGCTTTCAGATCAATATTAAAAGCATCAATAAAGCCGATAAGCTCGCTAAGTGGCTCAGCATTTATATAAGCATTTGTAATCATGGCTGTTTTGAGATTATGCTCCTTTGCCAGGCTGGCTATATCAAGCATATATTCAAACCAGACAAGCGGTTCGTTATAGGTAAAGGCAAGGCCTGCATTATTGGGAGCCGCTTTGGCTTTGCCTACAATTTCTGCGGGTGAGACAGGCTGCATAGGGGCAGTGAGCTTATCAAAACAGAACTGGGAAATGTGATGGTTCTGGCAGAACCTGCATTTCATATTACATCCATAAGATCCCAGTGAAAGGATATCCATGCCGGGGCAGAAATGGTACAGGGGTTTCTTCTCTACCGGATCGGACTTAAGAGCTGAAACCATTCCGTAATTTAACGAGACAAGTATTTTTCCATTATTATGCCTCGCACCACAGATGCCTGATCTGCCCTCTTTTATAATGCAGTTATGAGGGCAAAGAATGCAGGTAACCAGCTCTTCTTCTTTTGTATAATACCTGGCTTCAACCACTTTGATAAATATTTATTAATAAAGATACTTCATTTATTTAACTGTGATAGCTCAATAACATCCCTGCATATTTGATCAGTTTATACAAAGTGATAAATTTGCAGGATTATCTTTAGCAATCAAAGAAAATGAATATAGAATCTAAGAATGGCATTTCCGGAGCAGGTCTGTGGGGCTTACTTATTTTAAGAATTCTGATTGGGTGGCATTTCCTTTATGAGGGGATGGTAAAACTCGTAAACCCTGACTGGTCGTCGGTTGGTTTCCTTCTCGATTCGCAGGGATTGTTTTCAAAAGTATTTATTTCAATGGCCTCAAATCCCGGGTTGTTAAGGATTATCGACCTGCTGAACACCTGGGGACTAATCCTTGTCGGACTTGCATTAATACTGGGTGTTCTGAACAGGGTGGCAACATGGGGAGGAATTGCGCTGCTGGCACTTTATTTTCTTTCTCATCCCCCCATGGTGGGCCTTAAATTTTCTGCTCCATCCGAAGGAAGCTATTTGTGGGTAAATAAGAACCTTATTGAAATGGCTGCACTGTACGTAATATATCTTTTCCCAACATCTCATCTTATTGGAATTGACAGGCTTATTTACAGGCGAAAGGTATAAGAGGGCATGATTGATAAAAAAACAACAGAAATGGAAACGGAAGATATAAGGAATAGTGAGGAAAAGGCAGGGATAAGCCGCAGGGATATAGTTAAAGGCATGGCAACAGTGCCGGTACTCGGAGCTTTTGCCTATGCTTTCTACAGGAAAAGGAAATTTGACCGCCAGTTAAAAAACAGTATCCTGGAAGATATAAAGATCAGCCGGGAAGAGATACTGGAAGAGCCCGCACTTGCCGATGGAAAAACGATCAGGCTCGGTCTTATAGGTTTTGGTATTCGCGGACCGCAGATTGCCAGTGCCTTTGGTTTTATGCACCCCGAAAACCTTGAAAACCTCAAAAAGGCAGCCAGTCAGAACGGTAATGATACGAGGTACAGGGAGTTTATTGAGCAGGAGGATCTTAATGTAAGGGTTACCGCTGTGTGCGATATCTTTAGTGTTTATGCCATAAAAGCGAGGGAAACCGGTGCCAACTATAAGAAACAGGGAGCTGATTTTAGTCCTGATTCTATGCCTGTTATCTATAACAACTACAGGGAACTGCTTGCCGATAGTAATGTAGATGCTGTTGTTATTGCAACTCCTGATCACTGGCATGCACCAATTACAATTGAGGCTGCACGGGCAGGAAAGCATATTTACTGTGAAAAACCAATGAGCTGGTCGGTTGAAGAAACATACGAAGTAAGAAAGGCAGTTAAGGAGGCCGGTGTTGTTTTCCAGCTTGGTCATCAGAACAGGCAAACAGAGGCATATTTTAAGGCGAGGGAAGCTATCGATAATAATGTACTTGGTAAGGTAAGCCTTATAGAAGTAACCACCAACAGGAATACTCCGAACGGAGCATGGGTATACCCGATTCATCCCGAAGCAAATGAGAAAACCATTGACTGGGAACAGTTTATCGGCCAGGCTCCTTATCACGATTTCAGCCTTGAGAGATTTTTCAGGTGGCGCTGCTGGTGGGATTACAGCACTGGCCTGTCGGGCGACCTGCTTACCCACGAATATGATGCTATGAACCAGATATTTGGCTTTGGGATTCCTGATAGTGCAGTTTCATCGGGTGGTATTTACTATTTCAAGGATGGCCGCACGGTGCCTGACGTTCTGCATACAGTCTTTGAATTCAGTGAGCGCGAACTTACAATGATGTACAGTGCCACACTTGCCAACAGCAGGGACAGGGGAAAGAAAATAATGGGTCACGATGCAAGCATGGATCTTGGTTCCTCGATGATGATATATGCCGACAATAACTCAACAAGATATAAAGACAGGATAAAATCGGGGATAATAGATACTGAACTTCCAATTTTAAGCTATGTGCCCGGTAAGAAGACGGTAGATGCCGTTACCTCTGCAACAGAACAGTACTTTGCCGGAAGGGGCTTGCTCTATACTTACAGGGGAGGGAAAAGAATAAATACCACTCATCTGCATTTCAAGGAATTTGTGAATTGTATCAGAACCGGTGAATCGCCATCGTGCAATATTGATCGCGGCTTTGAGGAGGCTATTACGGCTCATATGGGAACAATAGCATACCGTGAAGGAAGACGGGTGCACTGGGACAGGGAAAATGAAAAAATAATTTAAACCCTAAATAATGGATAGGCGAAGATTTATAAGTACAACAACAGCTGCAGCTGCAGCAATGGCTGTTATGCCATCGCTTGCATGTTCAGGAACTGATCCTGAAACAGGATTGATACTCTATACGGTAAGAGGAGAGATGGACAGTGATGCCCCGGGAACTCTTGACAGGATTGCAGAAATTGGCTATAACTGGCTTGAGGCTGCCAACTATGCGGGCGGTAAATTTTATGGTATGAAACCTGCAGAATTCCGAAAACTTGTCGAAGAAAGAGGAATGAAGCTTGTAAGCAGTCATAACGGTTTGAATCCTGAGAACCTGGATGAAAATGTAGGTGCTGCTGCTGAAGCCGGGCTTAAGTATCTTGTTATGCCTTCCCTGTCGGGCAGGTGGATGAGCTCGCTTGATGGCTACCGTGAAGCTGCTGACTTTATGAATAATGCCGGTCTCAAGTGTAAGGCAGCCGGGATGAAACTGGGTTTCCATAACCATCACGGTGAGTTTATACCAATTGATGGACAGATTCCCTACGATATTCTTGTTGAGAATACCGATCCTGAACTGGTTTGTTTTGAGCTTGACCTGGCATGGATTCAGAAGGGTGAGCAGAGTGCAGTTGAATATTTCAGGAAATATCCCGGGCGATTCGAACTATGGCATATTAAGGATCTCTCTGATGACCTGAGAGATGCTACCCTTGGTGAGGGCAACGTGGATTTTGTTAGTGTTTTCAACGAGAAAAAACTTTCAGGTATGAAATATTTCTTTGTTGAACAGGACAGCAGCCGGAAAAGATCACCTCTTGAGAATATAAGGATCAGCCACGATTTCCTCCTTTCAAAGGTGCTTTAGTCCGCGATTGATACCCAGCTCTCCTGCGCTGAAGATTTAATAACAGCATCAAGAAATTTCATCCCTCTTACCCCGTCTTCAATTCCCGGGAAGTCGTAGGAGGGATCTTTTGTTCGGCCTTCCTTCCGGGCCGATATTTCAAGCGCAAAGTTACGGTAAAGGTTTGCGAATGCTTCAATAAATCCTTCGGGATGCCCGGCAGGTAACCTGGAATGAGCATCTGCTGGTCCCCCGGTTGCAGCAAAGCCTGTGGCCGTTCTGTAGGTCTCAAAGGGTCTGTCTTTCCATCTTACAAGGAGGCTGTTCGGGCGCATCTGTTCCCAGCTTACAGATCCTTTCGTACCGTATATACGAATCTTAATATTGTTTTCTTCACCCAGTGCCACCTGGCTGGCTGTGATTATCCCCTTTATATTATCTTCCATATTTATTATCACATTGCCATCATCATCCAGGAGCCTTCCTTCAACAAAACGATTTAGCTGGGCATATAGCCTGGTAATCTTTTTACCTGTTATATATTCTGTAAGCTGAAAAGCATGGGTGCCAATATCAGCCATACAGCCTGCATTGCCTGCTTTTGCAGGGTCTGCTCTCCATTCTGCCTGCCTGTTTCCCTTTTCTTCTTCTTTGTCAGACAGCCAGCCCTGGAGGTATTCGCTGACCACTTTTCTTACTGTGCCGAGCTTCCCTGAAGAAACAAGCTCCCGGGCTTTTTTTACCATGGGATAGCCCGAATAGTTATGTGTTATGCAGAAACTTAAGCCTGTTTTCAGAAGCGCCTGCTTAATATCAAGAGCTTCCTTTACGCTGATAGACAGTGGTTTGTCACATATTACATTGAAGCCTGCTTCTATTGATTTAATAACAGGCCCATAATGAAGATAATTAGGTGTTACAATACAGATAAGGTCAGGGCGATCAGCCTCAGCCAGCCTGCTTTCTGTTTCAAGCATTATTTCCCAGTCGGAGTATATCCTCGATTCAGGCAGGCCGAGAGTGATACCGCTTTTGAGAGAAACATCAGGTTTACTGCTGAATGCCCCTGAAACAAGCTCAATCATACCATCCAGACCTGCAGCCATGCGGTGAACCGGACCTATAAATGAGCCATGTCCGCCACCTATCATTCCCATTTTCAACTTCATACCTTATATTTAATCGTTTAAACCATCGTATTTATAGTATAGCTCTATGCTGTGCAGATTTGCAAATTCAACTACCTTTTCTTTTATCTTCTCTCCCAGGTCGGGGTATCTCAGACCCAGTTTCAGTTTCTTTTTATCGCCGTTTTCATTTTCGAAGATAATGTCCATCGATCTTATAATTATACTGTTAATAAGGGGAGCAGAAAGCTTTACCGGGGGAAGAAATGAATTTTGCCTTATTACTAAGTCTTTACCGTGCAGGCTGATATAGCGACGTGCATAACCAAGTCCGGCATATACCTGGTACAGCCCGAAAAGGAAGAGGAATATTGTGGCCACCCAGTATGAATTTTCATTCTCAGGAACCTTTAGCAGGAATACCGCCCACCAGCCTGAAAAAAACAAACAAAGTATTCCAAACACAACCATCAGGAAAGAAACCGCTTTTTTTTCAGGTTTTTCGTCCAGGGATAAATAAGTATTTTGCATGCTACACCGATTATAAGTCTGCAATTTATCTTTTTTATTCCAGAATTTTAATATACTGTTTATAAAAGCCGCCCTGAATTGACTGCTTAAACCCTGAATTGATAATTATGTTAATAAGCATAGCCTTTATTCTTTTTTTTAATGATCTTGCATCCTGTTCCAAATCCTTTTAAATATTTATGCAATGAAAACCCGCAGACTTTTAATTTATGTGTTTTTTATTTTTGTGCTTACATTTTCATATATCAGCAGCAGTGCCCAGTATGCGTATTATTACCAGTGGGGACTTCTGCCACAGGAGCAACTGGATATGCTGATTGCTGAATCCTCGGGTGACAGGGCCTTTCAACATGTGATCGAGATGGCAGCCTATAACAGGCCCAGAACAGCAGAAGAGTATTCGGGAACTCTTAATGAGAGTATTTACGTTGTAAATCTGTTAAAGTCATATGGACTGGAAGGTGTGGAGATTGAGAGGTTCGGAAAAACCACAACATGGAACGGTATTAAAGCAACACTGCATGAGATTAGCCCGGGCTATGATAAACTGGCTGACTATAATGATCTGCCCTTATTGCTGGTTTCGGGCAGTATGTCTGCAGATGTTGAGGCCGGGCTGGTATGGGTTGGAGATGCCTCGGCTGCAAGCATTGACGGAATGGACCTGGACGGAAAAATTGCACTTACCTCAGCCAGTCCCGGAAGAGCATATACCGGGATAATGGAAAAGGGGGCTGCAGGTCTTGTCAGCTTTTATTCACCTCGTCCGCTTATTGATCCTCTTATGATTCCGACAGGAGGAATAAGGCAGGGAGGCAATATAAAACCAGGTTTCGCTTTTAACCTGCCTCCGAGGGAGGGTCACCTTCTGAGGGACAGGTTGTTAAGAGGCGAGGAAATTGTTCTTAAAGCTGAAGTTGAGAGTAAAACAGAAGAGCTGGACATACAGGTTCCGACCTGCCTGATAAGAGGTAGCGATCCTGGAGCAGAAGAAGTTATTATCAGTGCACATATTTTTGAAGGCTATGTTAAACAGGGAGCAAATGATAATATAAGCGGATCGGCATCAATACTCGAAGTTGCCCGGGTATTACAGACCATGATAGATGATGGCAGGCTTCAAAGACCTAAGAGGAGTATAAGGTTTATATGGGTGCCCGAGTTCAGTGGTACAATACCCTGGGTGCAAAAACATAAGGACCTGATGAAGAAGACCCTGTGTAATATAAATCTTGATATGGTAGGTCTTTCATTATCAGAGAACAAAAGTTATTTTGTATTGCACCGGACTTCCTATGGCAACGGTCATTATGTTGGCGATGTGCTTGAGAACTACTACCGCTATGTAGGCGAAACCAATAAGATGAATTCTGTTGTGAGTGGCTCAAGGTTTTATAAAAGAATAGTATCGCCCACCGGAACAGAAGATCCTTTCTATTACCAGATAGAGAGTGCCTCGGGAGGTTCCGATCATATGGTTTTTAACGACTGGGGAGTGCAGGTGCCGGGGGTGCTTCTGATTACCTGGCCCGATCCCTATTACCATACTTCAAATGACAGGCCCTGGGCATGCGACCCTACACAACTCAGGAGATCTGTGCTTATTACTGCTGCATCGGCATATACCATAGCTTCGGCAGGTGGACAGATGGCGCAGAATATAGCCGGTGAGGTCTTTGGGAATGCCCTGAAACGTATGGGGCATCAGTACAGCAGAGTTGTTGATATGCTAAGCAAAGCCCGGGAAGATAAGTTAGCGGCAGTAATAAAAAGATCGCTTTCAGATTTGCATGGAACAGCCCTGGGCGAAATTATAATATTGAGGTCTGTTATTGAACTTGATCCTGGAAACAGGCAGCTGAACGATTTAATCGAAGAATATATCAAATCAATTGAATCTGTAAGCAAGGGACAAATAAAAGGCCTGAAGGCAAGTGCTTCCCTGCTTAATACAGAGCCCGGAATATTGACTGACGCAGCCGGCTATACAAAGCTTGAAAAGGAAGCATCCGGTATTATTCCTGCAGCTACCGCGCTTTCTTTGGAACTGGGCTACAGGGCTTATTCAGAACCTCTTTCCGGGGCAATCTCGGAGAGTAAACTAAAGGGAAATAACAGGGCATTAAGGCTGGCACCCGAACTTGGAAAACTTGCCAATGGCAGTCACTCAGTCCTGGATATAAAGCATATCCTGGATGCTCAGCAGGATGGCGAAACTGACCTTCAGCTGATGCTGGACCTTGTGGCAGTTATGACTGAATCCGGTTTTTTGACACTCAGGTAGATTTACATTCTCCTGTAAAGTACTTCATGTGTTTTAAGAGACAAAATGTTAAAATGTTTTCTTATTTTTAAAAGATTTTAATTAAAAACAACAGGCAATGAAAGATAAGGCAAGTAAGATTACAAGAAGATCATTTATTGGAAAAACTACTGCTGCTGCTGCAGGATTAACCATTCTGCCGAGTTCAGTTGTCAGCGGACTGGGTCACCGGGCTCCGAGCGATAAGTTAAATATTGCAGGAGTCGGAGTAGGGGGCATGGGAAATGCTAACCTCAAGAACCTGAAGGATGCTGAAAATATAGTGGCAGTATGTGATGTAGACTGGCGCTACGCTGCCAATGCATTTAAAACCTACCCCGGGGCAAAAAAGTACTGGGACTTCCGGAAAATGTACGATGAAATGGGCAAGGATATTGATGCAGTTGTTGTGGCCACTGCCGATCATACACATGCAATTGTTGCAGCCCAGGCTATGGAGATGGGAAAACATGTATACGTGCAGAAACCCCTTACGCACACGGTATATGAGTCGAGACTGCTTACAAAACTTGCTGCAAAGAATAGGCTTGCAACCCAGATGGGTAACCAGGGGTCATCAGGCGAAGGTGTGAATAAAGTTATTGAGTGGATACAGAATGGTGAAATAGGCGAAGTAAGAAAGGTAGAAGCCTTTACTGACAGGCCTATCTGGCCACAGGGACTGAACAGGCCTTCAGAGGTAATGCCGGTTCCTGATACACTGAACTGGGATCTCTTTATTGGTCCTGCACCTATGAGACCATATAATAGTATTTATACAC
>JAZBNV010000008.1:0-8755 GCA_036350795.1 Marinilabiliaceae bacterium
GGATCAACGAGCGGAGCCGAAGGCGGAGCGAGTTAATCCATAACCTCCACCCCCCACTTCTTGAGCCTGGGAAGGATGAAATCAAGAACTTCCTTATGGGCACTCTTTGCTTTTTCTGCAGATATTGGCCTGCCTATCTCGATATGCACCTGCTGCTTCCTGTCGAAAGGCCCAAGATCCTTAATCATCTTACCGTTTCTCCAGTAGTCGGTTTTAATTGCAAGCGGGACTACCCTTACTCCGGTCTTCTCTGCAAGCTTTACACCAAGTGAATTAAATTCAGAAGGATTGAAGTATTCCTTCCTTGTACTCTGAGGGAAGATTATAATTGACTTGCCTGAATTAAGAATCGTTGCTCCCTCACGCATTACTACCAGCAGGTCTTCACGGGAGTTTTTCCGCGACACTACAATCGGATCCCTTGAACGCATTATCGGTCCGAAAAAAGGAAAATTAACAAGGCTTTCCTTTACCACAAAGGTGACATCCATAAAGGGCACAATCAGGCATGGAAATATCTGTGTTTCCATGGTGCTCATATGGTTACTGATAAAGATCACAGGCTCATCCAGCGAACGAATATTATCGAATCCCTCTATATTGAAAACCGCACCACTGTCCTCCAGCATCCTGAATATATCGAATGAAGACCTGGAGAATTCATCCATATTAAACTTTCCGTCGAGAGCCAGGCGGCGCGACCTTATAACAATTCCGAAAAAACGAAGAATAAAGATAAACCTGGATTTTTTTAGCCAGCCTCTGTTTTTTATTTGTGTTTTATAGGTATTACCCTCAAAATACTGCTTCCTCATCCTTCAAAATTTTGATTAAAGCAAAAATAATTCTTTCTTGCTTCCTTCATTAATAAAACTTTTGTTTTTAAAGCATAGTGTTTTCTATCGTAACTATTTATAATCACGGTAAATGTATGAAAAAGATATCCCGTAAAGAATTCCTTTTAAAAACTTCAGCCGGTGTTGCCGGACTGACGATAATGCCACATCTTAAAAGCCAGGTCACTGTCGGAAAAACAGGACTCAGGGAACTGGGCAAAACCGGGATAATGGTTAGCCCACTTTGTTTCGGTGCTTCCAGAACAATGGACGAGGGGCTTATAAAGGCAGCACTCGACCGGGACATCAATTTCCTGGATACCGGCAGATCATATGCCCGTGGCAATAATGAAAAACTGGTAGGCAGGGTAATAGCCGGCATAAGGAATAAAGTGGTTATTCAGTCGAAGATGCACCTTGAAAGGGAAGAACTTACACACGAAGGCAAAGGAAAAAAAGGAGCAAGGGAAATCAAGGATATCCTGAACGGCAAAATTGAAGAAAGCCTGAAAGCTCTTAACACCGACTACATTGATATAATGCTTTACCACAGTGCCGAACACGAAGATCTTACCTTTCACGACGCCGTTCTGGAATTTTACAGCAGTCTGAAATCTTCAGGTGTAATAAGGGCACATGGATTTTCATCGCACGACTACGGGCTTAATCTCGTTAAAAGAAATAACCTGGATAAGTTTTACGATGTAATAATGCATCCCTTCAATTATAAGGGAGCCTTTGTTCATTCTCTTTCAAAATGGTCGGCAAGCTGGGACCAGGACCTGCTGATAAGCCTCCTGGATGAAGCAAGCAGACAGGGTACAGGCATAGTTGCAATGAAAACATGTTCTGCGGGTCCTTTTAATGCCGGCGAAGAGAATGAATCAAGCTACAGGCAGGCTGTGGCCTGGGTACTGGAAAAAGACTATATCCATTCGGCAGCTGTTGCAATGTCGAGCTACGAACAGCTTGAACACCATACGCTTTAGCAGGTACCAGAAGATTACTGGTTTACGGGAATGATTCTGAGTGGTGGTTTGCGATAGAACTCATCAAGCTCTGCTATCCCATCGCCATTACTGTCGTCCATAGACTTTAAAAATTCCACCATGGCAATCCATTCTTTTCCTTCCTGGATACCTTCAGCAGCCGGATCAAAATCAATAATTGAATTTGACATATTGCTTACGGGTGTGCCATCGCTGTTCTTTGGAAGCACATTCACCAGGCCAAAAGTTGTTTTCTTTATAATGCCGATAAACTCAAGCATATAGGCATTTGCACTTACCGAATACAGTTTATTATTCCTTCTGTCCGTATCCACAGGCAGTTTATTGCCTTCAGCATCAATAATATTCATAGTATTGACCTTCCTCAGTAATCCCTTATCAGGATTATACCCGACTTCGATTCCTGAATAGTAGCAGTAATTCGAAGGCTTTGACTTTGAAGCTACGAGCAGAATCTCAACTACTTTTTTCAGCTCTGAACCCGTAAGATACACTGTAGCAAGAGGGTAGCCGGGTATATTATCCTTCCCCGAACCCAGCGACATTATCCTGAATACATCCTGAATCGTAAGTACTCCCTCTGCTATCCTGTCCCTTATTACACCCGTTGCTACCATTGTGATATCTGTTCCAGGACCGGCATTGTTAATATAGGCCCGGATTGCATCGGCAACCATCGGACCCAGGTTACTGTTGGGCAGATCACCACCGTACTCATCACAGATAAGTTCAAAAGCTGATTTTACAAGCGGTGCAGTAAGATTGTAACCCAATGGCTTGAATAGTTTCTCAGCTACAAGCTCCTTTTGTTTTTCAATTTTGTCCTGGACCGACTTTACTCCTGCTACTTCATCATTTACAGGTATAAGTCTGTAGCTGTCGAGTTCAAACTTACCATCCCTTTCAATTAGCTCAACTCTGCCAATATTTCTTCCTTCAGCACCTGTCTGTACAATTGCCGTTTCTTTTACAAGCAAGGGTTCCCTTAGCGTGGTATGTGTATGTCCGCTTATTATCAGGTCAATTCCTTTTACCTTTTCTGCAAGCTTGACATCCTCACCCGACCATTCGCCATTTTTACCCATCCCGATGCCGCTGTGCGAAAGGCAGATTATAAGCTCAGCATTTTCAGATTTCAGTTTACGGACAGCCTCTTTTGCATATTTAATCTGCTTCCCGAAAGACAGGGGTTTTGCAAGCGGGGCCACTTCATCAGCATCTTTTCCAAGGAGGGAGAAGAAACCTATCCTTACCCCTGCCCTCTCAATTATTGAAGTACGGACGATAACTCCCTTGTTAAACAGAGCTTCGAATTCATCATCACCCGGGTCATCCTTATCAAATTCAGCATTGGAGAGCATCAGTTTAGGAATAGACCCGTTTTTCACAGATTCGCCTATAATGCCTGCCAGTTTTGATGATCCGTAATCAAATTCATGGTTACCTATTGCAACAACTTCGTAGCCCATTTCCTTCATTAGCCTTAACTGAAAGCCGTTGTACTCTTCCATATAATGAAAGACGGTTCCCATGAGAAAATCGCCGGCATCAACAACAAGCACCCCATCAGCGTTTAAGCTCTTTTCCCTGTCAATTATGCCGGCTATCCTGCTGAATCCGCCAACAGTTAAATCGTCATTAATTGTAAGCGGAGAGTATTCGGTAGATGGGCTGTAGCCTTCAAGCCGGGAATGCATATCGTTTGAGTGGAGAATAATAATTTTCCTTCCCTCGTCCCTTGAGAAGAGCAAGGCTGGAATAATGAGTAAACTCACAAACAGTAAGAGGCGGTATTTATTCATAAGAATTTTAATAAGTCAGGTTAAGCACACTAATATAGCTCTTATTGCAAAAAACACTACAATCTATTGTCAATATAATCCAGAAGATCGGCAACTATAAATGTTGAGCCTCCCACATAAAGAACATCATCGGTACCGCAGGCAGCCAGGGCTGAGCTGTAGGCATCTTTAACAGATGTAAATACTTTCCCCTTTAACCCGTACTTGCCTGCTATCTCTGCCACGTATTCTGCACCGGCACTCCTGGGAACGGACGACCGGGTGAAATAATAGGTATGTTCAGGCTTAAAAAGGGGTAATAACTTATCAAGGTCCTTATCGTCAACAAAACCCAGCACAAACCTGTACCTGGCGGCCCTTATCCCTTCCAGCTGGGATATTACCCGCCTCAGTCCGTCAAAGTTATGAGCTGTATCACATATTACCAGGGGCTTATGGCCGAGCACCTGCCACCTCCCCCGTAATCCCGAGTTTTCGCGTGTAGCTGCCAGCCCCTTTCTGATGTCATTGTCGCTGATTTTTAACTTGTCAGCCAGCATCCCGCTTGCGCATATTGCCGTGACGATATTTTCTTCCTGGTAAAGACCGGCCTGGTCGCAAAGCAGCTCAGGGTAAAGCAGTTTTCCCTTAGAGTAAATATCAAGACTCAAACTGCCCGAGCTATAATCAGGCACAGTCTTTTCAGCTCTATATAGATCACCGGCAAAAACCAGTTCCGAATTCTTTTCCTTTGCAATTCTTTCGATAACGCCACTGTACTCAGCATCCTTTCTTCCAACAACAAGCGGCACCCCCCTTTTTATTATGCCTGCCTTTTCCCCTGCAATCGCCTCCAGGGTAGTGCCGAGAAACTGAGTATGATCAAAGCCAATATTGGTAATAATGCTAAGCAGCGGAGTAATAATATTTGTGGAATCGAGCCTTCCTCCCATGCCTGTTTCAATTACTGCTATATCAACATTACTGTGGGCAAAATACAAAAAAGCCATAGCCACCGTCATTTCAAAAAACGAAGGCTTCAGCTCAGTGATAATCTCCTTGTGCTTATTAACAAAGTCAACAATGTATTCTTTTTCAACAGGCCTGCCGTCAAGCCTTATCCTTTCGCTGAAATCGCTGAGGTGAGGCGAGGTATACAAACCTGTTTTATAGCCTGCCGATTTAAGTATTGAAGCCAGGATTGACGATACCGATCCCTTCCCGTTAGTGCCGGCAATATGTATTGTATAATAGTGTTTATGCGGCGACTCAAAATAGCTGTCGAGCTCCAGGGTGGTGTCAAGGTTTGACTTATAGGCAGCTTTCCCGATTCTCTGGTATGCCGGAAGCGATTTGTAAAGAAAATCAAGGACCTCGCTGTAGTTCATAAGTATTTAATAAATGTGCAAAATAACTAAAAATCGTAATCGTTTAGATACCTAAGACCTTTATTTTTGTCACAAGGAATATATAGATATATTAACTGTTGAAGAGAGCTATGGCGCAGAAAAAGAAAAAAACATTTATTATTGACACAAACGTGTTATTGCACGATTATCAGTCAATCTATAAGTTTGAAGAAAATGATGTTATTATTCCGATAGTAGTACTTGAGGAACTCGACAGGTTTAAGAAGGGTAACGACCAGATTAACTTCCATGCGAGAGAGTTTACCAGGGAACTTGATAAAATCTCAGGCGACAATCTGCTGAGCGAGGGAATCCCCCTGGGTGATAAACTGGGTAGCCTCTTTATTGAGACAGGAAAGGAATTCTCTGAACGGGTAATGCAATCATTTCCTGAAAAAACTCCTGACCACAGGATACTTGCTATAACCGACTTCGTATTTTCGAAGAAGAAAGGTGAAAGTGTGGTTCTGATTACCAAGGACATTAACCTGCGGATGAAAGCAAAATCGCTCGGGATAATGGCCCAGGATTATGAGAATGACAAGGTAGCCAACCTGGACGACCTGAATAAAGGGATAGAAACCATAGCTGATATTGACAGCGAACGAATTGATATGCTATATAACGAGCCTGAGGGCATATCCTTTGAAGATCTTGGGATACCTTTGCCTTCTCAAGGCCATCAGTTTTACATATTAAAGAATAACGGATCCAGCGCACTTGCCCATTTTAATCCTGTAAGCAAACTTGTAAACAGGGTAATGAAGCAAACAACCTATGGTATTGACCCCCGCAATGCCGAACAAACATTTGCAATTGAGGCACTTACAAACCCGGACATACAACTGGTAGCGCTTACCGGTAAAGCAGGAACGGGTAAAACCCTCCTGGCCCTGGCGTCTGCCCTGCAACAGCACAGGAGATACAAACAGATTTTCCTTGCCAGGCCCATAGTGCCTCTTGCGAACAGGGATCTTGGATTTTTGCCGGGTGATGTAAAGGAAAAGATCGAACCATATATGCAACCTCTCTTCGACAACCTTACCGTAATAAAACACAAATTCAGTCATCAGAGTCCCGAATTTGTGAGAATAAACGATATGATTAAGGAGGAAAAGCTGGTAATTACACCGCTGGCATATATAAGAGGCAGAAGCCTTTCAAGCATCTTTTTCATTGTTGACGAAGCTCAGAACCTCACACCTCATGAGGTTAAAACAATAATTACACGTGCCGGAGAAGATACAAAAATGATTTTCACCGGTGATATTGAACAGATTGACTCTCCCTATCTCGATAGTGGATCGAACGGACTGTCGTACCTGACCGATAAAATGAAAGGCCAGGATATATTTGCACATGTGAACCTGGTAAAGGGAGAAAGGAGCTTTCTTTCGGAGCTTGCCAGCAGGTTACTTTAAAAATACAAGATGTTAAAAGAATTAATAATTGTACGACACGGCAAAGCAGTTACACCTGATTCTTTTGCCCGCGACATTGATCGCGTACTTGCTCCAAGGGGCATAAACGATGGTTATAAAATTGGAGACAGCCTGAAAAGTGAAGGTATTAAACCTGATCTGGTATTAACGAGTCCTGCAGCCAGGGCAAGCCATACTGCCTTTATCCTGGCGAGGGTACTGGATGTTGCAACAGATAATATCAGGATAGTAAAGAACTTCTACCACTGCAACATACCTGTGTTTTTGAACGAGATTTATGCTCTTGACAATAAGTATAATTCTGTGCTTCTAAGTGCTCACAACCCCGGGATAACTGACCTGGCGCATGAGCTTAGCGGGGGAGAAACCAACTTTCTCCCTACAACGGGAGTTGTTGTTGTGAGATTCGCGATAGAGAAATGGACATCGATATCAGAAGCGAAACCAGAATTTACACTTATCCTTAAGCCAAAGGAGTTTTAGCCTGTTAGAGAATATTGTTATATTTTTGCAGGTCTAAAAGCTATTTATGCAATGACCCAAACCAGGAAAAAGGTTGCTTTCCATACCCTGGGATGCAAACTTAATTTTTCAGAAACATCCACTTTAGCGAGGTCACTTAATCCTGATTTGTACGAAAGGGTTGACTTCAGCTCTCTTGCCGATATTTATGTTATCAATACCTGTTCGGTTACCGAAGCTGCCGACAGGAAATGCAGGCAGGCAATTACAAAAACAATAAGGAAAGCTCCTGGATCCTACATAATTGTTGTGGGATGTTATGCCCAGCTCAAACCCGGGGAGATTTCGGCCATTAAGGGTGTTGACCTGGTACTTGGCGTAAACGAACGATTCAATCTGCATAAGTATATTGACCGGATAGAAAAAGAAGCTCCCGAATTTAGCTACACCTGTACCGACCACGACCAGAGCCGTTTCGAATCGTCTTTCTCACTGGGCGACAGGACAAGATCGTTCATGAAGGTGCAGGATGGATGTGACTACATGTGTTCATATTGTACAATACCCCTTGCCAGGGGTAAGAGCAGGAATCAGAGTATTGAGAAATGCGTGCTTGATGCAAAAAAAATAGCGGCAAATAATATTAAGGAAATTGTAATTACGGGAGTTAATATTGGTGACTTTGGCAAATCAACAGGCGAGAATTTCTATACTCTTCTTAAAGAACTTGTTAAAGTAGAAGGCATAGACAGATACAGAATTTCATCAATAGAACCAAATCTGCTCACAGATGATATTATAAAACTTGTAAACGATGAACCAGCTTTACTGCCTCATTTCCATATCCCTCTGCAAAGTGGCAATAACAGGATCCTCGGACTTATGCGAAGACGATACCAGAGAGAAGTATTTGAAGAAAGGGTGCAGAAAATAAAGGAATTAATGCCTTTTGCAGCTGTTGGAGCCGACCTGATTGTTGGTTTCCCGGGCGAAAGTGAGGAGGAATTTAACGATACCTCAAATTTCATCAGTAAACTTCCACTCAGTTACCTGCATGTGTTTTCCTTTTCGCCCAGGAAAGACACTCCGGCAGCATTATTGCCAGGACCGGTTGGTGCAGCCGAAAAGCACAGGAGGAGCAAGTTGCTTCAGAGATTATCAGAAAACAGGAAACTCGGGTTTTACAGGGAGAATACAGGTAAAAGTTATAAGGTGCTCTGGGAAAATATCCCGGAGAATGGCTTTGTTTCGGGTTTTACGGAAAACTATATAAGAGTATTCAAACGAAGCTCAGAAGAAATTACCGGGACAATTGAAGAAGTTACGCTCGGCAGGATGAACGCTTACGGCGATTTTATTATTTAACACTGATTAGCATGGAGTCATACCTTGAACTGGCCCGAAAAACAAGTTCGGTAGCACTGGAAGCAGGCAAATATATAAGGGACGAAGCGAAAGGATTCAAGAGTGAAGCGATCCGGTCCAAGGGAACAAATGACTTTGTGTCATATGTTGATCTTGAGGCTGAAAAACTTATTGTTGCAGGACTGGGTTCCATCCTTCCGCTGGCAGGTTTCCTGACCGAAGAAGGTACGGCAGAGGGCGCTGAAAATGATCTTATATGGATAGTTGATCCGCTTGACGGAACAACTAACTTTATGCATGGACTGCCTCCATATTCAGTAAGTATAGCCCTGCAGGAAAAGAACAGAGTCGTTGTTGGTGTTGTTTACGAGATATGTTCCGGCGAGATGTTCTGGGCAGCCATGAATGAAGGAGCCTGGCTTAATGAAGAAAAAATTTCTGTTTCATCCA
>JAZBNV010000009.1:0-9251 GCA_036350795.1 Marinilabiliaceae bacterium
CCTACGACATCTTGCGGGCTGGAGCCCTACGACATCTTGCGGGCTGGAGCCCTACGACATCTTGCCCTACGACATCACTTGTCAGACTTCAACAAGTTCGCCGCTTTCAATTTTATACAACCATCCGTGTATAAGGGGAAAACCTCTTTCCTTAATTGATTCTTCTATTATACTTATTCTGGAAAGATTGCGGCACTGCTCCTTAATATTCAGTTCAATAAGTTCATTATAGGAAGCCCCGGGATCAGACTCTTTTACTACCCTTGCTGTTTTTAGCCATTCCTCCAGCGATCCTGCATGGTCTGTATCATAAACGGTTCTGATACCTGCACAATCAGTGTGCCCGCAAACAATTATATATTTAACCTTAAAGACATTCAGGGCGTATTCCAGCACAGCCATCAGGTTATTATCAGCTTCACTTACCAGGTTGGCAATATTACGATGAACAAACATATCACCGGGTTCTGCCCCGGTAATAAGTTCTATAGGTGCACGACTATCGCAGCAGCTGATTACCATATATTCGGGATTCTGACCCAATGCAAGATCTTTAAAGTATAAGGGATTTTCTGACTTTTTTTCAGCTACCCATTTTCTATTATTTAAGAATACCTGCCTGTAATCCATAAGCCTTTTTATTTTTCAGGCACCAGTTTAATAAGATTAATCTCGCTTCGCGTCCCAACACGCATGGGCGGTCCGAAGGTGCCTGCTCCGGGTGATACAAATATTCTGGTGCCATTATAATTATTTAGTCCCCTGTTATACTTGAATATCAGATCGTTGATTAAGGTAACCGGGAAAAGCTGACCGGCATGTGTATGACCGGCAAGGTATACATCTATTCCTGCCTTACTGGCAAACTCAATCCCGTCGGGACTGTGATGAAGCAGTACCGAAGGCTTTAAAGTGCTGATATTCAATTGAGGCAATACACTCTTCATTGTCTCCTTCCTTCCCGGATCATGCATGCCTACAGTGTTACTATCGGGAGCCATATGGTTTAAACCCACCAGTTGTATTAACTCAAGATCTACAACCTCGTTCTCAAGCACCCTGACCCCCGAGTTTGAGACCAGTTTTTTTACCTTGTTAACACCGGTATATCCATCATGGTTACCGTCGATAAAGAAGGCAGGTGACTTAAGCTCCTCAAGCGGTTCAAGCACATTCTGCTTAAGCCGTATACGTCCATCAAAAAGATCGCCTGTGATTACCACAATATCCGGCCCGGTCCGGTTTGTTTTTTTTACAAGCCTGCCCATAAATCTTACTCCCCTGAAATGTCCGATATGAATATCGCTCATATGCATAAGCGTAAATTCGGATTCAAGATTCCGTACTGGTATTTCTACCTTCCTTACCCTGGTACTGTAGGCATTGATAATTCCATATACCGAGATGCCAAGAGCGAGTGCAAGCACTAACAGTCCATGAACATCAGGTTTAACGGTAACGAACACGGATATAAGGTGAAACAATAGTGCTGAAATAAACATATAAAGAACCAGGCCCATTAGTGTTGCCGCCAGTTTATAAAGCATCGAACCGGGTACACTTAATGAATTGGTAAAGCCTGCCAGTCCGGCGATCATAAATACAGTGCTGGCAGCAAAAAACAGGTATATCCATCTCAGGTTATCGATCCCGAAATAATAGCCAAATCTACGCGATAAATAAATATTTGCCCCTGAAAGGAATGCCAGGAAAACCAGCATAAAAACAAGTGGAATAAGTACCCTCATACTATTTTATTACTTCTTTATTATTAATCATTAAGAGCCTTTATTGCAGCCATCCTTCCAAACTCAATCAATTCATCAGCCTTAAAAAAATCATAGGTCCCGCACGAATGCCTTGAAACTTCAATAAGAATATCGGGCGAATGTTTCTCCAGGTTAACCTGCGCATTATGATATATCATACTGCTGATTGTGCGGCTTACCAGGTCGAAATAACCAAGATCATCATCTTCTTCCTTTTCCGGAAGAATCTTTTTAAGATGTGCCTGGAACTCCCTGATCTTTTTATTGTAGATACTTTTAGACTTCTCAGCTTCCTTAGCAGGAGTATTTATTACAGGCTTTGGAATATTTGCATTAACATTTACCACAACCAGTTTGTCTCTTCTATGACGAATAACCACATCCACGGGGATATTGTTCATTACTCCTCCGTCAACCAGCAGTGCATCTCCCTTCTCAACCGGTTTAAGTACTGTCGGAATTGCAACTGAAGCGCGTATTGCTTCGTAGAGACTTCCCGATCTGAACACTACCTCCTCCATCCGGTTTAGATCTACAGCTACAGCAGCATAGGGTATCTTCAGATCCCTGATATCTTTATCAGGAATAAATTCCTGCATGGCCTGGAAGACTTTATCTCCCTTCACCAGTCCCTGCCTGCTAAGTGTAAAATCAACAAGGCTGAACACTTTCTTCCTGTCGAGGGTGAGCATCCATTCCTTAAATTCTTCAAGCTTACCCTGGGCGTAAACTCCCCCTACAACAGCACCCATTGAAGTGCCTGCTATTGAAGATATTTCATATCCCGCTTTCTCAAGTTCTTCTATTGCACCTATATGGGCTATTCCCCTTGCTCCTCCACCTGATAAAACAAGTGCTACTTTCTTTCTCATTGCTGTACTGCTTTTAAAAGATCAAACAATAATAAGAGAAAAATACTAAATATTACAAAGGATAATACTTTACCGGGTGGTTTGTAAAGTATTATCCTTTATACATGGTGTTAAAACCTATAAATACCTTCAATAACAGTTGAAAATAATTAAAAAGCGGAGACAGCAAGAAGAAGAAATTCCCATTTTCACTCCCGCGAGAGCCAAAAAAATAATTGCCCGCTTTTGATACTCACCCTATTTATCATCAGCACTTATAACGAGTCGGAAACCCAGGTTGCTTGCCGTGCCATCTGCAGGGTATGACCATATGGCACTAATCCTGGCATCATCCTCGTCACCGCTTCTGATTATTCTGTTTCTCCAGCTATCCTCCTCGTCATAGCACCATTCCCATACATTGGCTGTCATATCATAGAGTCCCAGTACATTGGGTTCCCTGTCTCCCTTCACCGGCTCTGTATCATTTGAAAGGGAGGGCTCGCCGCTTGCAGATCCGCCACGTGTCCAGTAGTTACCGCTGCCGGCAGGGTACTCATAGCAATCCCCCGAGCTGTCGCTCCCCTGCCAGCGTGCAGCACACTCCCACTCTGCCGTCGTAGGAAGTCTGAATCCGGTTTTACTGTAATTACATTCTGTCTGATCAGCCCACCACTCATTATAATCAATTCCGGAATATACCTTACTCAGGTTACCCAGACCCACTCCCTGTTCTGTAAGCCAGTTGCAGGCCATAATAGCTCCGTACCATGTAATATCTGTGCATGGATAAGCATCCAGGTTTTCCCTGGGATTAAAACCACCACTTAACTCTATGTCATGATAGCCATATAACTGGGATCCTCCCATATATATAAGAGGCTGGTCGCCCCACTTTACGTAGTCTTCGCACAGGTAGTTCGGAGCATTATCATCCTCGGTATCAAAGATAGGCTGGCCCCCCGTAATGGCACCTGGCACAATATCCAGTCCGGAGGCACAGTTATAGATCCATGCCAGAAGTTCATTGGTGACTTCTATCTCAGATATCCAGAACGGTTCAACAGTGACTTCCGGTCCGTCTTCAAAATCAAGATCATCGTCATCATTATTGGTAAGAAATGTCCCGCCCGGGCATAAGACCATCCTGAACGAACCACCCCAGTATTCAACAGTCAGGGTTTTTGTGCCATCGTCTGTATCAGGATTTTTCTTTTCGCAGCTGCAGAAAATTGCAAGAATAAAACATAGAACTGGTAATAAAGAAAAGCTTTGAAGGTTTTTCATGTTAATTTTATTTAGGATAAAGTGTTATTTCATATACAACTTAGAATAATATCTGCCTGTTGAACTTCTGAAATTCAGAAGATATATACCGCTTTCCAGGTAATCCATGTTAATCTGTTCACCACTCAGGTAAGACTCATTATATTTAATTCTTCCTGTAAGATCTATTATTTGAAGCATTCCTCTCTCTGGAGTTGTTCCAAGCTCAACCCTGAAAATTCCATCGCTGGGATTGGGTATAATTTTCAGTCTGCAATTATCAAAAGAACCAGGCTTATCTATTCCTGTCTGTGCCAGTGAAATTTCAGTGAAAGCATCGTAGGTAGTCTTTGCCTCCTCCCTATTACCTACTTTATCAACAGCCAGGGAGTGGAATTCATAGCGTGCACCATCCTCGCCGCTGAATTCAAGAATTGTATCTGTTGTCGACTCCCAAAGAGATGGTTCACTGTAATCCTTTGAAAAATAAATATCAAAATGATGTATACCGCTTTCATCATCTTTAGCTTCTATATGGATATCGAAGGTCAATGAAGTCTGTACAGGATCCAGTTCCTCTACATAACTACAGGGTGAACTAAAATCGAATATACTTGTATATGGTCCGTAAGGTGGTGCAGGCCCCCATGGGCCTACGCCATCAAAATTCACAAAAGCCTGGTTCTCAAAACTTATTCCATGCTTAAGTTCACCAGCTGGTCTGATAGTATAATTAACCCATCCAATCTGGTAACCCGTTGAATCGATAGGTGGAAGGAACCCTGACATAGGATCATCTGGCAATTCCATGGTTTCAGGATCCAGTGTAGTATGAACCCAGAACACTTCCCTTGTATCATGATCGACTGTTCCTTCCACATTAACGATATAGGGCATCTCCGGCCTGCAATCAATATTAACATTGAAATACTGTCCACCATCAAGTTTCATTTTCCATCTTAAGAATCCTGCTTCTGTAAACCTTAGAGTTTTCAAATCAAAATCGGTATCAATGGTATCCCTTATATAAACTATTGCAGCAGGAGCTGTTGCATCTTCCTTATTCCAGTAATCTATTTGGTATTCAAACTGGTTAAGGGTATCAATATAACCTTTGCCGTTTTCAGTGCCATACCCGGCCGGGCCATACTTATCTTCCGGAGTTGTGGATTGTATTGGATATTTAATTTTCTCCTCTTCTTTATAAATTCCATCAGAATCTTCACCATGGTCGTCATTGCCCTGATTTTCCAGGAAGTCACGGATCCGTTGTAATTTGTGACAACATTTTTTTGTAGTGTTCCATGCTACATCAACACCCTTCCTGACAATTTTATACGGAATGTTAAAAGGGGTCTTTCCCGGTAATTTGTCAAGGATTGAATAAAAAGCTTCGGTACCATTCTCAATTACCGTCTCATCAATAGAATTGCTGTCTCCTTTATAAATGTTCTTTGACTCCCCTCCAACATTACTGTTCCAAATTTCAATAAACCCGGTCAGGCTTATTTCTTCCAGGTAATCTTTCATACTTGCAGGTGTGATGTCTGACGATATCAAAAAATCATACCAATCAGTAGCCAGAGTATCCTGAAGCGAATAATAGATTGAATCATTTAATACACAGGCAAGGTATCCGACTTTGAACGTTTCCTCAGCTGACAGAGTTGAAGAATATATATTATACATGAAATCAGCAACTTCGCCGACTCTCAGGTTTTCTACAAAGAAAGGCATCTGGTTTAGAACCTTATCCTGTAAAAGAGCATTAATTGAGTCGACTTCATACTCAGAACCGGGCGTGTCTGTTAATAAAACACTCACCTGCTCGCTGCTTGAATAGAAATAACCCGCCATAAAGGGTATATCAATAGTGCCATTGTTTTCGATCCTGACGATACATTTCTGGTTTCGACCCAGGCGGTACAGATCGCTTGTAAGCATTGAGCTGCTTATACTTGCGGTGATCAGAGGAATTAACTCGATATTCTTACTGTAACGAATCAGGGTATCTGGATTAACAATTTCAAGGAAGTAAGCACCTGGTTCAACTCCTGCGAAATCGTATCCCGCAACCAGTTCCTGTCCGTCTTCTGTTACACTTTGAATATTCAACGGGATACTAAGCTGTTCATCTTCGCTTATGAGATTGACATCACTTACTGATGATAGTCCCGATCCTGAAAGTGTTATTGAAGCCCTGCCTGTTCCCAGTTCAAGGGCTGATACATTTCGCAGGCTTAGCAGTCCTGAATTATTTGACCATGCAGATCCGACATAGAGCATGTAAGTTCTCGACTGGTCTTCAATAGGATTGTATGAATTATTATCGTCAAAATCATGAAGAACAGCCGAATCCGTATACTTGATGATATAGCGTCCCGGAAGGGCATTGATAATTTTACCTTCTATATGATAACCCTGGTTATCGCTGTTCCAGAAATACCAGGACTGTTCATAGTTATTAATGTTATTATATGTCACATTGATTTCACTATACAAGCCAAACCCTTCTGATTCAATAAACAGGGTATCCACTTGCTGGTCAAGGTCAAACATTTTCCAATCACTGCCATTCGGGCGACTGATCACCCCAGACGACCACTCGTTAATTTTCGCTTCAGGTAACTCACCGGTAAAAAGAATAGATCCCTTTATTTCATTATCCTCTGTTTCAGCAAAAACAGGAAGCTCATAAATACCGGGTTCTGGCTGGTCTGCCTGGTAAATAAAATCATAATGTCTCGAACTGGACCCATATGCCGGTTCCCATATCTCATCGCCATGTTTCAGAGAAACAAATCCAACCCATGTTTTATCATTATAGATATAGTCTTTTTTTAGTATTACAAAAAGCTGATCAAGTTCATCAGGAACAGAACAAACATAATAACCTGGAATTTCATAATCGAAATAAGTACCGAATGGTACTTCTGTTTTTTCACCCTCGTAAGGTTCTGGTTTCAACTCAACAATCAGACCAAAGGTTGAAAAGCCCTGTAAGCTGGAATTTATTTTAATCACATATGTTCCTTCTTCTTCAATATTAAGAGTATGGTCAATATGCACCTCACTTATTGAATCGTTGCAGGTAATAATTTCATTTCCGGGAGTTATTACCTCCATTGTTATTCCTTCAGATGATCCGTCATAGTTTATCTTCAATGTATCTCCATTATAGGCATAAAACTGGTAATAATGTATTCCAAAATTCACCAGTGTACCACCATATGATTCATCAAAGAGAATCTCTGATGCGAAAACCGGCTCTATTATATAAATCGAAACAGTGAATTGAAGATAAGTTAACAGAGGAGTAATAGTGATAAGGTAATCACCGCTTTCTTCGAGATCAAACTCCAGCTTCAGCCCATCTGATGGAGGTGTTTCAAATGACTGGTCATATAAGATTGATTCGGATGGAGCTGTAATTTTCACATTCACAGCAAAAATCATTGAAAGGCCGATCCGGATTTTATCATTTTCATTTCCGGTAAATAAATAGCTAGCTGCAGAACCATCCACACTCAAATCCCTTGTTGCATACCCGCCATATATAAGAGTGATTGGGTCAGTTGGACCAATACTTTTCTTTACTATCGTGCACTGGTACATGGCAGTCTCCCCTCCGCGCGAAAAGCAGATCTGGTGTGTGCCTGAGGTGCTGAATGTTAGCTCATGCGACCTGGGGGAAGCTTCAAACGTGAGCATATAATCACTGAAGATTTCCTGCTGATCATGATTTATAACACTCATTGTTGCATCCCATAGGTTGTACGTAAGTATATAATCTCCCGCCTCATTGATGGTCAACTCATAACATTCCGTATCGCCTGATGTGAATGTGCCCATAACTTCCTGCCCCAGATCAATTGTTTGCTGACCACAGAGGGCAATAGTGAAAAAAAATAACAGGGCAAAGGCTGTTAGTTTCATTTTTTACTGATTTTCCGGTTCACCACCATCACTGTGCTTAATTTCATCTCCGAAGATTTGTCAATAAATAATCTATTTAGCACCGGCTTTCTTAAGGATCTCAACAATATTCGTGTTTCCGGCTTCTGTGGCAATTGAGAGGGGTGTCTTATCCTTGTTCGATTTTGCATTTACATTGGCTCCGTGTTTAACCAGGAAGTTTACCAGTTTTTCTTCATTAGACATTACGGCCCAGAAAAGGGGAGTATATCCTCCGTAGTAATCGGTGGTGTTTGCTTCATCTATATCAGCACCTTTCTCAAGAAGAAACTCTGCAAATTCATAGCTAACAGTTTCTCTTCTTAAACCCACACTTGTGCATTGAGTAAAAACACCCATGCCCCTGTCTGTAACTGCCTTTATATCTGCTCCTTTTGCCAGTAATTGTTTTGCGATTTCTTCTGAGCAACCGCAGGCAAGTATCAATGCTGTAGCGCCATCATTAGCCTTTATATTAATATCGGCACCTTTTTTAATAAGAAATTTCGCCACATCGTTATTGCAGCCGTTAAGTGCATTCATCAGCGGGGTATAGCCGGTTCTATTATCCCGGTGATTTATATCGGCGCCTGCCGAAATTAAAACCTCCATCATTTCAATGTTCGTTGTCAGTCCGAGGGCGGTATATCCCATCATATCATCACTTTGATAGTTTACATCAGCACCTCCTTTTAGTAGCGCTTTTACAGCTTCAATATCATTATTCCTGACCTTATTCAAAAGATCACCTTCCTGTGAGAAAAGGGATGTTGAGACAAGCAGCCCAACGATCATCAGCAGTAAGAGGTGCCTGAATTCTGAAGAAATTTTATTGTTTTTCATTGGTGTGGTTTTTTAGTATACATTAATCTTATATCAAGGTGTATTTTTAGTTTGGTCGATTATTTTTTTAGCCTTCAGCCCCTTATACAGGGCCAGGATCCCAACAAGGAAAAATATTGCAGCTATGGAAGCAAGCATTATATCGCCTGATTTGATACCTGGCTCCAGGGAAGATGATTCAGGTAATTCCGGATCGTACCAGACAGTCACTTCTTTGCCGACAGGGTATTTTGCCTGGACTTTTTTAGCCTTACTGACATTATTGTCGAGGGGTGGTTCACCCACGCTTATTTTTGAAGAGGTGTATTTTTTCCCCTCCACTGAGTAGCTGTAGGCTATATCGGGCTGGTAGTGGGTGTTACCATCTCTTCTAAACACATCTATCTCTGCCCTTTTAATAGTACCATCGACTGTGGGCCAGCTCTTTGATGTAGCTGCATATTGAAGAGGGGGCAGGGCAAAGAGAAAAAATATTGCTCCTCCCGCAATTGCGAATATCAAACCAAGAGTAATGGGGTTGGCATTACCAGGTTTTCTACTGCGTGAAGTTCCTATTCTCATTTCAATA
>JAZBNV010000010.1:0-36292 GCA_036350795.1 Marinilabiliaceae bacterium
AGAAGATTTTCTTTCGAGATATAATTACGATATAAGCCCCTTTATGGATTCTGTTTACTCATCCGGCTATGAAGATTATCTCTATGACTACATGAAACTGGTTTCGGACAAAGTGCTCAGGTTTTATGCTGACTTTGACAGCTGCCTTAACAGCGCTGGTATTCTCAGCAGGGGACAGTGTTCAGGGGCACCTGTTGATATAATATCTGCTTATTCATTGCTCGATATACCTGAAGGAGAATCAATGCTTTATGAGCCTGAATTCAATAGTATCCCGGCAGCAGCGGCCGCTCTGAGTAATAAGAATATTGTCAGTGCCGAAACCTTTACGTGTTTGTATGGCTGGCCCCGCAATTATATCCGGCAAGAGCAGACAGCCGATTTAAAACTTGTGGCTGATGCCCTTTTTGCTAATGGCATAAATCATATAGTCTGGCATGGAAAAGCTCATAATCATGCCGGGCAGGATACAACAAATTTTTATGCCAGCGTACATCTTGGCGATAGTGGAAACCTGTTTAAGGAACTAAAGGAATTCAATTCTTATCTTGAAACTGTTTCGCACTATATGAAGAAAGGATCGGTATATACGGATGTTGCGGTTTACCTGCCATTGGAAGAAGCATGGATAAAAGGCATTATGCCTCCCGAAAAACAGTTTATATGGGCCTGGGGATACTACGAGATGAGGTATATCTATTTTCCTGAAGAATTGAAAGGCTTCCATCCAATATGGATTAACGGTTCTTATTTAAAGGAAGGGCATTGTGCAGATGGAGTGCTGAAAATAGGGGATGTAAGCATTAAACACCTGTACATTGATACAAAATATATTGATTACGAGGTCCTTAAACAACTGCTAAGTTTATCGGATAAAGGCCTGGAAATCACAATCAAGCAAACTCTCCTGGAACCGGGTATAAATAAACATGCTGACTGGGATGCCCTGATGACCCGTCTTCTTAATAATCCCGGTGTCAGTTCAACTTTCAGCCACAGCAATGATCCTTTGATAAGTGGTAATAATATACCGGCTTACAGGGCAAGGGTTGAAGGAGAGGCACTTTACGTATTTTTTGCAGATCCCCGCTCAGAGAATATTAAGTTTCCGCTTAAGTACGGCCAATCATTCAGTACAGACACACTTGCCAGGGATTTGGAAATTAGTTACAGAGCTTATAAATATAATATCAGTCTTAGCTTTGAGCCTAACCAGTCTCTTCTTTACATCTTCGAAGAAGGGAACTATAAAAAGATAGATATTCCCTTCTGCCCCGATATGCCTGAGCAAAGTACAGAGCCGGAAGATTTTGATGCGCCCTGGCTGGTAAAAAAATAACATTGAGTGTGGTTTTACCTGCCTGCTTTTTTCCTTTTACCTTTTATGCTTTATCTTGTATCCACTGTAACTTTTTGTGATTTTATCCGTCTTTGTATTGAATAAAAATGAACCTGGAAGATTATAATAGGGCAGTCGACGACTATTCTGACAGAATATTCCGCTTCATCCTCAAGAGTCTCGGCGATGAGGAAAGAGCAAAGGATATTGTGCAGGATAGTTATGAAAAACTATGGAGAAATATTGATGATCTTGAGTTCTCAAAGGCAAAATCATGGTTATTCTCCACAGCCTACAACACAATGATTGATATAATCCGGAAGGAAAAAAGAATGATAAGCTCTGATGATAGCATTACCGAAGAATATACCTGCGAAGGTTACAGCGACCTGAACGAGGTGCTTCATCTCTGTCTTGAAAAACTGCCCGATAATTATAAGGCTCCTTTGCTTCTGAGAGACTATGAAGGTTACTCATATAATGAGATATCAACTATTACCGGCCAGTCCGAATCGCAGGTAAAAATAAATATATACCGCGGAAGGATGGCTATGAGAAAAATGATAGGAAATATTGCTTTAGTTGTCTGATATGGATATTAACAGGGAAAACTATATGATCTGGATTACCGACTTTTATGATGGCACATTAAGTGACATTCAGAAGGAGGCACTTTATAGTTTCCTTGAATTAAACAATGACCTTAAAGAAGAATTCGATTTATTCAAAGACATTAAACTGCATCCCGATATTTCCTCCAGGATGGTCTCTAAGGAGGCTCTCAGAAAGAGTATTTTTGATATTGATCCGGAGCTAAATGAAGATGAGATTGCTCTTCTTACATCTGAGTATGGCAATACAAAATTATTTATTGAAAGTGCAGGACTAAAGCTCTCACCTGAAGAAATTGACTTTCCGGATAAGAATAAGCTTAGAAGAATCCCGCGACGCTCTTTTATAATAAAACCTGGAACAAGAGGACTGGCAGTAGCTGCCGGACTGGCCATATTATTATCCCTTTTTCTATTTCTTCCTGAAAATAACAAACCCGTCCAGGTATATATGGCAGCAAGGATGATTCCATTCAACAATTCGTCTATACAGTCGACAGACAGGCTGACTCCTGTTCTTTCGGACAAGCGCATAGCTCCCAGGGCTATAAATATTAATCCAAGGGAAGCATTTGCCACTTTATCTGAACCTTCCGATATCGCTGCGCCAGAACTTACACGGGAGGAAATCTTTATTAAGGCTGTTTCATATTCCGACAGGGTTGTTCTTGCCAGCGCTGAAGAGATTCAAATGCCCTCCTTAATTGAAATAGAGAAACAGGAGATTCCGCTGGATTATCCCGACCTTAGCCCAAGACAATTTCTTGCCCTTAACTTCAGGAAGCATCTTTTGAACGAAGAAGATGCCGACGCAGAAAAATTAAAAGCCTACGAAGTTGCTGACGCTGGTATTAGCGGCCTTAACAAATTACTCGGATGGGAAATGCAGTTTGAAAAAGTAACAGATGAAGAAGGTCGCCTTAAAGCCTATAAGTTTACCTCCCAGCTTATCAATCTTGACAGGAAAACAAAGATTGCAGACGATTAGGTGTAACTTTTTACCCTGGCTCTCCGTCATAGCGACAAATTAATAATCAGAAACAAAAAAATCATGAAAAGAATAGTTACACTATCATTGCTGCTCGTTTTTGTATTGAGTGCTGGCGCCATAAAAACCTACGCCTCAAACTCTGATGACCCGGTAAAAAAGAATGAAACAGTATTAAAGGCAGACTTATACGACCTTTCATTTATATGGGACGACGAAGACGATGACAAAAAGGACAGAAAAAGAAGTCGCAGGAGGTTTACTCCACACTGGTCGGGAATAGAAATAGGGATGAATAATTTTATGACCGCCGATTACTCAACATCACTTCCTGCCAGTATAAATTATATGGATCTGAATACCGGGAAATCCTATAATTTCAATATCAACTTTGCTCAGCTGGGCATGGGGCTTACACGTAGAATTGGTTTTGTTACAGGCCTTGGTTTTGAGTTCAATAATTACTATTTCGACGGAAATAACAATATTATGAAGGACGAAAACGGTGTTGTTATAGAATATGATGCCACCCTGGATGGTATAGTGCTGGATAAATCTAAGTTCTCAACCACATATTTTACTGTTCCCCTGCTTCTTGAAATACAGGTACCGGTTACAAGCTACAGGACAATTAATATTGCCGGCGGAGTTATAGGAGGCGCCAAGCTCTGTTCAAGAACGAAGATGGTATATTATGACAACGGTAAGGAGAAGATTAAGGAAAAGGATGATTACAGCCTTAGTATTCTGAGGTACGGACCTACTGTAAGAGTTGGATATGAGAGCTTCCAGCTTTATGCAACCTACTATATGAATGGATTATTCCAGGAGAACAAGGGGCCGGAAGTATACCCCTTCCAGGTAGGAGTAGCATTTACTTTTGACTAGGACAGGTTAATAAAAATTCTGACCGGAGGGGTGTCTCAAAAGATTGCGGCCTTTTGAGACACCCCCTTTTTTTAACGCTCTGTGTATTTATCGATAAATTTCTGATCGAGTTCTTCAGAGTCCCTGTATTTAAGTCTCAGCTCATCGAGTTTTTGCTTCAATTCTTCAAGAACACCTGAATATGCAGGATCATCATAAACATTCCTTAATTCAAGCGGATCGTTTTTCCTGTCATATAATTCCCATTCATCCACATCATAATAAAAATGGACCAGTTTATATTCACGGGTCACTATACCATAATGCCTTTTTACCATATGAACAGAGGGGTATTCATAGTAATGATAATACACCGCATCCCTGTCCCAGTCTTCCTCATTCCCCATAAATAGCGGAACAAGGCTTTTACCCTGCATATCCCCCGGGTCTTCAACTCCTGCTATTTCCAGTATGGTCTGGGCAAAATCAAGGTTCTGAACCATAATGTCAGATTTCATGCCCTTTTCAATATGCCCCGGCCACTTAATCAGTAAAGGTGTTTTAAACGACTGGTCATAAATAAATCTCTTATCAAACCATCCATGCTCACCAAGATAAAAACCCTGGTCGGAGGTATAAATTACCACTGTATTTTGAGCGAGCCCTGATTCATCCAGGTAATCCAGAAGCTTTCCAACATTTTCATCTACAGATGCAATGCAGCCCAGGTAATCCTGCATATATCTCTGGTATCTCCATTTCATTTTTTCCTCCTCCGTCATGCCCGGGTACATCCTTCTGAATTCTTCATTCATGGGTCCGTACACCTCATCCCATGCCTTTCGTTGTTCAGGCGTCTGTCTTCCAACTTCCCTTTCAAATGCTCCCTTGTCCCAGCTCGATCCGGGCACAATACCAAGTTCATCCATAAGCGCCGGTTCTATCTTCGAATCACCGGCCCAGTTCATATGGCTTAGGAGGTTCATTTCAGCCTGCCTGGCTGCTGAACCTCTTCCCTTATAATCATCAAAAAGTGTTTCTGGTTCAGGAAATTCACGTTTAATGTATTCGCGGTAATGTCTTTCGGCCGGCAGCCATTCCCTGTGCGGAGCCTTGTGCCAGTAGGCAAGGAAAAAAGGCTTTTCAGCATCCCTCTCCCTGTCGAGCCAGTCGAGGCTTAAATCTGTAATTATATCGCTTACATAGCCTTCAATTCTTATACGACCGCTATCCTTTGTAATAAAATCGGGATTATAATAGGTACCCTGGCCGGGCAAGATCTTAAACTGGTTGAAGCCTTTGGGATTATTCCCGAAGTGAAGTTTCCCGAAAATTGCAGTTTCATATCCGGCCTGCTGCAATAACTGAGGGAAAGTTATCTGCGTGGTATCAAAGGGAAAATTATTATCAATCTTGCCATTTATATGACTATGCTTTCCTGTAAAAATAACAGCCCTCGAAGGTGCACAGATTGAATTGGTAACACAGGCATTTGTAAAAATCATACCCTCATTTGCAATCCTGTCTATATTAGGGGTTTGAATAAGCCTGTCGCTATATGCACTTATTGCCTGGTAGGCATGATCGTCAGACATAATAAAAACAATATTCGGCGGGCTCTTATCAACTGTACATGCTGAAAACAACAGGACGGGGAAAAAAAGAATCAATAAATACCTGGCAATAGCGTTCATAAAAAGTAAATATGGTGAATAATCCATTATAACTTAAAGGCAATTTACTTTACAAATCATTAAGCTCAAAAGAAAAACGATTCAATTTGTGATGGTGTAATTCCATATCTTGCTCTTAAGCAAGCTAAAATCTATCTTTGCTGTTAAACTGCTTAACATAATCATATGAGAAAACAAGATCTCAGTCCTGTTGAAAAAAGAAGATATGAGAAGCATATCATGATTCCTGAAATTGGCGAACAGGGTCAGCTGAGATTGCTCTCTGCAAGGGTCCTGGTTGTTGGTGCCGGCGGACTGGGATGCCCGGTTCTTCAATACCTGTGTGCGGCAGGAGTGGGGACAATAGGCATTGTTGAATACGACAAGGTAAGCGACAGCAACCTGCATCGCCAGATTCTCTATGGCACAGGTGATATTGGTAAATTAAAATCTATAATTACACGACAAAGGCTTAATCATCAGAACGATGATGTGAAAATTGATGTATTCAATATAAGCCTCGAAGAATCAAATGCCAGGTCAATTTTCAGGGATTATGACCTGGTAATAGATGCTACAGATAATTACAAAACACGATACCTGATAAATGATGTTTGCGTGGAACAGAAAAAACCCATGGTTCACGGTGCTATTTACAAATTTGAAGGACAGGTTTCTGTTTTTAATTTCAAGGGAGGCCCGGATTACCGCTTATATAATCCGGAAAAAGATATACAGAAGAATAATCCACTCCCATCCGAATCGGGGCTGCTGGGTGTACTTCCCGGCATAACCGGCACCTATATGGCCAATGAGACAATAAAAATAATAACCGGAATCGGTACTGTTCTTTCAGGGAAAATATTAATATTTAATATCTTAAATAATTCATCCTATTTCGTTAATATACCCGGATCCAATAGTAATAAACAATAACTAAATACAGGTAAAATGAGACTATTATTGATAAGCAACTCAACAAACGCAGGAGAAGAATACCTTGATTATCCAAAAAATGAGATAAAGATTTTTCTTGGCGACAAAGCTGTGAAAGCTCTCTTTATTCCCTATGCTGCTGTTACATTTTCTTTCGATGCCTATGAAGAAAAGGTTGCAGCGCGCTTCAGGGAGATCGGGCATGATATTATTTCAATCCACAGGTTTAATGATCCGCTTAAGGCAGTACATGATGCCGAAGCAATAGTAATCGGAGGCGGAAATACATGGCAATTGCTTAAAATGACCCAGGACAACGGACTGGTGGAAGCATTAAAAATGAAAGTTGCTGATGGAACTCCCTATATTGGCTGGAGCGCCGGGTCAAATATGGCATGCCCCACCATTCGTACAACCAATGATATGCCTGTTATAGAACCATCTTCATTTGATGCCTTAAACTTTATCCCTTTCCAGATCAATCCTCATTACCTTGACGCTAACCCCGACGGCCATGCAGGAGAAACAAGAGAGCAAAGGATAGAAGAATTTCTTGAAATAAACCCGGGCATTTATGTTGTTGGATTAAGGGAAGGAACCATGCTCAGGATGGAAGGCCGGGACCTGTCGCTTATTGGCCCCAGAAAGATGAGAATATTCAGGAAAGGAAATACTCCATATGAAGTAAGCCAGGGGGATGATCTTTCATTCCTGCTTTAGATAATACTTGTTATATCACTGTAAGTCATTGGGTAACCAGAGATATAGAATAAAGCTTATAAAGCTATGAAGCCGGTTCTTAAAATACTCAGGTATTTTTCCATTGTTCTTGTTGCAACACTGCTGCTGCTTTTTTGCCTCTCCTATATTTTTCAAAATAAGGTTACCGGGATAGCAATTAAAGAGCTCAACAGGCATACTGAATCGACTATCACAATCGGGAAGGTGAGGTTTTCCCTTATCTCCAATTTTCCCCGGGTAACTGTTGAGTTTAGAGATATCAGTGTGAAATCAAGCATACCTGCGCAGACAGTTTTCGATAGTCTTGCCGACAAACCCAATCTTATTGAAGCCGCTTCAGTATCTGCATCATTTAATCCCATCCGGCTGATACGGAAAAACTATATAATGCAGGGACTTGAAATCAGTGATGCTTATATTTGCATAGTAAGCAATGGTCCGGGTAAAAACAATCTTAATTTTTTTACTAAAAAAGACAACAGCGATAGTTCGGCTGTTAAAATTAACCTCAGGAATATTAAAATCAACAATACCGATTTTATTCTTGTAGGCGGCACAGGCAACTTTTATCTAAGATCGCATATCGCTGGCATTACAGGCCGCCTGAGTACTTATAAGGGCAATACAGAAATAAGTTACAGGGCAAAGGCCGATATCAGTAAGATTACTTCACGAGGAAAGACCCTGGTTTCAACAATGCCCCTTTTCAACCTGCATGGTGATCTCAGTATCTTTCCCGGGACCTTATTGTTTAGCAATAACGAATTACAGCTTGGAAAAGAATCTCTGCTTGTAGAAGGAAGCATAAACACAGATGAAAAATACCTTAAACTTGATATTTCGGGCGAAAATCTTGAGATAGAAAGACTGCTTGAGTGTCTTAGCGACAGTCTCGAAAAGAATATCGGGAAGCATATAACAGGGGGTCAACTAGCACCCCTGCTAAGTCTTTCAGGGCCATATAAGCCTGCCGGCAATATGATACTCAAAGGTTCGGTTTATGGTAAAAACCTTATAATCGAGCCGGGAGGGAAGCTGAGCCCACTCAGTCTGTCGTCTTTTAAATCTCTTATCTCTGTTAACTTATCTTCAGCCGGACGAAATTCAGAGTTTAATATTACAGAACTTGATGTCAGCTATGCCGGTTCAGCATATTCAGGTTCAATCAGGATAATTAATCCCGAATCACCCAATCTGGATCTTAGCCTTTCCGGGCCTGTTGATCTTAAGCAGCTGCTAAAGCATCACGATTTTAAAGGTAAGCCGGAAGGCACGGGCACTGTCCACACCAGCCTCAGGTTATATGGTAATACAGGATCATTAAGAGAAGTAAGCCTGAAAAGCATTCTGAGCCTGAACAGATATATAAACCTGAACCTTGATGATGTTGACCTGGAATTCCCGGAAGAAAAACCCGGATTAAAAAAGATAAATGGTAATATAATGATAGCCAATAGTATCTGGATTGACGGATTATCCTTTTATTTCGAAGAGCAGAGCTTTGTGCTTAATTGCAAAGCCGGGGAATTTGTGGATATCTTTACTAATAATGGCAGTCCCGTGGAAATTAATGCCGGCATATGGACTAACCGCTTTGATTTAAGTACAATCAGGAAATTAAATACCACGGTAACAGGTAAAAATAAAACAGCACTCACTGCCAGTCATCCCATAATTGCCGGCTTAAGCCTTAATGCAGACAGTCTTATACTGGGCAATTTCAGCTGTTCCCAGTTTGCCGCTTCTGCTTCTTTCCGCGATAATTTGCTTAGCATAAGCTCTTTTAATGCTCTTGCCCTCGATGGCTCGGTATCAGGAAATGCAGCTATTACAAAGTCGGGGTCGGGATCATACTTAACAAGGGGATGGTACGATCTTGAAAATATAAATATTAATAAGGCCTTTTCTTCATTCAATAATTTCGGCCAGGAAGGTCTGAAAGCAGAAAATATTGAAGGAATGCTTAGCGGATCGCTCAGCCTGAGCATGAATACCGACCCGCAGTTTAAGCCTGATATTAAATCGCTTGAGGCACGGGGCTTCTATTCGCTTAAAAATGGTGAATTAAAAAACTACGAGCCGGCACGTAAACTCTCCCGCTTTGTTGAATTATCAGAACTTGAAAATATCAGATTCGAAGAAGTGAAAAATAATCTCATTATAGAAGACTCAAGGATTACTATACCCTCGATGGATATAAATTCTACGGCCTTTAATATTTCACTCTCAGGAGAGCAGGCATTTAACGGGCCCTTCGATTATCATCTTAAAATATTGTTATCCGATATTCTTGGCAAAAAAGCTATGAGGTCAAAAAGCTATATCAGTGAGTTTGGTCCTGTTGAGGACGATGGCCTGGGCCGTACTACTCTTTTTCTGAGGCTTAAGGGCGACAGTAAGGGCACTGTTGTAAGTTACGATATGGCAAAACTTTCTGAAAACATAAAATCTGATATAAACCAGGAAAAACAGGATCTTAAAGCAATATTAAACGAAGAATTTGGTTGGTATAAAAAAGATTCCATAAGCAGGAGCACAGAAGAAAAGACAAGAAAATTCAGGATTACATGGGAGGAAGCAGGATCGGTTGAAACACTTAATCCTGAAAAAAAACAGGGAAGCGGCATTTTCAGCCGGCTTTTCAAAAACACTGAAAACCAGGAAAAAGCAGACACAACAAAGAAGAAGTTTTGAATATCTACAGGAAGAAAATACTCTGGAAACTGGCTCTCCTTGTTATGGCAATAATAATAGGGGCCTCATCGCTTATTTATACCAACAGCCTGGTAGATAAACTTAAGCTTGAAGAGCATAACAAGGTCAGGCACTGGGCCGAATCTATTAAGCTTGTTGAAAACACGGATGATGTCGATGTACTGAACCTTCTTTCATCAATTATCGAGTCAAATAATTCAGTTCCGGTGATCCTTACGGATGATAAGGGCATAATACTCGGATCAAATAATTTCGACCCTGCCAGATCTGCCGATCCCGCATATATGCAACAACAGCTTAATAAGCTCAAAACCAGCATGGAACCAATTGTTATTTCATTTGGTGATAACATGAAGAACTATATATATTACAAGGAAAGTATTATTTTAACTAAACTAATATACTATCCTTATATACAGCTAATTGTAATTGTGTTTTTTGTTGCTGTGGCTTACTTTGCATTCAGCATATCAAGAAAGGCCGAACAGAACCAGGTGTGGCTTGGTATGTCAAAAGAAACAGCGCACCAGCTGGGCACACCAACTTCTTCACTTGCTGCCTGGCTTGAGCTGATAAATGAAAGGTATCCTGACAGCGATATATATCATGAATTATCAAAGGATGTATACAGGCTTGAAAAAATCACCGAACGATTCTCCAGGATAGGTGCCAGGCCAGAGCTCAACGATGCTCCCGTTCAGAAATCTATTGAAAACAGCATCAGTTACCTGAAAAGCCGCAGCAGTTCGAAGATAGAATTTATCAGCGATTACTCTGCTGACCCCGACCTTATGATCCCGCTCAATCCCTCTCTTTTTGAATGGGTTCTGGAGAATATCTTCAAAAATGCTATCGATGCCATGAACGGTTCGGGACAAATAAAGCTTGAAATGCAGCACAACACCGATAATGTTGTAATTGATATTACAGATACCGGAACAGGCATCCCTAAGACACAGTTTAAAACCATATTCAAGCCGGGCTTCAGTACCAAATCAAAGGGTTGGGGGCTCGGTCTTTCGCTGAGCCAGCGCATTATTGAAAACTATCATCACGGTAAGATATTTGTAAGATCGTCAGAACCCGGCAGGGGTACCTGTATCAGGATTATACTTCGAAAATCAGCCCCGAAAAATTAACTACCTTTGCAGCCTCAACATAAGAATATGAAAAGGAAAGATATTGAAGTAATGGCCCCGGTGGGATCTTATGAGGCTCTTGCTGCAGCTGTACAGGGCGGAGCCAACTCAATATACTTCGGAGTTGAGCAACTTAATATGAGAGCAAGGTCTTCTCATAACTTCACACTGGCCGACCTTGAAAAGATTAGCGGAATATGTAAAGCAGAGGGCCTGAAAAGCTATCTTACGCTCAATGTTGTGATGTACGACAGCGAGACAGCACTGATGAAATCTATTGTTGACGCAGCAAAGAAGAGTGGCATTTCTGCAATTATCGCAAGCGATCTATCTGTTATTCAATATGCCAGCTCGCTGGGAGTTGAGGTACACCTTTCCACCCAGGTAAACATCACCAACGTAGAATCGCTGAAGTTTTATTCTCAGTGGGCAGATGTTGTGGTGCTGGCAAGGGAGCTTAATCTCGACCAGGTAAAGCACATCCACCGAAAGATTGTTGAAGATAATATCTGCGGGCCTTCCGGCTCCCAGGTTAAAATTGAGATGTTTGCCCATGGCGCCTTATGTATGGCTGTATCAGGAAAGTGTTACCTCAGTCTTCACGAGAATAATAATTCAGCCAACAGGGGTTCCTGTTATCAAACCTGCCGTAAATCCTATATAGTTACTGAGAAAGAAAGCGGGCATGAACTTGAAATTGATAATGAATATATCATGTCGCCCAAAGATCTCAGCACCATCGGCTTTGTAAATAAATTGCTTGATGCCGGAATACGGGTACTTAAGATAGAGGGCAGGGCAAGATCGCCCGAATATGTTAAAACAGTATCGTCGGCATATAGCAGGGCCGTTAAGGCGGTTATTGAAGGCACTTATAATGACGAACTTATAACGGAACTTAGCTCTGCTGTGGCAAGTGTTTTTAACCGGGGATTCTGGGATGGATATTATCTCGGCCAGAGGCTTGGGGAATGGAGCAGTAATTATGGCTCCAGCGCCACAAAGAGAAAAGTATACCTGGGAAAGATCAGCAACTATTTTACCAAAATTGGCGTAGCAGAAATAAAGCTCGAAACCGGCGACCTTAAAAAAGGTGATGAGTTATTAATTATTGGTCCCACAAGCGGTGTTATTGAATATACGGTTGATGAATTGAGGGTTGACACAGAAAACGTCCCTCTTGCAAAGAAAGGTACGAGATGTTCTGTTCCTGTCAGGGTCTTTCTGAGGCGGGCCGACAAAGTGTACCGCTGGGTAGATGCTTCAGAGGTAAAAAAGCAATAATCAGCCTCTTATTTTGTTTGCCAGTTCGAGAACCTTATCTGCAAGAATATTTTCATCCCTGCTGTCTGTTTCGAGTTCAAACACAGTGTTACTGTCTCTCTTCGACAGTCCAAAGCGGTAGGTCTTATCGTAGTAAGCAAGTACTATTCTTATTGCATCCTCAATATGTCCTGTCTTAATCGACTTTATTGCCTGGTCGGCATTCTGGCCCCCGAGTCTTTTCCTTATTCTTGAGATAGAATCAACCAGGCTTTCCCCGGGCATTACACCATATTCCTTCATAAGACGCGGGATTCTGTTATCGGCATCGCTCATAAGGGCAATAAGCCAGGAGTTACGTATAATAGAATACAGGACATCAGGCATAAATACCGAACCAATATTATGGCTTTCGTCTTCGATAAAAACTCTTTTTTCCGGATCAAGACCTGCAATCTGGTGATACAGCAGGTTTGCAAACTGTTCTGAAGAGGGCTGAACCGGCATCCCAATTGCTCCGAAAGCGCTGCCCCTGTGATTGGCCAGTCCTTCGAGATCTATTACCTGCTCCCCCCTGTCTGCCAGGACCTTCAGGGTATCTGTTTTACCACTTCCAGTTAAACCACCCAGAACGATAACATTTTTCAGCCTGCCTATTGAATCCAGTACATGGTTCCGGTAGGCCCGGTAACCTCCCTCAAGCAGGTAGCATTCAATACCGGCCAGCGAAAACAACCAGGCCATACTTGACGAACGCATTCCACCTCTCCAGCAATGAACCAGCAATTTCTCCCCGGGGCCAGCCAGTTCGATTGCCTGCCTTAATAAACCAGCCATTGAAGGACCAACATGATCCAGTCCCCTGAGAATTGCTTCACGATTTCCCGCTTTCTTAAAAACCGTACCAACATCCTGTCGCTGGCTGTTGCTGAACAGAGCTATATTTACCGATCCCGGTATACAGCCCTTTTCATGCTCGGCAGGGCTGCGTACATCAACCACCGGTATTCCTTCCGACAATAAAAGGAATTTATGAATATTTACCGTTCTTATTTGATCTTCCAAGGTATCAGGAAAAATATTTGAGAAGCACCTTTTTTATTTCTTCCTGCTTTACAGGTTTGGATATAAAGTCCTTCATTCCTGAAAGTTCAGCCTTTTTTATGGATTCGCTTGTGCTATCTGCGGTAAGTGCCACAACCAGGGTGTTATTGTCATTTTTAATAATTTCCCTCGCCGCCTCAAAACCGTCAATAAGCGGCATAATCAGGTCCATAAAAATTATATCATATTTTTTCTCCCCTGCCATTTTAATAGCCTCCTCTCCGTTTATAGCTATATCAGCCTCGTAACCAATACTTCTAAATATGGTGAGGGCAACCTTCTGGTTAATCAGGTTGTCTTCGGCTACAAGAACATTCAGGTCTTTTTTCAGCTTCATATTCTGGAAATCATCCATCTCAATTTCAATATTCGGAAACCTGTTCTGGATTATATCAAACAATTCGCTTATATGAAAGGGTTTTACCAGGTAATCGTCGATTCCAAACTGTACACACCTGGAATAATTGCCACGCTGGTCGTTTGAACTTATCATAAGGATAATCATCTCACCGAAAAGCTTATCCTCCCAGATTTTCTTTGCCACCTCGAAACCGTCAAAATCCTGGCTGTCGACTATAACAAGAAATTTATACCTCTCATCTGCATTCTCCAGGTTCGACTTAATCAGGTTAGGGGTCTGTTTCTGCCAGCTTGTGATGTAAGGTTTAAGACCGATCTTATGCAGCGAGCTCATCAATTCTTCGTCGCGCTGTCGTTCACCACTTACAACCAGTGTCTTTATATCGCTGTAATTCTTAACATCCTCTGCACCTACTTTCTTCACAAGTCTTTCGTTCGAATATACTTTTACATCAAAAACAAATCTTGCTCCTGCCAATTCCGGGTCGTCCGACAGTCCTGAGGGAGTTGATGGTTTTAGCTCACCGCCCATCATTTCAATAAGCTGCCTGGTTATTACACCAATAAGGCCTTTCTCAACGCTGCTGCTATCAAGACTTTTCCTTTCTGCCTGGATATAATCGCCAAAAATCTTTTTCAGAGCCATATTTGTATATCCTTTACCCGTATCAAGAATATCAAATTTAAGGTGCTGTAAACCCTCGTCAGTTCTGTCCAGCCTGCAATTAATCCTAACTTCTCCCCGCTGTGTATGGTCGAACGATAAGGTAAGAATATTTGTAATAATCTGTCTCAGCCTGAAAGGATCGCCTATCAGGCTTTCAGGAATATCCGGTTCAATATTTACTTCAACTTTTACATTCCGGTTCTTAAATGAACTGGCTATGTTAATGCAATAATCAATCTCCTCTCTTATATTAAACGGAATTTCATCAAGCATTAACCTGCCGGCCTCTATACGCGAGAAATCAAGAAGATCATTAATAATTCCCATCAGAAGGTCTGAAGAATTTTTAATAAGCTTAATAATATCAAGCACTTCTTTCTCCTGTTCCATCCTGGTGAGTATATCGGCCATGCCTATTATACCATTAAGGGGAGTACGTATCTCGTGACTCATCCTGGCCAGGAATTCTGACTTTGCTTCGTTTGCCCTGGCCTCCTGCTTACGTGCCACCTCAAGCAATGTAACATCGATCAGGACCACCATGATGCAGTCCATGCCACTGAAAACCACCGGTATTTCCTTACGGTATATTACAATATCCCCTTCGTCCTTTTTTACTACCATGAACTGGCTTGTATCATAGCCTGATCCAGGGTTTTCTGCAAAAAACAAACCTTCAGAAGATTGATTGCTTTCGGGCATTAGCTTCCCTTCCATATCTTTAACGCTGTCGTATGAAAATAATGTGGCAACAGTTTCATTTGCCTTCAATATTTCTTTCGACTCATTCATTATTATAACACCCACCGGCATCTGGTTAATCAGCTTAATAAAAGTCTGCTCCGATTCTTTTAGCAGGCTGCCCTCTGAAGAGAGATTATTTATATATCTCCTGTAGAATACTATCAGTATACCCACCAGCAGGAGGGTAAGAGTAACAATCAATAATGAATTTCTAATAATGTAAGTCTGATAAAATGCTGTTGGGGAAGAAAAAAGCATGCCAAATTCATGCCTTAGCAATTCAACAGGGTAGTAGGCCGAAATAATGGAACTTGATTCATCATTTACCCTTATGCTATGGGCAATACTTCCACTTACACCGTCCAGGATATATTCCAGTATTTCTTCTTTTCTGCTTAAATCAATTCCCTCCGGATCTCTGGCAAGTATCGGATCGTCGCTGATATAATTTATATACAGTATTTTTCCCTGATCGTCGATCAACCATTGCCACTGGTATTCTTCAAGCTTATACTTCCCGAATTTCGACTCAAAATACTTCAGGTAATCCAGTGTAACAATAATATTTCCAATTATTTCACTGTTGCTTCCCGGGATCGGATTAATCAGGTCATATTTATCCCGGTTAGGCACTATAACATCTCTTTTATAAATTGTGTCCTGCTTCTGTGATTTGTATTTATCAACTATCCACTCTTCTTCGTTGGAATTCTGCTCAACATTTTTAAACAGAGTAAAAATATCAGGGCTGCCTGCACTATTGATTTTTATATTGGAGATTAAATCTTCGTACTTATTATAAAATAATTTCAGACTCTCGCTAACATGTTCCAGTATTGCGTCATCTGTAAAGAAATGGTCCATATTCTCCTTCTCGGTAAAAAGGATTCTGTCAATATCGCTGGTAAAATGAAAGTTAACATAATCAGTCTCAGCACCAATCAGCTGAACCTGCTGGATCAGAAGGCTCTTTGCATAATCAAGCTGTTTTTGATACAGGTTATTGTAATAGATTCCATTTATACCAAGAATTACTACAACCAGGAGAATCGAAAATATGGAAAGTCTTTTCATTTTATTTGATCTAATACCGGCAAAACCAGAACTGTTAAAGATAAATCAATATTATATCTCATCAAACTTATCTGTACTTTGAATTGGAGTCAAACATTATATTCAAATAGCTCCTGTACCGGGTCCATTCAATATCTCCTTTCTCAACAGCCTCCTTAACATGGCAGCCCGGCTCATCAAAATGAAGGCAGTTATTATACCTGCACCCGGAAGATATGCGGAATATTTCAGGGAAAAAATGGTAAATCTCTTCCTTTTCAAACTCCACAAGCCCAAAGCCTTTTATCCCGGGTGTATCAATAATATATCCACCATCAGGAAGTAAAAACATTTCTGCAAAGGTTGTGGTGTGGCGACCCTGTTTATGGTAATCAGACACCCTGGCAACCTTGAGTTGAAGGCTGGGATCGATAGCCTTTAATAATGTTGACTTGCCTACACCGGAATTACCTGAAACAAGTGAAATATTCTTCTTAAAGAGGGCCTTTACCTTATCAAATCCCTCCAGGCTTTCAAGCGACAGACAATAACAGGCATAGCCAATTGCACTGTATACATTTAGCAGGTGTGCTAATCTTTCTTTATCTTCAGCATTATACAGATCAGTCTTATTAAAGATTAAACTTACAGGTATACGAAAGGCCTCTGCAGATACCAGGAAACGATCTATAAATTCAACCTGTGTTTCAGGCATACGTAAGGAAATCAATAAAACAGCCTGGTCAATATTGGAAGCTATAATCTGGTATTGTTTTGAGAGGTTTGAAGACTTCCTTATGATATAGTTCTTTCTTTCACTGATTTCCTTAATGATCCCGGTCTGTCCCTCATCCTGCTCAAATACCACCCTGTCACCCACTGCAACAGGATTTGTGCCTTTTATGCCCTGGGTACGGAATTTACCTTTTATTACACACTCTGTTATCCCCCCACCATCTTCCTTAACGCGGTAGCGACTGCCTGTTGATTTTATTACAAGACCTGTTTTCATTTAAGAAACGGACGCATTAAATGTGTCCCAATATTTTTGTTTTAATTCAATTTATGCTTCCCTTTGCTCCTTGCCCTCTGCTCTCTGCCGAAAATAATGGGGGATGCATTTCGTCCCAGCCGCTTTCTTCCTGGTACCTGGCTGCAACGCGCAGTATATTATCCTCTCCGTCAAGCGGACCAATAAAACTGATACTTACCGGGTTTATCTTTCTGCTGAACCCGCAGGGTACAACCACGCAGGGATGCCCGGTCAGGTTGGTAACAGAGAGCTGTTCACCGCCAAAGCTGCTTGTTATTATAACATCAAAATCCTTAATTAAATCCTCCATTTGTTGCATCAGGATAGTCCTGTGCCTGTTAGCCTGGATATACTCCACGGCCGGAATAAAACGCGCCGATCTGAAGGTGTTTGGCCAGCTCCAGTCGCCCTGAGAAGTAAGAGTAGAATCCAGCTTACTCCTTGTAAGTTCATCAAAAGCTGCAGCTGCCTCAGCACTTAATATTATACCAAGACTCTCGGTAGGGATACCTGCAAATTCCAGCTCAAGCGGAACCGGGTCTATTCCCATTTTGCGAAAAACTTTCAGCACATCCCTTGCCTGGGACGATCCCCCGTTATTATTTTCAAAGGTACTTTTTAAGTATCCGATTCTAAGTGTATTAATATCCCTTCGTGCATTATAGCTAAAGGGTGCATCATGTACGCTCAGGTCAAGTCCGTCGCTTCCCCTTATAATATCAAAAACCATTGCACAGTCTTCGGCCGATCTGCATATGGGGCCAATCTTATCCATACTCCAGCTCAGGGACATTGCGCCCGAACGACTTACCCTGCCGAATGTTGGTCGCAAACCTGTTACTCCGCATCTGCTTGAGGGTGAAACTATTGAACCCAGGGTCTCTGTTCCTATTGCAAAACCAACAAGACCGGCCGATGTTGCAGCTGCCGAGCCTGCTGATGATCCGCTGGATCCCCTTTCCGGATTCCATGGGTTTTTGGTTTTCCCTCCATACCATACATCTCCCATAGCAAGTGCGCCCATCGATAATTTTGCCACCAGCACAGCTCCTGCTTCTTCCAGTTTCTTCACCACTGTAGCGCTTTCATCAATCACCTGGTTTTTATATGGTGCAGCGCCCCAGGTGGTTTTATAGCCCTCAACTGCAAGCAGGTCCTTTACTCCATAGGGTATACCGTGTAAAGGTCCCCGGTATTTTCCTTCTGCAAATTCCCTGTCGGCTTTCCTGGCCTGGTCAAGAGCCAGGTTTTCGGTAAGAGTAACAAGGCATTGCAGGCTGTCGCCATATTGCCTGAGCCTGCCCAGGTAAATATTGGTAAGCTCAACAGAACTTACCTGCCCGGTTCTGTATAACCATGATAATTCTCCTACAGTCATAAAGGCCAGTTCTACATCCGATTCTGGTCTTTCAAGGTCTTCATACGATGTGTAATGACTTTCTTCTGAGCCGTCTACGCCAGAGCCACTTACGAGTGGTCTGAAAATAATAGCCGGGGACACGCTGTTATCGAGGTGATATTTGCGCATTTCCTGGTATTGGAGCAGGCTTTGCGCAAGATTTCGCTGCATCTGCTTCACTTCTGAAGTATCAAAAATAAGACCCATAAGGTTTTGCGCCTCTGATATTATTGTGGTATCAAATTCAGGCATCCTTTCCCTTGTGTTCCTTTCTCCTGAACACGAAAAAAATATCGCCGTAATAAATACGGCGATAAGTATGGATATGCTGTTTTTCATGGTAAAAATATATTTACCACAATGTAGAAAAAAAATCTAAGCCTCTGAAGCCATGAGGAAGAAAGGTTTCATCTCAAAGCTATGATAATATGGTCTGAGCCGTTCGGTATTATAATACTGCCCTACGTTTACCAGTTTTTTGGTAGCCGTTACCACGTCAATCGGGACATTATCATAGCGGCCATTTTTAAGAACAACCAGTCGGCCATGAATCCCTTTAAGGATAAGGTCAAGTGCCAGGTTACCATAGGCCATCGGTACAATTGAATCTACTGCATCAGGATCTCCTCCACGTACCATATATCCTAATTTCTGGTTAATGACGTTTATAATTTTTCCTTTATTAAACTTAGCTGTAAGTTCTTTTATCTCGGCCGAAACAATATCTCCTATACCTCCAAGTTTTGCGTGTCCGTACATATCTTTTTCACCATTCGAAAAGATCATTTCACCGCCATCAAACATTGCCCCTTCACTGATTAATACAACAGCGTATTTACTTGGATTTGAATTACGATCTTCAACCAGTAATTTTGTTAATTGTTCAATATTGAACCTGTATTCCGGGATTACGCACCTGTTTGCAGATCCGGCCATTGTCGGGAGCATTGCCGTAAAGCCGGCATAGCGGCCAAATACCTCCAGTACAAGTAACCTCTCGTGCGATCCGGCTGAAGTACGAAGACTATTAGTCATCTGTATTGTACGTGTTACGCAGGTACTGAAACCGATGCAGTAATCAGTGCCGGGTACATCATTATCCATTGTTTTTGGTATTGCCACAACCTTTACACCCTTCTTATAAAGGTGAACCCCGTAACTTAGTGTATCGTCACCCCCTATAGGTATAAGATAATCAACTCCCAGCCATTCAAGGTTTTTAATTACCTCCGGGGTCATGTCATTAATCTCATCCGTATAACTGTCCATAAGATGATCAGGCACTGCTGATTTAGGAACATGGCTGGGTCTTGTCCTGGATGAATGCAAAAATGTTCCGCCTGTTCTCCCTGCCTTATTAACAATATCATCAGTAAGTACCTGGTAACACTGACTGTTATCCGCTTTCTTATCGCGTTGCAATTCCAGTATACCTGCCCATCCCCTTCGAAGTCCCAACACCCGGTATCCCTCGCGGTTTGCCCTTATTGTTACTGCCCTGATTGCCGGGTTAAGCCCCGGAACGTCACCACCTCCGGTCAGAATAGCAATCACTCCTTTTATCTTTTGCTCATTTGCCATAATAATATTATTAAAATTATCCCTCCTTTTTCCAGCCGGTAAAAGTAAAATAATTCAACTACTATTCAAAGAAGAAAAGCATTCTCAAATTATAAGCATACTGATCTCTTTGCTGCAGATATGGAGAAATAAATTGAGGCTGTCTCAAAAGTATAATATTCTTGTCATCCCGAGTTAATCGAGGGATCTAATCATCTGATAATCAGAATCCTGATTTCTCGCATTAGCTCGAAATGACAAAGATTGTGCCCTTTTGAGACAGCCTCAATGCCGTTATTATTTTCCTCGCAGGCTATATTTTATTCCCTGTAATTAAGAACCGGCCACAGCCACCTTTCCAGAACCACTCCATTTTTCGAAACCGACTTGCCCTTATAGCTAAGAGTTACTTTATATTCTCCGGGTTCTGCTCTTATGGTATTCCAGAAAACCTTCCATATTCCCTTGTATACCACAATTTCTCTTTCGTAAACCTTTTTTCCTTCGCTGTTTTCAATTATCAGCGATGCGGTCTGGTCGGGACAGGTATTAAAGCGGAACCAGATCTCGAGTCCGTTTGTTTCATTTGGCGTTGCAATCCGGTTACTTCCCATAATATTATAATTTCCCCAGGATGCCTGCTGCGAAAAATTCATCTGTGGCTTTGGTTCTATATCAAAGAGGTGGAAGTCTGCCGACTCAAGCTTTTCATTTATTTGCTGCAGGGGTGTTATATCTCCTACCCAGGCTGCTCTTCCATAGGTGCCAACCACAAGATCTCCTTCGGTAGGATGAACCAGGAGGTCTCTTACCACAACCGGGGGCAGGTTTGCCTTTAGCTGCTCCCAGCTATCGCCCCTGTCGAGGGTATAGAAAACACCCATATCATTTCCCACAAACAGGAGATCAGGGTTTTTGTAATCCTCAAATACTACATTTATAGGCGACAGGGGCAGATTGGAGGAGATATCTCTCCAGCTTTTACCATAGTTATCGCTGGTATAAAGGTAGGCTTTCATATCGTCGTTCCTGTAGCCGTTCTTTGCTATATATACCCTGCCCTTTTCATGTTTTGATGCAGCCACCCTTGCTGTCCATCTCTCGTGGGTCATTCCAATCTTTTCAAGGTCTTTTGTAAACTCCGTCCAGTTTTTACCTGCATCACGTGTCATATGTATACGACCATCATCGGTACCAACCCAGATAAGGCCTGGTTCTACAGGTGACTCGTCAATACTTACTATAGTACAATACATTACATGGCCTGTGCCTGCTATTTTAACTTTATCATTATAGCTCAGGTCGGGGCTTATTTCCTTCCAGGTATCTCCCCGGTCTTCAGACTTCAGAAGCATCTGTCCGCCTGTATACAGTACTTTGCTGTTATGAGGTGAGAGCACAAGGGGAGTATTCCATGTATACCTGTACCTTTCGCCTCCTTCGGGCGGAACAGGAGAAATACTCACTCTTTCGCCTGTTGCCTGATCAACCCTGTGATGTGCGCCGAACTGGCTGGTAAAGTACAGCCACCTGTTGTCGTCGGGATCAACCTTGCAATACATACCGTCCCACATCCCTACAATTACCCAGTCTTCATCGCTTACCTCACCCGACCAGCTGTTTGAAGGACCTTTCCAGACTTCGTGGTCCTGCAGCCCGATATATATATTATAGGGTACCTGCTTATCAACCTCAACCATATATATTTCTCCCAGGGGCAGGTGGTGATAGTGCATCATCGACTTTCCTCCATCCCAGGTTTCATAGATGCCCCCGTCAGAGCCAAGAAACATATGATTGCCATCGCGGGGATCAATCCAGAGTGTCCGGTTATCACCGAAGTTAGTCCTGAAACGATCGCCGGTCCGGCCAACTGGCCATGTTTTACCACCATCAAGAGTATAAGACATCCCTGCACCAATTATAAATATCTTATCAGGATTGTCCGGGTCGACACATATCTTATTAAAGCTGTAAGCAGCCTTACCGCTGACGTCAGTTTTTTCGGGATCGTTAAGCCTTTCCCACGTTTTGCCTGCATCGAATGACCTGTAGGCTTCTCCTCCTACAAGGTTGTCGAATGAATGATCTGTAAATTCATCGAATGGTACCGGAGCATTGGGATCCACACCCTCTTTCAGGTTAAGGTTCTGTACTACTGCAACCACAACATCCGGGTTATTATACTGCAGGTCAATTCCTATCCGTCCAAGAGGCCCATCCGGGAAACCTCCTCCGGATATTACCTTCCATTTAATTCCTCCATCCATTGATTTATAAATCCTGCTTTTTACGCCTCCGGGTTCAAAGGTCCATGGAGTACGCAGCTTTTCATAGCTTGCAGCATAGATAATATCGGGATTCTGAGGATTGATAACCATATCTATCACACCCGTAGCTGCATCAATATAAAGTACCCTGTCCCATGTTATGCCTCCATCAGTAGTTTTATATACTCCTCTTTCTTCGTTTTCAGAATAGAGATTTCCCATAACGGCCACCCATACAATATCCGGATTTGACGGATGAATAATAATCTCAGCTATATGGGAAGATTTTTCAAGTCCCATATTCATCCATGTTTCGCCTGCATCAACAGATTTCCAGATTCCATTACCATAATATGATGATCGTGCACTGAAGTCCTCTCCGGTTCCTATCCATACAATATCAGGATCAGAAGGAGCTACCTCGACATCGCCAATATATGTTGTTCCCAATTCATCACTTATACACTCAAAGGTGGTTCCCCTGTTGGTGGTTTTCCAAACACCTCCTGCCCTGGGAGCAACATACCATGTATTTTTATGTTTTTCACCGGGATTCAGGGGAATAGCAAGCTCTCCAATCCAGGCGCTCACCCTGAATGCCCCAAGGTTTCTGAATTCAAATCCGGTGGGATCGGCCTGTCGTGCCTGCCACTGACCCGACACTGATAATCCAATTGCCAAAAAAGCTGCCAGGGTAAAAACCCTGATTCTGTTTCTTCTCATTTTATTTTCCTCCAATTTGCATTTCGTTTACCCTGAATGTAGGAGCAGCAAAGCCCCGGTTCATATCAAGGTCGTTACCCATCATATCTATACCATTAAGAATTGCGTCTGCGCTCCCTGCTATGGTAAGTCCTTTAACAGGGTGTATAATTTCTCCCCCTTCAACCCAGAAACCACTGGCGCCACCTGAGAAATTACCATTTACAGGGTTTATCCCGTAACCAGTTACTCCTTTCAGAAGAAGGCCCTTTCCGGTTCCGGCAATGATCTCATTCCTGCCAGAATTGCCGGGCTCAACATAAACATTATGTGTGCCGATTCCGGGAAGCCTTGTAAATCCTCCTCTCGAAGCATTACCTGTGCTGCTTGTTCCGGCCCTGTTTGCCGAGTATGTATTATAAATAAATGATTTTAATACCCCGTTTTTAACAAGTACTGTTTTCTGAGTGGGAACACCTTCTCCGTCGAATGGAGCACTGGCAAGACCTTTTTCCCGTGTACCATCATCAATAATACCAAGCAAATCTGAAGCAAATTTCTTATCAATTGAGTCCTTCAGGAAGCTTGCTCCCTGCATAACCCTCTCTCCGTTTATTGCAGACAATACTCCTCCAAGCAGTGATCTTGCCACATCGGGATCAAATATTACGGCAGCTTTTTGTGTTGTGATCATTTTAGGATCAAGCATTTCCCAGGCCTTGCGCGAAGCCAGGGCAGCAATATCTTCGAGTGGCTTAAGATCAGAAAAGTAGCGTCTGCTGCAGTATTCACCTCCTGTATTTTTCTGGTCGCCTTTTTCTGCAACAACACTTACGCCAATAGAACACCCTGAGCTTTTATAGCTTTTGGAAATACCCTTCGAGTTTGCGATAAATATTTCTCCCTCCGATTCTCCATATCCGGCTCCTGAGCTTTTAGTAACCCTTGGATCTGCCATTGCCAGCTTTTCAAGCTTTAGGGCCATATCAATTTTTGTCTCCATAGGAATTTGCGCAATCTCTTCATCATAAAGACCATTAACCCCTGTAATGGCAGTATTTGAATGCAGGGTGTTTTTTTCATCAGGGGTGGTAAGCCTGGCAAAGGCAATTGCTTTCTTAATTGTTTCATCGAGAGATTTGCTGTCAAGATCGTTACAATGGCTGAAGCCCATTTTACCGTCAACAAATACCCTGAAACCCACTCCATGGGATGAGGCTTCTTCAATGGTTTCAATTTCTCCGTTAAGCACCTGGATGCTCAGGTTTCTTGAAGTCTCAAGATATACTTCTGCTTCATCGGCCCCGAGCTTCAGGCTCTTTTTAATTAATTTGTTTGTGAGATCTATATAGTTCATTGCTTCCTTTTTTTAATTAATTATTATCCCCTGCTTCCGCCAACATTAATTCCCCTTATTCTTACGGTGGGTTGTCCGGCATCCACTTCGGCCTCCTGGCCTTTGCCACATATTCCAGGTCCAAAATCCAGGTCGTTTCCAACGGCATCAACATTTGAAATCACGTCCAGGCACGAACCAATCAGGGTTGCCCCTTTTATTGGTTTGATAAGTTTTCCATTCTCAATCTGGTAAGCCTCCCGGCAGGTAAAATTAAATACCCCGGTTACAGGATTAACACTTCCTCCACTCAGGCTCTGAACATATATCCCTTTCCTGGTTGAGGAGAGTATTTCGGCAGGATCTGATTCTCCCCTGTCGATAAAGGTATTTGTCATACGCGGGATTGGTATATACCTGAACGATTCCCTTCGTCCGTTCCCGGTTCTTTCCATCCCCAGTTGTTTAGCACTTAAAATATCGGTCATATAGCCCTTCAGAATACCATTCTCGATAAGAACATTTCTTTTTGCCTGGGTGCCTTCATCGTCGTGATTTATTGTACCCCTTGCATTTGGAATTGACCCATCATCAACCATTGTAAAGAGATCGCTTGCCACTTTTTGTCCAAGTTTTCCGGTAAAGGCCCCCACGCCTTTTGCGATATTATCAGCCTCAAGCGGGTGACCAACAGCCTCGTGTACAAGCACGCCTCCCCAGCCATTTTGCATCACAATATCCATTATGCCAGCCGGAGCATCCTCTGCAGCAAGCATATCAACAGCTTCGCGGGCAGCCCTCCTGGCCACTTCTTCGGGACTCACCTCATCAAACATCTCAAAACCGCTATGCCTTGACAACCTCTCACGCGACATATGCCGTGCATTGCCATCATCGCTCATGGTCTGAACAATAAAAAACAGGAGGGGAAGCTCATCGCGAATGTAAAGGCCTTCTGAGTTGGCAATAACCCGTCCACGTACCTCGTCATAGTAATCAACAAGAGCCATCTTTATCCTCGGGTCATAATCAAGAGCTGCCTGGTCGGCCCTTTCAAGTATCTGTATTCTTTTTTCATCAGCAATATCATTTAAGGGCTTTGCCACCGATACGAAAGAAGATCTTGAAGCCTCATTAATATCAAAGGGGCCGGGTGCTTTCCCGTCTTTAGCTACGTATGATGCAATCTTTGCCGCCCTCATAAGGTTTTCGGGTGTGATATCATCTGTATAGGCATATCCTGTTTTATTCCCTGAAATCACCCTTACGCCGGCACCCTGGCTTACACCATAGAGGCCGCTCTTAAATTTTGATTCTTCCATAACAATATTCCTCGACACCCTGTTTTCAAGGTAAACCTCGGCAAAATCACCACCCTTTTCCAGGGCAGATGCTATTACCTTCCTGAGTGTTTCCCTGTCAAGGTCGAGCCCCGCAGCCGCCGAACCCATAGGCTGGCATGAAACAAGCTGCGACAATAATGCAGGGGTTGAAGCCATTACCAGTCCTCCTTTCAAACTCATTTCCAGGAACTTTCTCCTTGGAATATCTCTTACCATATACCTGTCATTTTTCATATCATAATTGGTTTTTTTTGATTATTAGCTAGCTATTTATCCCGGGGCTGTTAAACCCTTACAATTTATACCTGTACCGGGTAAGGACTAATTTCGGAATCTGCCCCCCTCACCTGCTTATGGTAAATACCTTATCCTTTAAAATTCCTCCACGGGTTGAGGATACAGAGGCTTTACCACTTATTTCCTCTTCCCCGTAAACCCTTACAATAAATTCAACTTCCCTGGTTTCGCCTCCTTTCGTAAAACCGGCATTCTGAGTTGCACTGCTGCGTGCAGAAGAAGGGCGGCCCGATCCATAATAGTCTCTGCCTCCTCCCGATCCCCCGGTAATTAGTTTTATTGCCGGGCTTGCGCCTCTTACCAGTTTATTATCAAACCTTATGCTTATCCTGTCTTCATTCACTATTTTTACCAGGTGGGCCTGCTTAAGAGCAGTTGGAAGTTTGCCTGTATTTTTAAATGATACTTTAATACTGTAATCGGTAGAATCATTTTTATAGGCTTTTTTCTTCTTCACTATTATATCATCCCATTCGAGTTGAGGCAGGTGTTTTACCATCTCAAGGTTAAAAAGAGCCTGGTTTTTTGCCCAGGGCAGAAGATGTCTGGCCGGCGGGTTTTGCGAAAAGAATTTAGGATGGAAACCACCTATTTCAACATCTCCGTAAACAGGATGAACTGCCGGAGTCCACTCTATAAAACCATCCCCGTTGTTTTCCTCCTCATCCCAACTTAAAAGGTCGAGCTGGTCAATATCCCCGTCTTCATCATAATCCTTATACCTTGCACCATTCCATAACTCATCTCCGTACCATATTGCACCATAATACCAGTAGCCAAAGTCGGGACCATGACCAAAGAGTGGGTTGCCGCCCCCATAGTCCTGGTAAACATCGCCGGCTCTTTCATAGCCGGTTATGCCCTTCCCAATTTTATCAAAGTATTCGTACCATTCCCTGTCTTCATCATACATTCTCTCCTCAGATGGTGAAGTTGAGGGGGGCCTTAGGTGCATGGGCACCCTGGTATCCATCGAATTAACAATATAGATATTTGGATGAGACAACAGGAAGGTTACCACTGCCCTTGTTTCCACTTCGCTTAGCGGGTATTCTCCTGCTCCCCTCTGGCTGAATCCCCTGCCGGTAAGTTCCAGATGTGCTTCAGGTCTCCAGTTTTCGGGATAATTACGATGAAGATCCAGTCCCCCGATTCCATCTTCGTTTAGATTGCCATCATTATCATTATCGATACCCTCTGATGAAGTAAGGTATGTGCCTTCTCCTTCAGGAACACGTTTCATAATCCTGCCACTCTTATCATCAGGATCAGGAATCATATTACCCTTTTCCTCATCTTTCCATCTCATTGTAAGAATTATTCCATCACCGTTGATATCATCGGGAGCATCCTCATCCAGAAGTCCGTCAAGATCGTTATCGCATGGCTTTACGGTACTCCTGTTACTCTGGGCGGTGTGAATATAAAGGCAATGACCATCAGGATTATTAACAGGCCTTACATATATTGCCTTTGTGTCAATGATCTTAGTGATCTCACTGTCTGTACCATAGCCTGTAAGCAGGTGTTGAATCAACCAGAGTGATGATTCTGCCGAGGTAATTTCACCGCTATGTCGGTTACCTTCAAAAAATGCACCGGGTTTATCCGTATCCTTCCCCGTAGCCTTGTTGGTGATTGTCATTTGCAGTATTGGCCTGCCCTCGAAACTTTCTGCAACCTGGTAGAGCTCTGTAAGCCCGGGATACTGAGCAGAGAATTTTATCATCCAGCTATTGATTACATCATTCGAATGGAACCTGTCAAAGGTGAGAGTTTCTCCTGCTGTATACTCTACATCAGAATGCTCAAGCTGAGGGAAAAAACTGACTCCGTGACGATATCCCTTCACGGTGTAAATGGAATCATTTAAATCGGACTCCGGGTACGATACAGGGTTCAGAACCTTGTATCCCTGTGCTGAGAGGCCCGCATAAATAAGCGAAGCAAGTAGTAATGTAAATATCTTCTTCATCATGATAAAGATTAATTGAATACTGGCATTTTAATTTCAGAATAAAAATATAGAAAATAGACTCTTAAGTCCAGTTTAACAAGGTGTTTTGGAGCATCTGCCCGGATTAACCCCTTTCAGAGATTATTTCAAGCTTCTCTATATCATCAATTTCAACAGTTTTGCCATATAGTTTTATTATCCCTTCCCTCCTGAAATCAGAAAGAGTTCTTATAACATTGGCAGTACTCATGCTTATGTAATCTGCTATTTCTTTTCTTGATACAGGCAGATCAAACACCCTGGTATTGTAAATATCTTTAGCAAAATAAAGAAGGATGTATGCAACTCTTCCCACGAGGTTCCTGTTCCTGATATCGAGCGTCTGCAATATAATCTTATCAGAAATTTTAGAAATCTTTGTCATAAGTTCAAGTGCGAAATGACCATTCCCCGCAACAAGCTCCCTTATATATTCGAGTTTTATGCTGCAAATTACCGATTCCTCAATTGCCGAAACAGAATATTTATACATCTCTTCAGAAAAGATGCTCATATTGCTGACAAATTCAAATGGCCTTGTAATAGCTATTATTTGCTCACTACCTCTTTTATTGCTTCTGAAAACCTTAACCAGGCCACTTTTAAGGTATTTGAAATCCTGAATAGGATCACCTTCTTTATGGATAATTCCCCCCTTACTATAAATATACTCCTGCCTGAACTTACATAAATTTGTAACCTGGCCCATTTCAAGAGTTGAAAAGGCTACATTTCGAAACTGGCAACCTGAACACTCACAATTATTATCCATTTCAAAAAGATTTATTACAAAGTAATCCTATTTTTTAAGGATTAGCAAGGGCATTTTGTTCATAATAAGAGCAATTTCCCATTTTTCTCACTAATTTGCGAAACATTTAACCTTTAAATAAGTGATGCAATGGGACATCAAAAACTCAGGGTTCTTGCAATAAGCGGTAGTCCTCGTACTGAAAGCAATACCGACAGGATAATAAAATCTGTTTTAAGCGGTGCCGAGGATGCAGGTCATGAAACGCAATTTATCAAACTAAATGAGCTCAACTTCTCACCATGCCAGGCCTGTGGCGATTGCAGGCTTTCGCCCGGAGCCAGGTGTAAGCTTACTGATGATGGCAGGAAGGTGCTCGACCTTACAGAACAATGTGATGTGCTGATTTTTGGCAGCCCAATCTACATGGGAGGGATAAGTGCCCAGGCAAAGGCTTATATCGACAGGTGGTACTCATTTAAGGATGAGAACAGGATATCAGAGCTTGTTGGCGACAGAAAAGTAATCGGGGTATACGCCCAGGGGGCCAAAGACGGAACTTATCACAGGTTATTTGAGACCAACGAAAGGCTCTTTAACTCGAATAATTTTGCCTACCTCGGATCGCTTGTTGCTCCGGACTACATGGTGCCGGAAAAAGGAGACGATCTGACTAAAAAAGCTTATGCTATGGGGCTTAGCCTGTAGGCCCGAAACAGGTCCACCCGGATAAGCCCGGGACAAGGATTACTCCTGATTATATCGGTCAGATAGCCAGATGCTCAAGCAGTATCTTAAGACCGATTATTACCAGGATCATTCCGCCTGCAACCTCAACGCCCCGTCCAATCCTGGTTCCTATTGATTTGCCAAGCCTGATAGCAATCATTGCAGCCATAAAAGTAACTGCTGCAATAGTAAGCGATGAAAACCATATGTTTGCTTCCAGCAGGCCAAGACTCAGTCCGACAACAAATGCATCTATACTGGTGCCAACACCCATTGTTATAACTATCAGGGGTTTGGTTATATCATATTCTTTGGGATCCTTCCTCTTACTTAAAGCACTTACAAGCATCCTGGATCCCAGAATAAATAAAAGTCCGAAAGCAAACCAATGGTCAACGGGCTCCATATACCTCTGGAAAACCGAGCCAAGAAAAAACCCGGCCAGGGGAAATGAGCCCTGGAAAAAGGCCATAACAAAAGACACCCGGACTGCTTCCCTGAAACTTATTTTAATTTTCATAACTCCGCAACCAAGAGCAACAACAAAAGTGTCAAATGAAAGGCTGACTGCTATAGCAAGTAGTGTAAGGTATTCCATATTTTTTCTACAGTGCCCGCAAAAATAAAATAATAATTATTGATCATGAAATTATACATTGATGTAATAAGCTGTTATCATTGATTTTTAGCACTTAAATCAGCCAAAAGACGATTTATCCTTACATTTGCCATTATCCTTTCTAAAAAATGAGAGCAGTAATACAAAGAGTAGCTAAAGCCGGAGTAGCTATAAACGGAAAAACAAAATCAGCAATCGGCAAGGGCCTTCTTATCCTTCTCGGAATCGAGGAGGCCGACGGTCAGGAAGATGTTGAATGGCTGAGTAATAAAATTCTGCAATTGAGAATCTTTGATGATGAAAATGGTGTTATGAACCTTTCGGTACAGGATATTGACGGCGATTGCCTCCTTATAAGTCAGTTTACCCTGCACGCAAAAACAAAAAAAGGCAACAGGCCATCATATATTAAAGCAGCCGGACCGGATATAGCAATACCCCTTTACGAGCAATTTATAGAAAGACTGGAGGCTTTGACGCATAAAAAGGTGGGCAGTGGCGAATTCGGGGCAAAGATGGAAATTTCGCTTGTAAACAGCGGCCCTGTAACTATTATTATCGATAGCAGGAATAAGGAATAATATTATTGTATAAAAACCCTGGAAATGAAACTGAATGAAGCACAGGAAATTGTAGATAAGTGGATAAAGGAAACAGGAGTAAGGTATTTTAACGAACTTACAAATATGGCAATCCTGAGCGAAGAAGTTGGCGAGCTGGCCAGACAGATATCAAGAATATATGGCGAACAATCATTTAAGGAGAACGAAAAACCAAACCTTGGAGAAGAAATTGCAGATGTACTGTTTGTCCTGATCTGCCTTGCCAATCAAACCGGAATTAACCTGGAAGATGAATTTAAAAAAGGATTGGAAAAAAGGGAGAACAGGGACAGGCACAGGCACAAGAATAATCCCCGCCTGAATAAATAATATTAATACCCTGCCCGGGAAGCATATAGCAATATTCATTACTTTTGTATCCTAAAATATCTTCAGAAAATGAAAAACCGTTTTTCAGGTGTAAGTACTGCTGAAATCAGCCAGCTTATTGACAGGATAGAATATAAAGCACCTGCCAATATCTTCAGACAGATGTTCTCGCTGCTTGACCTTACATCGCTCAATGTTACTGATAATGAATCTACTATAAGACATATATGCGGAAAATTAAATAATTTTCCCTATGAGTTTCCCGACCTGCCGGATGTTGCAGCTATCTGTGTTTTCCCCAGGTTTGTGCCACTTGTAAAAGAAATCTTAAAGGTTGAACAAATCAATATTGCAGCAGTTGCCGCTTCCTTTCCCACTTCACAAACCTTTATTGAAAACAAGATCGACGAATGTAAAAGAGCTATTGATGCGGGTGCCGAAGAACTGGATATTGTTATTTCCCTGGGCGAGTTTCTTGATGGTAATTATGACCTGGTTGCTTCTGAAATTAAGTCAATAAAGGATCTAATGGGGTGCAGGCATCTTAAAGTAATCCTGGAATCCGGAATTATAGAGAAACCGGAATTAGTATACGAAGCCTCTATGCTGGCAATGAATGCCGGCGCAGATTTTATAAAAACCTCAAGCGGTAAAGCCCATACTTCTGCAACAAAGGAAGCAGCCTGGGTTATGTGTGCTGCAATAAAAGATTACCACGGTCAAACAGGAAGAGAAGTAGGTTTTAAGCCTGCCGGTGGTATAGGTACCGCCAGTGAAGCCGAGCAGTATTATTCTATTGTTGATGGAGTACTTGGCAAACAATGGCTTGCTCCCGGCCTGTTCAGAATAGGGGCAAGCAGGCTGGCCAACGACCTGCTGGCTAAGATTGAAGGCCGTAAGCTGGATTATTTTTAAAACCCTTTTATAAAGTATAAAATATGATGCCCACAGCCGGCCCGGGAATAGTAATGCACGTTCAGAACACCCCTGGCAATCCTTTGCCCCAGGGTATGTTTGAATCTGACTGGCTGCTGATTATCAGTACTATCCCCATTCTTTTATTTATACTCTCATCCTTTATAAATAAGAATATCCTGGTCTGGCTTGGCAAGGTTGTTTACAGTGGCAGGTATTCATCAACAGCATTCAGAAACCGGTCGCCGGGAAATAAACCGGAACACACAATGCTTATAATAGCATCACTTATGAGCATTGCCAGCCTTGCATATTTTTGTGAATCTGTTTATTCATTTCATATTTTTGGCCTGTCAGACTTTTCGCTCTGGCTTCTGAACCTTCTTATTGTCTCTCTTTCACTTGCTACCCGGTTCGCCATTATTACTTTTCTCGGTAATTTTACCGGTACCGGAACAGCCTTCGAAGAATATGGCTTCAACATAGCCCAATTATATAAGTTTTTAGCCGTTCCCATGCTTTTAATTAACTTTTTCATACTCTATCTTGACATCGTAAGCGACATCTTACTTATTAACCTGGCTGTCTTGTTTATAGCTAGTTTACTGATTATAAGAATAATAAGGCTCTTTTCAGTATTTATAAAGAGAGGATTTTCATTATTTTATTTGATTTTGTATCTTTGCGCACTGGAATTTACCCCTATGATAGTATTTGCAAAATACTTTTCAGGGGCAGTCTAGAGTAGAGGAACCGATATAGAAACTAAACTGAAGGCATTTTGAAGATCAAGAGTATTTTAGTATCACAACCGGAACCACAAAATCCTAAGTCTCCTTACTATGAACTGGCAAGGAAGTACAACCTTAAGGTTGACTTCAGATCATTTATAGAGGTGGTTGGGATTTCAGCGAAAGACTTCCGGCAGCAGAAAATAAACCTGATGGATTATACTGCTGTTATTTTTACCAGTAAAACTGCCATTGACCATTATTTCAGGATAGCAGAAGAGCTCAGGCTTACCATTCCTGATACAATGAAATATTTCTGTATAACTGAAAATGTTGCTTTCTATCTTCAGAAATATATTGTTTACCGTAAAAGAAAAATTTTCCACGGTAAAGCACAATTTGATGAGCTGGTAACAATAATCAATAAGCACAGGGACGACAATTTCTTTGTACCACTGTCAATTCCCCATAAAGCAGAAATACCTGAGCTGCTTAACAGGCACAAGATTAATTACACGATTGGTAATATGTATAAGACCGTAAGCGCCGATCTGAGCGACCTGGCTGATGTATATTACGACATTCTTGTATTTTACAGTCCTTCAGGGCCTAAATCATTAATGGAGAATTTTCCGGATTTTGAGCAGAACAGTACCCTGATAGCAGCTTTCGGGCCAACCACAGCTGATGCTGTGAAAGAACTTAAGCTGAGGTGCGATATCGATGCTCCGAATCAGAAAGCTCCTTCGATGACAATGGCGCTTGATAATTATATCAGGGAGAGCAGAAAATGTAAATAGCAGTAATCTGCAAAATATTGCCCGGAACTTTCTATTTTTGAATAAGTTTCGGGTTTTTTATTTATGGAGAAATCTTACAGTTTTAAAAAAGACGAACGCCTTAAGGGCAAAAAGGCCATCGCGATCCTTTTTGATAAGGGTAATTCATTTTATTGTTACCCCTTCAGGGTATTATGGATGCCTTTAGCCCACCAGGGGTCTTACCCTGCACAAACAGCCGTTTCGGTTTCAAAAAAGTATTTTAAAAAAGCCGTAGACCGCAACAGGATTAAACGACTTATGCGGGAAGCCTGGAGGCTTAATAAAATCAGTATCTACAATACACTGGAAGAACATAAGGGAAAAATAATATTAATGATCCTGTTTACCGGCACCAGGCTTCCATCATACAGGCTGGTGCTCGACAGCATGGAGGAAGTTGTCTCAAAATTATCATTACTTTTGCATGACGCAGAAAATATTGAAAAGCCGCCTGAAGAATTGTAACAAGAGGCTGTCTTTTCATATTAATTCAGAGGCAGAGAATATATAGCTATGAAAAAGATAAGAATAATACGTATTGTTTTACTGACGCTGGTAATTGCCACGGCTACTGTTTCATTGGGATTCCTTAAAACCGAATCAAATGATTTTAAACTTGCCAAAAACCTCGATATATATTTTTCACTGTTCAGGGAATTAAACACCTTCTATGTTGATGGTATCGACCCTGATAAGCTGGTGCAAACTTCTATCGACGAAATGCTGAAAATACTTGATCCCTATACTGTGTATTATTCTGAAGACGACCAGGGAGATTTCAGGTTTATGACCACCGGGAAATATGGCGGTATTGGCTCGCTGATAAGGAAGACCGGGGATTATGTTACCCTCACCCAGATTTATAAAGGCTTCCCGGCAGACAAAGCCGGTTTAAAAGCAGGCGACAAACTAAAATCAATCGACGGATTTTCGCTTAAAGGTTTAAATGCAGACGAAGTAAGCGATAAACTTAAAGGCGATCCCAATACAGATATAAGCCTTGTGATAGAAAGAGAAGGAAGCGATATCACCAGGACACTTAAACGGGAAAGAATCGCGGTACCCCCGGTTCCCTTCTCTGGTATGCTGGATGATGAGGTCGGGTATATAAGATTTACCAATTTTACACAGAATTGCAGCCAGGATGTAAGGAAGGCCCTGCTTACTCTTAAAGAAGAGCACGGTGCAAAAAAAATAATACTGGACCTCAGGAACAACCCCGGAGGCTTGCTTACAGAAGCAGTTGAAATAGTGAATCTTTTTGTCGACGCAGGCCAGGAAGTTCTGAGTACAAGGGGTAAGGTTGATAAATTTGATGTAACATATAAAACCACCCGCAAGCCGGTTGATGTTGAAATCCCGCTTGTGGTAATGATTAACAGGAATTCTGCGTCAGCTTCAGAAATAGTGGCGGGAGCAATTCAGGATCTCGACAGGGGTATTATCGTAGGACAGAGATCATATGGGAAAGGGCTGGTTCAGATAAGTCGCCCCCTGAGTTATAATGCATCCCTTAAGGTAACCACAGCAAAATACTATATACCAAGCGGACGCTGTGTTCAGGCTCTTGACTTCACTCACCGGAATGAGGATGGTTCTGTTGGGATGATTCCGGATTCACTGATCTCAGAATTTAAAACACGCAATGGCAGAACGGTAAAAGATGGCGGAGGAATAATTCCTGACTATACTGTTGAAATAGGTCAGCTTAGCCAGGTAGCTGCCGAGTTATACCTCAGGTCATATATTTTTGATTATGGTACCAGCTATTTCTGGCGCAATACCTCAATTGACGAACCGGGAGTATATAGTTTCCCTGATTCAGCTTATGAAGATTTCAGGAACTTTCTTAAGGACAGGAACTTCAGCTATGAAACCGGCACCGAAGATGCAATGGACAGACTTCTTGATGCAGCTAAAAGGGAAAAATACTATGAAAGCAACAGGGAGCTTTTCGATAATCTTAAATTACAGCTGGAACACAAGCTGGAAAATGACCTTATAAGCTTTAAAAACGAAATCATTCAGCTTCTTGAAGATGATATTGTGGGCAGATACTACTACGAAGAAGGATCTATTAAACATAATATTAAAGACGATAAACAGATAGAAAAAGCAATTGAAGTACTTAAAAACAAAGCCATATATTCTTCTACCCTGAAGGGTGAAGCCGGATCTATTTCAATAAACCCTCTTTCGTCAGTTACGGTAAAAACAAATAATTTTAATGAATCCGACATATCTTGTTAAAGGTCCGGTAGGCATACCTGTAATCTCCGCTTATCTTGCCGCTCTGACAGAGATGAAAAACTGTGGCGGTCATGCATCATTTATGGGTCAGGTAAGAGATGATGAAACAGGAGGCAGAAAGGTTGTGGCAATTGAATACTCTGCATACGAGGCAATGGTTTCAAAAGAAGCCGAAAGAATTATTTCAGTAACAAAAGAGGCCTTTTCAGATGTTCATAAAATTATTATCCTTCATTCTGAAGGAAGGGTTAATACAGGCGAAATATCTCTCTTTGTACTTGTGGCAGCCGGTCATCGCGACCAGGCATTCCGGGCCTGTCGCCATGTGGTTGAAATGATTAAAATTCACTATCCTGTCTGGAAAAAGGAAATCTTTGAAGACGACACTCACCAGTGGAGGGAAAATAA